>NZ_CATKPN010000056.1:0-43691 GCF_949767245.1 Pseudomonas sp. IT-P176
AAATTCCGAAACCCCTATCTGCGTATGCAGGTAGGGGTTTTGTTCTTGTCCGCGAGAAAGTCCGGCGCCAACCTGACATATCTTTCATGTTCCAGGGCCGCCATTGGGTGGATTAACCCTGAAGTGGACCCAGGGTTTTGTTAAGGTGCAGCTCGTTTTTCAAGGGACTGATGACACGCCCAGGGACCGGCGGTTAATCCAGTCAAAGAGTTGCCGTAGAAATGCCTGAACCCATCCCCATCAAGGACCACGAGAAAGAAACCCGCCTGGTCAACAAACGGCTAATGGCCTGCGCGCTGCTCGTGGCGGCCATCACTTGCGCCCTGGTGGTGCGCTTGTACATCCTGCAGGTCGTCGAATTTGACTACCACTCGACCATCTCCGAAAACAATCGGGTGCACGTGCTGCCCATCACCCCAACGCGTGGCCTGATCTACGACCGCAATGGGGTGCTGCTGGCCGATAACCGGCCCAGCTACAACCTCACCCTCACCCGTGAGCGCGCTACCGATGTGAAAGGCGAACTGGATACCCTCATCAGTTTGCTGCACCTGCCTGGCGAAGACCGTGCATTGTTCGACAAGGCGCTGAAACAGATGCGCCATCCTTTTGTCCCCGTCACCCTGTTCTACGAGTTGAGCGAAGAGCAAATCGCCATCCTCGCCGTCAATCAGTTCCGCTTGCCGGGCATCGATGTCGAACCGCAGTTTGTGCGCAACTATCCGCTGGGCGCGCACTTTGCCCACTCCATCGGTTATGTCGGGCGGATCAACGAGAAAGAATCCAAGACCTTGGACTCAGTGGAGTACCGCGGCACCCAGTCGGTCGGCAAGACCGGCATCGAGAAGTTCTACGAGTCCGAGCTGCACGGTCACGTTGGTTACGAAGAGGTCGAGACCAACGCCCAGGGGCGCGTGCTGCGGGTGCCCAAGCACACCGACCCGATTCCCGGGAAGAACATCGTCCTCAGCCTCGACGTCAAACTGCAAGAGGCTGCGGAAGCCGCACTGGGTGACCGGCGCGGTTCGGTGGTCGCTCTCGACCCGGCCACCGGCGAGGTGCTGGCCATGGTCAGCAAGCCGAGTTTCGACCCCAACCTGTTTGTCACCGGCATTAGTTTCAAGCAATACGCCGCGCTGCACGACTCCATCGACCGCCCGTTATTCAACCGCGTGCTGCGCGGCCTGTATGCGCCGGGCTCGACCATCAAGCCAGAGGTGGCGATTGCTGGCCTGGATGCCGGGGTGGTGACGCCACAGACTCGGGTCTTCGATCCGGGCTACTACCAATTGCCCGACTTCGACCACAAATACCGCAACTGGAACCACAGTGGTGACGGCTGGGTCGACATGGACGCGGCGATCATGCGTTCCAACGACACCTACTTCTACGACCTGGCGCATAAGCTGGGCATCGACCGCCTGCACGACTACATGGCCATGTTCGGCCTCGGCGAAAAAGTCTCGCTGGACATGTTCGAAGAGTCAGCCGGTCTGATGCCATCGCCCGCCTGGAAACGTGCTACGCGCCGCCAGGCCTGGTTCCCGGGGGAGACGGTGATCCTCGGCATCGGCCAGGGCTACATGCAGGTCACCCCCCTGCAGCTCGCCCAGGCCACGGCGCTGATCGCCAACAAGGGCGTGTGGAACCGTCCGCACCTGGCCAGGAGCGTCGATGGCATCGCGCCAGTGGACGAACATCCAATGCCCAACATCCTGTTGAAAGACCCGCGCGACTGGGAGCAGGTCAACCACGGCATGCAGATGGTCATGCACGATGCACGCGGCATTGCCCGGGCGGCAGCGGCGGGTGCCCAGTACCGCATCGCCGGCAAGAGCGGCACCGCCCAGGTGGTAGCGATCAAGCAGGGCGAACGTTACAACCGGGCGAAGACCCTGGAGCGCAACCGCGACAACGCCTTGTTCGTCGGTTTTGCCCCGGCCGAACACCCCAAGATCGTAATCTCGGTGATGATCGAAAACGGCGAGGCCGGCGGTCGTGTCGCAGGTCCCGTGGTGCGCCAGATCATGGACGCCTGGCTGCTGGACAACGACGGCCACCTGAAACCGCAATACGCCAGCCCGAGCAAGGCTCATGGCGACCCTCAGGTATGAAGTTGGCCTGCGTGGCACTTGCCAGTTGCTTGACGTTAACGTAAACATAGAAGGCGACGCCGATTGTCCATGGCGCAGGTTTTGCTTGAGGAAAGTGTTGTCCGAGTCATCGGGCAAACTTCCCTTTACTGCCATCTGAACCGGGTGTAGACATTTGCCCATGACTTGCGTGCTTCGTCGCGAGTATGCACATGGCCCGGCGAGGTACTGGGCGGACCGATCCGGAGCGCTTGATGAGCCTTATAAAAACAACAACCGCAAAGCTGCCACACGAAGCCCGGCTCGCCCGGGAGAAACTGCACCTTGAAGGCGAAGTCCCCGATGGCGTGTTACGCGCCGAAATCGATGCTTCATGGCGACGCAGCCTCAGCCACGGTGTGCACTTCAATGGCAAGCATGAACTGGCGCTGGAATCGAGCGCGAGCCTGGACCTGCTGTTGGCCAGCAATCGGCTGCTGATCGACGCGGCCCTGCCAGCCATCGATTACCTGGCCGAACGCCAGGGCAAGGAAGGGCTGATTATCCTCGCCAACTCCGATGCCACCATCCTTGCGGTCGAAGGCCGCGCCGATCGCCTCAAGGGCAGCGGTCTGCAGGACATCACCCTCGGTGCCTGCTGGAGCGAAGCCGTTCGTGGCACCAACGCGCTGGGTACCGCCCTGGTGGAAGCGCGACCGACGCTGATCGATTGCGGCGAACACTACCTCGATCGCCTGAGCGATTTCTCCTGCACCTCCGTGCCCATTCGTTGTCCCCACGGCGACATCCTCGGCGTACTCGACCTGACCCGCGAAGGTCCGCTGGGCCGCGCCCACGACAGCAGCGCGCTGCTGGCCATGGCTGTCAGCCAGATCGAAAGCCGGGTGTTCAACGCCAGTTATCCGGACGAAATCGTCCTGGCTTTCCACAGTCGCCGGCAATACCTCGAATCCCCCTGGCAAGGCTTGCTGGCCGTGAGCCTGGGCGGGCAGATCCTCGCAGTCAGCGGCCAGGCCTGCCAGTTGCTGCACGCCGAGCGTTCGGCGCTGGTCGGACGACGCTGCGAAGAGTTTCTTGGGGTCGACGGCTTGCAACTGCTGGCGCGTCTGCAGCAGGGCGGTGTCGGCAGCCTGCAAACGGCCAAGGGCGAGTTCTTCTACAAAACCCTGCGCGCCCCCCAGCGTTCGATCAACCTCAGCACGCCCGCGCGCAGCAGCGCAAAACCGCTCAAGGCGCCAGTGGAGCTCGAAGCCCTGGCCGGCAACAATCCGCGTTATGCCCGCGCTTTGCGCATGGCCCGCCAGGGCCTGGCCAATCAATTGCCAGTGTTGCTGCTGGGAGAGACCGGCACCGGCAAGGAAGTCATCGCCCGCGCCCTGCACCTGGCCGGCGCCCGTTGTGACAAACCTTTCGTCGCGGTGAATTGCGCGGCGATCCCCGAAGGCCTGATCGAGTCGGAACTGTTCGGCTACCGCGAAGGCGCATTCACCGGTTCGCGGCGTGGCGGCATGGTCGGGCGCCTGCAGCAGGCCCATGGCGGCACCCTGTTTCTCGATGAAATCGGCGACATGCCCCTGGCCTTGCAGGCACGTCTGTTGCGCGTGCTGCAGGATCGCAAGGTGGCGCCGTTGGGTGCCGGTGAAGAACAGGACATCGACGTCGCGCTGATCTGCGCCACCCACCGCGACCTCAAGCGCCTGGTGGAAGACAAACATTTTCGCGAGGACCTGTTTTACCGGGTCAACGGCATCAGCGTGATGCTCCCGGCCTTGCGTGAGCGCGAGGACTTCAGCGCTTTGGTCGCCCGCCTGCTGGTCAAGCTGGAGGCTCCGGCGGTCGTTCTGCATGACGACTTGAACCGCTTGCTCGGTGGCTACCATTGGCCTGGCAACATCCGCCAACTGGAAATGGTCCTGCGCACCGCGTTGGCCATGCGCGAGCCGGGGGACAGCGTACTGACCCTGGATCACCTGCCCGACAGCATGCTCGACGAATTGAACGCCAGCGAACGCCCGCAGGCGGGCAGCATCCGCGAGAACGAACTGGAACTGATTCGTCAGTCCCTGGACAGCCACCAGGGTAATGTCTCGGCCGCCGCCGACGCCTTGGGCATCAGTCGCGCGACCCTGTACCGCAAGCTTAAACAGTTGCGCAGCTGATGCGGCGCTGGATTGTCAGGCTGGTCGACAGCCCCAACCCCCAGGCACTGGACGCCGCGCTGGCCTGGCTCTACAGCTTCGTGCGACCGCACCGGTTGGCGATCGGCGGGTTGTTGGGGTTGTCGATGTGCGCCTCGCTGCTGGTCCTGGTGCAGCCCTGGCTCACCAAGCTGCTGATCGACGACGGCTTGCTGGCCCGGGACTTTTCCATGCTGGTGCTGATCGCCGCGCTGATGATTGGCGCGGGATTGCTTGGCACGGCACTGTCGGGGATCAACCGTTACCTGCACACCCGACTCTCGGGGCGGATTCTATTTTCCCTGCGTGACGACCTGTACCGGCACCTGCAAACCCTGTCGCCGGGATTCTACGGGCAACGGCGGATCGGCGACCTGATGTCGCGCCTGGATGGCGACGTGGCCGAGATCCAGCGCTTTGCCGTGGACTCGCTGTTCTCGGCGGTATCCAGCGTGATCGGCCTGGTCTGCGCGGTGGCCATGCTGCTGACCCTGTCGTGGAAACTGTCGTTGCTCGCGTTGATCCTGATTCCCCTCGACGTGCTCTGGTTGCGTTGGATGCGGCGCAAGGTCGAACGGGATGTGCGGCAGTTGCGCGAGCGCTCGGCGGACATGTCCTCGTTCATGGTCGAGACCCTGCCGGTGATGAAATTCATCCAGTCCGCCGGCCAGCAACAGCGCGAAGCGCGACGCCTGGAATCCCTGGGCCATGGTTACATGAGCCAGTTGCTGCGCCTGCAAATCACCGAGTTCTTCACCCAGGCGGTGCCGGGCACCCTGACCTCCATGTCACGCGCCTGTGCCTTCCTGATCGGTGGCTACTGGGTGGTGCAGGGCACTTGGCAGTTGGGGGCATTGATCGCCTTTTCCACCTACCTGGGCATGGCCGTCGGGCCAGTCCAGAGCTTGTTGGGCTTGTACGTGGCGATCCAGCGCATGACCGTCAGCCTCGGCCGGGTGATGGAGCTGCGGGGCGAAACGCCGAGCGTGCTGAGCCCGCTCACGCCACAACCGATGCCGACCTGCGGTGAACTGCGTTTCGACAACGTGCACTTCAGCCACCCCGGCCGCCCGAGCACCTTGCGCGGTATCCAGGCACGCATTCCCTACGGCTTGAAGGTTGCCTTGAGCGGTGGCTCCGGCGTCGGCAAGTCGACCCTGATCGACCTGCTGCAGCGTCATCACGATCCGCAGTCCGGTCGGGTACTGCTGGGGGAGGTCGATCTGCGGGAGCTGGACCTGTTCCAATTGCGCCGGCGGATTGCCGTGGTCAGCCAGGACATCGTGTTGTTTCGCGGCAGCCTGGCCGACAACCTGGCCTACGCGGTGCCGGACGCCAGCCGCCAGGCGATTGCTGAAGTGGCGCGGCTGGCGCAACTCCAGAGCCTGATCGAGTCGTTGCCCGAAGGCCTCGACAGCCCATTGGGCGAGCGCGGCCAGCAGCTCTCGGGTGGGCAGAAACAGCGGATCGCGATTGCCCGCGCCTTGTTGCAGGACCCCTTGATCCTGGTGCTGGACGAAGCCACCTCGGCGGTGGATGAAACCACCGAGCGCGAGGTTATCGAAGCCATCGACCGACTGTTTGCCGGGCGCACGCGGATCCTGATCAGCCACCGTCCCTCGACCCTGGCCGATGCCGATTTACGCTTTGAATTGCTCGACGGCCTACTCATTGCAAAAACGGTGCTGCATGAAGCCTGAACTGCTGGTCGGTTTGGTCGACAGCGGCCACTCGGCGGCGCAGCAGCCGCTGGTGGTTGCGCGAAGACGTTTCTCCCTGCTGGACGATGGGCTGGCCGAAGGCGCGCTGTGTGACGATCCGCTGGGCCATGGCAGCGCGGTGCTCGAGGCCATCGGCCGGCGCGCGCCCGCAGCGCGGTTTTGTGTGGCCCAGGTGTTTGACCAGCGCGGGGTCACCAGCGCCTTGCAGATCGCCACCGCGATCGACTGGCTGGTGGCGCAGGACGTTCGCCTGATCAATCTGAGCCTCGGCCTGCGTCAGGATCGCAGCCTGTTGCGCCAAGCCTGCGCCGCGGCGCAGGCCCGCGGCGTGTTGCTTTGCGCCTCCAGCCCGGCGCAAGGCGAGGGGGTGTTTCCAGCCAATTATCCACAGGTGCTGCGGGGCACTGGCGATGCCCGTTGTGCCGAGTCGCAATGGTCGTGGCTCAACAGTGCCCAGGCGGATTTCGCCGCGTGCGTGCAGGGCACCCACCCAGGACAGTCGGGTGCCAGCCTCGGTTGTGCGGCGTTGAGTGGGCACATCGCAGCATTCTTGCTGGCCCAGCCCCAGGCCAGCAATGAGCAGGTCATCCAGTGGCTACAGGACAACGCCCACTATCGTGGCCCTGAACGGCGTATTGGCCCATGAACACGTTGCTGATCCTCGGTGCCGGGCCGGCCGGTGCGGCTACTGCGCTGGGCCTGCGCCGGCTGGGTTACCCAGTGACGCTGGTCAGCGAATGGCGACGCTTTGCGGCACTCGAAGGGGTTTCCCTGCGGGTGCTGGAAGCCTTGCGTGGCGCCGGGCTGGAACAGGCGCTGGCGCAGGGGGCACTGGCGTCCCAGCGACAGGTGTCGTGGAACGGTCAGCAGCATGCGCAGAATATCGAGTACCTGCTGGACCGCCCGAGCTTTGACCGCGGCTTGCGTGAGGACCTGCGCCGAGCGGGCGTCGAGGTCATCGAAGGCCGGGTGCTGAACGTTCAGTCGAGCGCATCGGGACACAAGGTCGAGGTCCAAGGGCGTGAGCCGCTACTGGCGGATTTCCTCATCGAGGCTCGGGGGCGTCAGTCCCCGGCGCTCGGCAAAGGCCTGCGCGGACCGGAAACTGTCAGCCTGCTCAATCGCTGGCAGGGCACGCCGGGCAGTACCGCCAGTGCGGTGGAAAGCCTGGAGCAGGGCTGGGCATGGATGGCCCGGCGCGCTGACGGTCAGTGTTATTGGCAATGGACGGTGGACGTGGCCAGCGCCACATTGCCGGCCAAGGCACTGTTGCTCGACTACTGTCGCCAGCGGCGCGAGGCTTCGGCACTGGCCAGGGCATTCTTTGCCGATGCAGCGCAACTCGACGTGCAGCTGCATGCCCGCAGCAGCACCGCCATATTGTCCTCGCAGGTGTGTGGCGACAACTGGATCCGGGTCGGTGATGCGGCGATGGCCGTGGACCCGCTGTCGGGCAACGGTATTTTCCAGTCCCTGTCATCGGCCCTGCAGGCCCCGGTGGTGATCAATACCCTGCTGCGCAAACCCGAGCGGGCGGCGCTGGCCCAGGGATTTCACCGGATGCGGGTGGAACAATTGTTCCTCAGGTTTGCACGGATCGGCCGGGACTTTTATGCCGACGAACAGCGCTGGCCGCAACAGCCGTTCTGGCAGGCTCGCCGGCAGTGGCCAGACAGCCAAGTGGCACACGCCGAAGCAGACTTTGCCGCGCTGCGGATTGAGCGGGCACCGGTGCTCAAGGACGGCTTTGTCGATGAGGCCGAGGTGGTGATCACCGCAGACCAGCCATTGGGGATCTGGCATGTGCACGGAGTGGAGCTGGCGCCGTTGCTGCGGCGGTTGCGTAGTCAGCCCGCCGCAGAGGCGCTGGCAGGGCTGACGGCAGAACAGGGAACATTGATCAGGCGCTGGTTGTTGACGCAAGGCTACCAGCCCTGAAATGGGTGCTGACTGGGCGGGTCTATTCGCCAGCAAGCAAGCTCCCACAAGGGGGATCGATCACACATCCCCGGTGGGAGCTTGCTCGCGATAGCGCTACAGCTTGATCAACACCGACTTCAATTCGGTGTAATGCTCGATCGCCGCATACCCCATTTCCCGACCCACACCGGACATCTTGTAGCCACCAAAGGGCAGCGCCGGGTCGAGGGCGCTATGGCAGTTGACCCAGACTGAGCCGGACTTGATCCGCGGAATCATCCGGTGCACCGCCGCCAGGTCGTTGGACCAGATGCTCGCCCCCAGCCCATAAGGACTGTCATTGGCCATGCGCAAAACCTCGGCTTCGTCATCGAACGGAATCGCCACCAGCACTGGCCCGAAAATTTCCTCCTGGACCAGCGAGTGCTGTTGGTCGACGTCGACAATCACCGTTGGCTTGACGAAAAACCCAGGTCCGAACTGTTCCCCGCCACAGGCAATGGTCGCGCCGCTTTCCCGGCCCATGTCGATGTAGTTGCTGACGCGTTGCTGTTGCCGCGCGGAGATCAACGGGCCCATCTCAACACTCGGGTCCAGGCCATTGCCCAGCTTCATCGCATTGGCAATGCCGGCGATGTCAGCCACTACATTGTCGAAATGCTTACGCTGCACATAAAGCCTGGAACCGGCGCAGCAGACCTGGCCCTGGTTGAAGAAAATCGCGCTGGCAGCACCCGCTGCGGCACTCGCCAGGTCGGCGTCGGCCATGACAATGGTCGGTGATTTGCCACCCAGTTCCAGGGTCACGCGGGTCATGGAGTCCATGGCGATCTTGCCGATCTGTATGCCCACCGCGGTGGATCCGGTGAAGGTCAGCTTGTCCACCAGCGGGTTGTGGGTCAGGGCGGAGCCTGCGGTGATGCCGGTGCCGGTGACCACGTTGAACACCCCGCTGGGGTAGCCGGCTTCGAGTACCAGTTCTGCCAGCTTGAGTGCGCTCAGCGGGGTTTCGTCCGCGGGCTTCAACACCACGGTGCAGCCGGTGGCCAGGGCTGGACCGAGTTTCCAGCAGGCCAGCAGCAGCGGGAAGTTCCAGGCGACAATGGCGCCAACCACGCCCACCGCTTCCCGCCGGATGAAACTGTGGAACTGCTCATCGGGCATCAAAGGCAGCGAGACTTCGACGCTGGAGCCTTCGATCTTGGTGGCCCAGCCGGCCATGTAGCGCAGGAAGTCGATGGACAATTGCACGTCCATGACCTGGGCCACCGCGGCACTCTTGCCGTTGTTCAGGCATTCAAGTTGCGCCAGCACCTGCGCGTCGCGCTCCATCAGGTCGGCGAGCTTCCACAGCAGGTTCTGCCGCTCGCGCGGGCGGGTGCGGGTCCAGGCCGAATCATCAAACGCCTGGCGGGCAGCGAGCACCGCCCGATCGACGTCGTCCGGAGTGGCCTTGGGCACGACGCACAGGACCTCGCCGGTGGCTGGGTTGTGCAAGGGCATGGTCTGGCCGTCGGCGGCCTCGACCCATTCGGCGCCGATCAGCATGCGCGGGGCGCGCTGGATGAACGCCGAAACGGCGGGAAGCGGAGTGGGGAGCGACATGATGGAGCCTCGTCTTATTCGTGTGCCGAGGCTGATCGCAACCCTTGTGCCAGTTTGCTCGGGGCCCGTATTCAGAGGCTCTTGCGGCGAAAGGTTTAGGTTTTCGCGAGTACTGATGTCGCAGATTGCGACAATTTTTGAGACGCACCGCTGAGACGGGCTGCCGAGTGGCGATGAGCTATCCGTTAGCCCGATGGCGATACCCGCCACACCACCCGTTATCGGCAACACCCCAATCCCCGTAGCAGCTGTCGAGCCCGCGAGGCTACGTTCGAGGACGTAGTCCTCGCCGCCCTTTGCTCCTCATCGCCCCGCCATGCGATCAATCACCGCCCACAACTGCGGGTCGTTGAAGTCTTCGATCACCAGGTGCGCCCCTGCGGCCAGCAGCGTTTCGCGGCGCTGACTGGTCACCAGGCCCACGGTAAAGATCCCGGCCTTTACCGCTGCCGTCAGGCCGGGGATCGAGTCCTCGAATGCCAGGCTCACCTCGGCGCTGGCCTGCAAGCGCTCCAGGCCGGTCAGGTAGGGCAGGGGGTCGGGCTTGGCGCGGGGCAGTTCTTCGGCAACCACTACATGCTCGAAGCGCTCGCGCAGAGCCAATGCCTGCAACATGTGCTCGGCATTCGCTCGTGGTGCATTGGTCACTACCGCCACGCCGATGGCCTGCTCCTGGGCAAAATCCAGTAAGCGTACCAGCCCGGCAATCGGCGTCAGGTGCGCTGACAACTGGCGAAAGCGCTGCTCCTTGCGATCAGCAAAGGCTTCGTGCTCGGCCACCGAGCGTTCGGGGAACAGGTAGCGGCACATGGCGGCATTGGCCTGGCCGCTGACATGAGCTTCGAACTCGGCTTTGGTAAACACCCGGCCGTCCTCCTCCAGCAACAACTGTTGCATCGCCTGCAAGTGCAGCGCGTCGGTGTCGGTGAGGGTGCCGTCGAGGTCGAAGAGCAAAGCATTGAGCATGGCGCAGTTCCCGTAGCTGAAGCGGTTAAGCGGATAGCTGGTCATCCTATACGAGGAACACTCACCTATGCTCGTCTCAGCCTGCAACAGTTGTCGCGAAATTAAACGCCGGGCACCTCAGTGGTTGCCGGAATTACCCGGGTGTTTACCAGCAAAGCATTGATTCAACGAACTATTCATAAGCTGGCACGCTCCGTGTATTGGTCCTTGGTAGACGTTTCTCTTGCCTTCGTCAGCGGCATGTTCGCTGGCGGTAGAAACCATAAAAACGACCGTTCAAAAAAATAAGAAAGCACCGTGCGAGGTTCGACGTTGATGAAGAGAAAACTCCGATCAGGCATGAGCGCCAGTCTCCTGGCGCTTGCCGCGTGTGCCGCCCTGCATGCTCCGCAAAGCATGGCCGCGCGTGACGCCCAGACCATCCTCAAGGAGACCTGCCAGGGCTGTCATACCCCTGAAGCCGAGAACGCCTTGAGCCGTATCAGCCACCAACGCAAGACTCCGGAGGGCTGGCTGATGAGCATCGCGCGCATGCAGGTCATGCACGGCCTGCAGATCAGCGATGACGACCGCCGGACCCTGGTCAAATACCTGGCCGATACCCAGGGCCTGGCGCCGAGCGAGACCGATGGCGTGCGTTATGCCCTGGAACGGCGGCTCAACACCGTCGAGCAATTCGACGAGCAGACCAGCCAGATGTGCGGCCGCTGCCACTCCGGTGCGCGGGTTGCCCTGCAGCGTCGCCCGGCCGAGGAGTGGGAGCGCCTGGTGAACTTCCACCTCGGTCAATGGCCGTCGCTGGAATACCAGGCGCTGTCTCGCGACCGCGACTGGTTCGACCTGGCCCGCAAGGAGATGGTGCCGCTGTTGGCCAAGCGCTATCCACTGGATAACCCGGCCTGGAAAACCTGGCAGCAAACTGCGCCCAAGGCCCAGGCGCTGGTGGGCGACTGGAGCTTCAGCGGGCACCTGCCGGGCAAGGGGGAGCTGGCCGGGATCATGCGCGTCAGCGCCGACGGCGACGATACCTTCAAGGTCAGCGTCAAGGGTCAATACGCCGACGGCACAGCCTTCAACGGCGACGGCAGCGCGATCCTCTACAGCGGCTACGAATGGCGCGGCAACGTGACGGTCGATGGCGTAGTGATGCGCCAGGTGTTCGCCGCCAAAGACAGCGAACTGCAAGGCCGGATGTTCGAGGCCGAGCACGATGAACGTGGGCTCGACTTCCTCGCCGCCAAACAGGGCAGCAGCCGTTTGCTGGCAGTGCAGCCGGGCTACCTGAAGGCCGGCAGCGAAGCCGAAGTGACCCTGATCGGCAGCGGCCTGCAAGGCCAGCCGGACTTCGGTAAAGGCGTCGAGGTGCTCCAAGTCATCAGCCAGAGCCCCGAGCAGATCAAGGTCCGCCTCAAGGCCGCCGCCGACGCCCAGCCGGGCGTGCGTGCCGTGACCTTGGGCAGCTTGAAAGGCCCGAGCCTGTCGGTCTACCAGCAGATTGCCGAGGTCAAGGTGGTGCCTGAATTCTCGGTGGCCCGGATCGGTGATGGCGGGGGTTCGACGCCCAAGGTCCAGGGGCGTTTCGACGCCGAAGCCTGGGGCAAGGGCGCGGACGGCAAGCTCTATCGCATTGGCATAGTCCCGGCGCAGTGGAAAGTCGAAGCCTTCGACGACCGCGCCAGGGAAGACGAAGACGTCAAGTTTGCCGGCACCATGCAGGCGGACAGTGGCGTATTCACCCCGGGCGATGCCGGGCCGAATCCGGCACGCAAGATGTCCACCAACAATGCCGGCAACCTCAAGGTGATTGCCGCCGTCGACGACGCAGGAAAATCCCTGACCGGCGAAGGCCACATGATTGTCACCGTGCAACGCTGGAACAACCCACCCATTCCGTGAGGCCGCTGAACCCGCAGTTTTCAGAGACTTTTTTGGAATGAACGCAGGCCCCGCCAAAGGGGTTTGCACAGGAGGTTTGCCATGGGCGCTATCTTGAATCTGGTCGAACGCAACCTGCACGAAGTGCAGGTGGATGCCGACCGCATGCTGTTTCACATTCCCAGCAGTTCGCTGTTCGCCAGCGATGCCCTGACCGGCAGCATCATCGATGCCCTGCGCGGTCACGGCTGTTCCAGCGCCGAGTTGATCCAGCGCCTGGCCAGCCAGTTCGGTGGCGAGGAAATCCACGAAACCCTGCGCGAGCTGATGGCCTTGGAACTGGTCAGCGACGGCTCGCCGCTGACCCCGGACATCGCCGCCAAACGGGTCGAGCGCACCGCCATCAACACCGTGGTGCTCAACGTCAACACCGGCTGCAACCTGAGCTGCACCTACTGCTACAAGGAAGACCTCGACAAGCCCTCGGCCGGCAAGAAGATGGAGGTCGAGACCGCCATCGCCTCGGTGGAAATGCTCCTGCGCGAATCCCCCGATGAAGAGCGGTTTACCGTGGTGTTCTTCGGCGGCGAACCACTGAGCAACCGCAAGCTGATCGAGTACATGGTCGACTATTGTGAAAAGCGCTTTGCCGAGGCGGGCAAGTTCGTCGAATTCGTCATGACCACCAACGCCACGCTGCTCACCGAGGACACGGTGGACTACCTCAACGCCCACCGCTTTGGCTTGTCGGTGAGCATCGACGGGCCGAAGACCGTGCACGACCGCAACCGCATCACCGTGGGCGGGCAGGGCACCTATGACGTGGTTCGGCGCAAGGCCGAGATGTTGTTGTCGCGCTACAACAGTCGCCCGGTCGGAGCCCGCGTGACCCTGACCACCGGCGTCACCGACGTTGAAACTATCTGGGATCACCTGTTCAACGAACTGGGTTTTGCCGAAGTCGGCTTTGCCCCGGTGACCTCCGGCGATATCAGCACCTTCAACCTGTCCAGCGACGAATTGATCGAAGTCTTCGCCAGTATGAAACGGCTCGGTCGGCGCTACCTGGAGGCCGCGCTGGAACACCGCAACATCGGTTTCTCCAACCTGCACCAGTTGATCACCGACATCCACGAGGGCCACAAGAAAGCCCTGCCGTGTGGCGCCGGGCTGAAGATGCTGGCGGTCGACCACAAGGGCGAACTCAACCTGTGCCACCGCTTCACCGGTTCGTCATTGCCGACGTTTGGCAACGTCCACAGCGGGGTCAAGCAGGTGGAGTTGAACGACTTCCTGTCCCAGCGCCTGGACCGCAGCAACACCGGCTGCGAGGACTGCCAGATCCGCAACCTGTGCTCCGGCGGCTGCTACCACGAAAGCTACGCCCGTTACGGCGACCCGACGCACCCGACCTATCACTACTGCGAACTGATGCGTGACTGGGTCGACTTCGGCATCGAGGTCTACACCCGGATCATGGCTCACAACCCTGCGTTCATCAGCAGTTACATCACTCCGCGCAAGGCTCACTGATATGAAACATCTCAAGCCCATCAATAACAAAGCGTTGAAGCTGGATCAGGCCGCGGATGAAAACCGCATCGAAGAAGTGGTGGCCATGAGTTCGGTCGCCGGGTGCGCCTCGACCACCGACCCGGGTTGGGAAATCGATGCCTTTGGCGGCGTGTCGTCGTTGTGCCAACCGATGGAGGCCGACCTCTATGGCTGCTCGGACCCGTGCTGGTGGCCGGCCCAAGTGCCCGACATGATGAGCACCTACCCGGACTGGAACAAGGATGCCCAGGCCTCCAACGACAACTGGCGCAACCTCGGCACTGTCTTCCCCAAAGACAAGTAATCGGACAAGAAGAAGGATTCCAGCATGCTTCGTACCAAAGCCTGCGGCCTGGCCGCTTTCGCCTTCCTGGGCAGTGTTTCGCTCAGTGTTCTGGCCGATGAAAACCTGGCGCTCAACGCCGGTCACGAATACATGGTGACCACCAATTACCCCAACAACCTGCACGTCATCGACCTGCAGACCGACACCCTGTACAAGTCCTGCAAGCTGCCCGATGCCTTTGGACCGGGGACCATCCAGCTGTCGCCGGATCGCAAGACCGCCTACGTGCTCAACAACCACTATGCGGATGTCTATGGCATCGAGCTGGACAGCTGCAAGCAGGTATTCCACGCCAGCATCACCCAGCAACCGGGGGAGAAGGCCCGCTCGATGTTTGCCTTTACCGTCAGCCACGACGGCAAGGAGCTCTACACCATCGCCAACCCGACGCGGATGCTCAACGACCGCTACGAAGTGCAGGCGCCCCGCCTGGATGTCTACGCCACCGACGCCGGTGCCAGCGCCAAGCCGGTGCGCAGTTTTCCGGCGCCCCGCCAGCTGACCATCATGCAGAGTGGCGGCGACGGCACCCTGTACGTGGCCGGTGCGGATGTCTACAAGGTCAATGTGCAGACCGGCAAGTTCGACGTGCTGATCCCCAGCCGACACTGGAAACGCCCCAACTACAGCGCGCCGGACGTGCTCTACGTATGGAACCAGCAGACCTATCGCCATGACTTCTCGCTGCTCTACACCGCAGCGAAATTCAAGGACAAGAAACAGGACCCGGCCACCGCCGAGTACCTCTACGGCCTGTTCAGCGTCGACCTGAAGACCGGCAAGACCGAGACCACCGACTTCGGCCCGCTGACCGAAATCTACTTCAGTGGCATGCGCTCGCCCAAGGACCCCAACCTGATGTTCGGCGTGCTCAATCGCCTGGCCAAGTACGACATCAAGCAGAAGAAGCTGATTCAGGCGGCGACCCTGGACCACTCCTACTACTGCATTTCCTTCAACAAGGCCGGCAGCAAGATCTACCTGGCCGGGACCTTCAACGACGTGGCGATCTTCGACCCGGAGACCATGCAGCAGATCGGCAACATCAAGCTGCCGGGCGGCGACATGGCGATCACCACGGCGCAGGTCTTTACCCGGTAAACGGGCTCATGCTCTTGACGTGAAACATCAGTGGCCCTTTAAACCCCGGCATGCGGTTTTTAAAGGGCCGCTGGTGGCCTGGGCCCATCCAGCGGTCAAGAACGCACCGGGCAACTGAGGTCGCCTTCCTGGCAGTCGAGGTAGCCCTTGAGTGTCTCGGCGCGTTTTTGCGTCAGGTCCGCCAGGCATTGGTTGTGGATCAGCGGGTAAACGCTACCGCCTTCGACCCCGGACGCGGCAAAGGTGCACTCGGCATCACGGAACGCCAACCACGCGCGTTGCGCCGTCAGCAGGCTTTTTTTACCTTGCGGGTTGTCCTTCAGATGGCCATTGATCTGTTGGTACAGCGTGTTGAGCCGGGCGTCGGCCTGTTTGTATTGCCTGGCCGCGCACTCATTCAGCGTGCTCTGGTTGCTGGCGTTGGCGCAGTCATCGGCCTGCACGCCAGTGGCCGCCAATAGCGGCAGGAGGCTTAGAAGAAAAACTGTACGCATGGGAAAACTCGCTGGCGCTGAAAGTTGGGTGAGTGTAGATCAGAGGCCAAATCTTCAGCGTCCGGTGTCCGCCGGTGGCTGCCATTGTGCGCACTCGACCACGCCTTGATGGGCCAGCCACGGCACATCGTGGGAGGTCCAGATATGGGCCTGGGGTTTCTGGCCCGGGTCGTCATCAAGGGTCGCGACCCGCACGATCACATGGGGCTGTGCCGGGCGCTCGGCCATCAGGTGACTGCCGCAGCGCGAGCAGAAATGCCGCAGCTTGCCGGGCGAGGACTCGAAGCAGGACAGCAGCTCAAGACCCCGGGTCCAGCGAAAATGCTCACGCATGACCCCCGCCGTCGAGGCGAATGGCGCCGCATGGGCCTTGCGGCAGGTATGGCAATGACAATGGCTGATCGGCATGTCGAGGCTGTCGACTGCATAGGCGATGGCCTGGCACAGGCAACTGCCGTGGAGTGTGGGCATGGGGTATTCCTTTACGGGACTGACGAGCGGTAGAAAGCTGACGTTACCACTGTTGGCCGGGGCCTGTCGGGGCTCGGAACGATGGACGTTACTGCGAGTCGGATCTGTTGAATGCAACGGCAAGATTGCTCGTTCGGTCGTCCGCGCCTAGTGTTCATCACAGGAGGTGCTCAATGCACACATCAGATCGCATCGAAAGAAAGATCCTGCTCAAGGCCCCGCGCTCGACCGTCTGGCGCGTGATCGCCAATGCCGAAGCCTTTGGCCAGTGGTTTGGCGTGGCCCTGGAGGGCAAGCGTTTCGTCGCCGGCGCGCGGACCCAGGGGCAGATTACCTACCCAGGCTATGAGCACATGGTGTGGGATGTCGAAGTCATGCGGGTCGAGCCGGAGCGGGTGTTCGCCTTCCGCTGGCACCCCTATGCCGTGGACCCAGGCACCGACTATTCTGGCGAGCCGACGACCCTGGTGCAGTTCGAACTCGAGGACATGGACGCTGGCACCTTGTTGCACGTGGTCGAGTCGGGGTTTGATAAGATCCCGGCAGAGCGTCGTCTCAAGGCCTTTCGCATGAACAGTCGCGGCTGGGACGAGCAAATGAACAATATCGAGACCTACCTCGCCACCCCTTGAACCCCCGCTGAGCCTTGAATTACCCCGCATGTTTGAACCCTACCTAAGCCAATGGCAGTTGCTCCCCGCAGGGGAGCCCATCATCACCCTGGGCAGCCGCCTGCTCCCGGTGCGTTACCAGGGGACGCCGGCGATGTTGAAAATCGCCCTCGATGACGAAGAAAAGTTCGGCAACCTGTTGATGAGCTGGTGGGCGGGAGAGGGTGCTGCCCGGGTCTACGCCCATGACGGTGCGGCGCTATTGCTGGAGCGGGCCGAAGGCCGGCGTTCGCTGCTGCACATGGCTATGCACGGGGCGGACGACCAGGCCAGCCGGATCATTTGTGACGCCGTGGCGCGCCTGCATGCACCCCGTTCGGCACCGCTGCCGCCATTGGTCGACATGCGGCAATGGTTTCGCTCCTTGGCCCCGGCGGCGCGCCGCCATGGCGGGCGGTTGCGCCAGTGCCTGGCCTGCGCAGAGTACCTGCTGGCCACGCCCCAGGAAGTCGTCGTGCTGCACGGCGATGTGCACCACAGCAACATCCTCGATTTCGGCCCGCGGGGCTGGCTGGCGATAGACCCGAAGCGGGTGACCGGCGAGCGCACCTACGACTACGCCAACCTGATCTGCAATCCGGACCTGCCGAGCGCCACCGACCCGCTACGTTTTACCCGGCAAGTGGCGTTGGTCGCGGCGCAGGCAGGGCTGGAACGGCGGCGGTTACTGCAGTGGGTCCTGGCGTTTGCCGGCCTGTCCGCCGCCTGGTTCCTGGAAGATCACGACGTGCTCGCGGCCGACAAGCAACTGCAGGTGGCAGATCTCGCATTGTTGGCCTTGGAAGTTGGACAACCCGAGGGTGGTTGACCTTCGTTCTTATGGCGAATGTCTTACACGTGTTACTGGCTATGTCGTCTATTACGCATTGGATCCGAAGCGTAATCTTCACCCATCGACTGAGCACAGGATGTACTCAGGGTCATGGATGATCGGCCATATGCAAGGAACGCAGCGACAGGATGTCGTCATGGTCTTGAAACCCGCTTCGGCGGGTTTTTTTATGGGTGCGATAAAGTGCCGGTCCACCCTTCACTCGCTCAATCTGGCTGCCGCCCGTTGGGTGATCAGCGTGCGCTGGGCGAGCGAGTCGGCGGCCAGTTGCCTGGCCCGCTGCAGTACGGCCTCGGGCGCGGTCTGCGGTTCGCCCGAGGCAAAGGGCGGGGCGGGTGCGTACTCGAGCTGCAACTGCACCAGTTGCGCGACGTCATCGCCATACAATTCAGCCGCCAGGGTCAGGGCAAAGTCGATCCCGGCGGTGATCCCGCCACCGGTCAACAGGTTTCCGTCGCGCACCACCCGCTCCTGCACCGCAATCGCCCCCTGCAGGCCAAGCAACGAGTGATAGGCCCAGTGGGTAGTCGCACGTTTGCCCTTGAGCAGGCCGGCGGCACCCAGCACCAGGGCACCGGTGCACACTGAGGTCAGGTAGCGCACCTTGGTTGCCTGGGCCTGGATGAACGCCAGCGTCTGCGCATCTTCCATCAACGGCCCGACACCGCTGCCACCAGGGATGCACAACACATCCAGGTCCGGGCAGTCGGCGAAACGGCAGGTCGGCTGCAGCACCAGGCCGGTGCTGGCCGTCACCGGCGCGAGGTCTTTCCAGATCAGGTGCACCTGCACGTCCGGCAGCGACGCCAGCACATCGTAGGGCCCGGTCAGGTCCAGTTGCTGCACTTGGGGGAACAACAGAAAACCGATCTGCAACGGCATGGCGCTCTCTCCTGGGTTGGTAAATTCGTCCCCCGGCAGGGGTGGACGACTTGACTCTAGGCTTCTAGTCTTTGGCGTACACGCCAATCAGCCCTCGAATTACGCCAATGTTCACCACTCCACCGAAACCCATTCATGTGCTGGCCTTCGCCAAGGTGCAACTGCTGGACGTCACCGGGCCGCTGCAGGTCTTTGCCTCGGCCAATGATGTTGCGGCCCAGCGCGGGATGCCGACACCCTATGCGCCCCAGGTGATCAGCCCGGGTGGCGGGGCGGTGCTGTCTTCGGCCGGTCTGGCCTTGCTCGCCGAACCCTTGCCGGATACAGCCTCCGACACCCTGATCATCGCCGGTGGCTGGGGGGTGTATGCGGCGGCCCAGGACCTCGCGCTGGTGGAGTGGGTGCGCCAGCAGGCGAGGATTTCGCGGCGGGTGGCTTCGGTCTGCACCGGGGCTTTTCTGCTGGCGGCCAGCGGCTGGCTAGATGGGCGGCGAGTGGCGACCCACTGGACCCGTTGCGAACAACTGGCCCGGCAACACCCGCGCCTGCAGGTCGAGCCCGACCCAATCTTCATCAACGATGGCCCGGTCTGGACTTCGGCCGGGGTGACTGCCGGTATCGATCTGTCATTGGCGCTGGTGGAGGCCGACCTGGGGCGCGCGATGGCCCTGGAAGTCGCCCGGCAACTGGTGGTGTTCCTCAAGCGCCCAGGGGGCCAGGCACAGTTCAGCGTGACCCTGGACCTACAACAGCAGGGCAATCGCTTCGACGACCTGCACGCCTGGATCGCCGACAACCTCAGCCTCGACCTCGGCATCCCGGCACTGGCGCTGCAAGCGGGCATGAGTGAACGTAGCTTTATCCGCCACTACCGCGCCGACACTGGGCAGACCCCAGCACGTGCCATTGAGAGGATCCGGGTGGAAACTGCGCGCCGGCTGTTGAGTGATTCTGCGCTGCCGATCAAACGCATCGCGGTGCAGTGTGGGTTTGGCAGTGAGGAGACGTTGCGGCGTGGTTTTCTGCGGGTTATGGGGGTTGTGCCGCAGGTGTATCGGGAGCGGTTTTCGCGGGTGTTTTGATCTTGGGGTGCGCGCCCTAAACCCTCACGGCTGCCAGTACCCGTCATCCCCACTCAATTTGCGGTCAAGAAAACACGCTGCGCTGATCAGCGCCAGGTGGGTCAGGGCCTGAGGGGTATTACCCAGGTGGCGGGCGTGGCTGTCGAACTCTTCGGCGTATAGCCCCAGTGGGTTGGCGTAGCGCAGCAGTTGTTCGAACTCCAGGTGGGCCTTGTCCAACTGGCCGGCACGGGCCAGGCATTCGACGTACCAGAACGAGCACGCGGCAAACGCGCCTTCGGTGCCGCTGAGGCCGTCGATCTGGCTGTCGTCGTTGTGGTAGCGATAGACCATGCCGTCGCGCACCAGGGATTTCTGGATCGCTTGCAGGGTCGACAGCCAGCGCGGGTCCTTGGCGCTGACAAAACGCACCAGCGGCATCAACAGCATCGAGCCATCCAGGGCCGTGCCGCCGAGGTGCTGCACGAAGTGCCCGCGCTCGGCGTTCCAGAAGTTGTCCCAGATGTCGGCGTAGATTGCCTGGCGGGTCTGGTCCCAGCGGGCAAACGGCGCCGGCAGCGAGCGTTTCGAGGCCAGGCGGATTGCCCGGTCCAGTGCGACCCAGCACATCAGTCGCGAATGCAGGAAGTGGTGCTGCTCGCCGCGCATTTCCCAGATGCCGACATCCTCGCTCTGCCAGGTGTCGCAGACCTGATCGACCACTTCCACCGTGTGTTTCCAGCCCTCATGGGAGATCGCCTCGCCGTACTTGTTGACCAGGTACACCGCGTCCATCAGTTCGCCGAAGATATCCAGTTGCACCTGATCGTAGGCCTGGTTGCCGATGCGCACCGGCCGCGCGTTGCCGTGGCCGCTCAGGTGGCTGAGTTCGCTCTCCGGGAGTTCCTGGCGACCATCGATGCCATACAGAATATTCAGCCGGGTCGGCTGGCCCTGACAGTCACTGACCCGCCCGCGCAACCAACGCATGTAGGCGTTGGCTTCCTCGACAAAACCCAGGCGCATGAAGGCGTAGACGGTGAACGAGGCGTCGCGGATCCAGGTGTAGCGGTAGTCCCAGTTGCGGATGCCGCCCGGGGTCTCCGGCAGGCCGAAGGTGGCGGCGGCGAGGATTGCGCCGTGCTTGCGTGAGGTCAGTAACTTCAATGCCAGCGCCGAGCGGTTGACCATCTCCCGCCAGCGTCCGCGGTAGGTGGATTTGCCGATCCAGTCGCGCCAGAACTTTACGGTCCGCTGCAGGCACAGGTCAGTGTTGTCGGCCTGCCAGCGCGGGTCGTCGAGGGCGCCGAGGACGAACTCGGCGCTCTGCTCCTGCTGCAACTCGAAGCGGGCGCTGGCGGCCTTGTCTACTAGCTGCAGGGGCTGGCTGGCGCGCAGGCGCAGACTTGGCTGTTGCGGGGCTTCGAAGCAGATGTCCGGCCCGTCCTCCCGTGCCGTGGTGGCGGCGCGCGCGTAGTCGTGGCGCACCGCGCAATGCAGGTCGAAGGTGGCGCTGCCGCTGACCATGCGCACCCGGCGAATCAGCAACGGCAGGTCATCTTCACTGTCGCCGATGACCAGCAGGTCGGTGATTTCCACCACCGCCCGGGCGCTCAGCCAGCGGGTTTGCAGCACGTTGGTGTCAGGCAGGTAGATCTGTTCGCGGCGCGCGTCCGGCAGGTCGGGGGCCAGCTGAAAAATCCCCGCCTTGGGGGTGTCCAGCAACGAACAGAAGATCGACGGGCTGTCGAACTCCGGCCAGCAGAAGAAATCCACGCTGCCCTTGTCGTTGACCAGCGCGGCACTGCGCAGGTCGCCAATGATGCCGTGGGCGTCGATCGCGCTTTGGCGTTCGTCACGATGATCAGCCATGTCCAGTCAGCCTCGCACAAAGAGCGTATTCAGCAGACTGACGCAAAGGCGGGGGAGTTCAGGTTCAGGTCGGTTTATTTGCGTTGGGGTCGCCGCTGCGCTCGTCGTTCATCCCTGATAGCGTCCGCTGCGTTGGTGCCACTCGCGACTGCCGGCGACCCAGGCTTTGACCCCGCCGAGAAATCGCTCGAGTTCCCAACTGGCCCCTGGCAACACCCGCTGTTCGGCCGCCTCGTAGGCATACACGACGTCGTCATGGATCTTCGCCGCCAGGCCCATGGCGTCGGCTAGCGAGCAGTGCTGCTGGGCGGCCAACAGCCGCGGCAGGTTGAAGTCCTCCTGCTCGGTGAGGCTTTCCTTGTGGGCGGAATAGAGGTCGTTGGCCAGGATGGTGGCACTGGCCGCGAGTGTGGTGACCCGGCGCACCAAGGGCGCGGAGTAGAGATTGGCCGGCAGTTCATAACCGCCGATGACGTCGATCAGCGACATGCACGGCAGGAAGCTGTTGACCTGGCGGTGGGCCAAGTACTCCCAGACTCGGGGTGGTTGTTTGGTCATGCGCCAGGAGGCTTCCGCCCCCATGGTCACGAACATGGCGATGATCTCGTGTCGGACCCTCGCCACTTGCGCCGGCGTGGCGAACCCCGCTACACGCGCCATGTAGGCACGTAACCCCTTGAGCACGGGGTCGGCATTCAGGGCCTGGTGCAGATCGGGCGCAAACTCATAGCTCAGGTGCGCAGGCTCCAGGGCAGCCAATGCCAGGGACAGGCGTGCGCCCACCAACTCCGGCACCGATCCACACTGCTCGTCATCGCAGTAGTAGTCATCCACCGCGAACAGCGCGGCGATGCACTGCGCTGAAAGTAAGAGGCGCTCGGGTGCGTCGGTGTCCGGATGGCACAGCATGGCGAAGCGACCGAACTGCGCGCCACGCAATTTCGGCATCTGCCCGGCGAAAATGCCGACTTGCTCGACCCAGGGGATCAGCAATGTGTCGACCTGCTGCCCGAGCGGCTCGTTTATCCGTACCGGTTCGGGGCAGTGCAGGGGCGGTATCACCCAGGGAAGATCAAGTGAATGGCTCATGGCGTTCTACCTCACCGGCAGCTTTCGCTGTTCGCTGCTCAGCACTGGCGCTGGGCGAGTTCCTTCCAGCGTCGCAATCCGCCGGGGCCAACCTGCTGAAAGATCCGCACGAACCAGACGCTGAACATTTCTGGGCTGGCTGCGATGAGGCGATCCAGGTCGGCGAGTTTCTGCCAGCGCCAGGCGTGGGCTTCCTCGGGGTTGGCAAGGGGCGCGCAGCGGCTGATACCGGCGAATACATGGTCGTACTCGTGTTCGATCAGCTGATTCGACACCGGCTCGTGGTAGAGCAGGGTGGTGACCGGCGTGAGCCGGCAGCGCAGGCCCATTTCCTCGTGCAGCCGGCGCCTGGCCGCCGCACGTGTACGCTCCCCGGGCCGCGGGTGTCCGCAGCAGGTATTGGTCCACAGCCCCTGGGAGTGGTACTTGCCCAAGGCTCGTTGCTGCAACAGCAGGCGGCCGTTGCTATCGAAAATGAACACCGAGAAGGCCCGGTGCAGCAGGCCTTGCTGGTGGGCGTAGAGTTTGCCTGCCGAGCCGATCTCGCGGTCTTGCAGATCAACCAGAATCAGCGACTCTTCCATTGCCTGGCTCCACGTGACCGGTTTCGCTCGTACTGTGGCGCAAAGATTCGATCCTGCCTACTGTCAGAACTGTCAGGTCCGCGGTGCTAACAGCAAGCCGCGCAACATCAGCTCCAGAGCTGCCAACGCTTCGTCCAGGCGTTCGGCGGGAGCTTGATCGCGGGCGATCCACAGGGCGGCGTGGACCAGGCTGCCGTTGATCAGGCGTGCCAGGGCCTGGGGTGGGGCGGCAGCGATGGTCTGCCGCTCCATCAACTGTTCGAGCAGGCGGGTGAGGGTGGCGATGCAGTCCATTTGCAGCGACAGTGTCAGGTCGCCCAGCACGGCCGGGGCATCGAGCAGCATGATGCGCTGGATCTCGGTTTCCTGGGCCATCTGCAGGTACGCGGTGCAGCGCTGGCAGAAGCCGCTCCAGGGGTCGCTGGCAACGGCTGAGATGGCGTCGAGCCGGGCGTCCATTTCGCCGTCGATCTGCGCGACTACCGCCGCCAGCAGGCCTTTCTTGTCGCCAAAATGGTGATACAACGCGCCACGCGTCAAGCCAACGTCGGCGGTCAAGTCGTCCATTGAGGTGGCGCCATAGCCCTGGGTGGCGAAGGCGTGGCGGGCGCTGCTGATCAATTTGGCGCGGGTCTGCTCGATCATTTCGGCGCGTGGTCGCTGGCCCATGGTGTCCCTCACGGTTTTTTCGGTTTGACATACGACGCGTATGTTTGCATGCTTTTGTACATACGCGGCGTATGTATTTTTACCACGTCGACGCTTTATGGCAAGTTGCATGCCCCAAAAGAGGATGGAACCCGATGGCAAACCCCTATTCGGCCTTGTTCAAGGCACCCGGCAGCCGGGCCTTTGTGCTGGCCGGGATGATTGCGCGCATGCCGATTTCCATGACCGGCATCGGCCTGATCACCATGTTGTCGCAGCTGCACGGCGGTTATGCATTGGCCGGTGCCGTGGCCGCGACCTTTGCCTTGGCCACGGCCGTGTGTGCTCCCCAGGTGTCGCGCCTGGTCGACCGTTACGGTCAGGGCCGGGTGCTGCCCATCGCCGCGTTGCTTGGCGGTGGTGCGCTGTTGCTGCTGTTGCTCTGTACCCGCTTGCAGGCGCCGCACTGGACCCTGTTTGTATTCGCCGCGTTGGCCGGTTGCATGCCGAGCATGTCGGCGATGGTGCGGGCGCGCTGGACCGAGATCTACCGCGGCAAGCCTCAATTGCAGACCGCCTACGCCCTGGAGTCGGTGCTGGACGAGGTCTGTTTTATCGTCGGCCCGCCGCTCTCGGTGGGGCTGTGCGTGGTGGCCTTTCCCGAGGCCGGGCCGCTGGCGGCACTGCTGGCGTTGGCCATCGGGGTCAGTGCGTTTGTCCTGCAGCGCAGCACCGAGCCTGGCGTGCATCCCCATGACCAGGCGCAACCCGGCTCGGCCATCGCCTCGGTGCACGTGCGCTGGTTGATCCTGCTGATGGTCGCCCTGGGCACCATCGTCGGCGTGGTCGACGTGGTCAGCGTGGCCTTCGCCCAACAGCAAGGGCAGCCGGCGGCGGCGAGCATTGTGCTCTCGGTGTATGCCATCGGCTCCTGCCTCGCGGGCCTGGCATTTGGTGCGCTGAAAACCGAGGTGCCGCTGCCGCGCCTGTTCCTCTATGGCGGGGTGGCGACGGCGCTGACCACGCTGCCGTTGCTGCTGGCGAGCAACATTGTCGGGCTGGCACTGACGGTATTCATCGCCGGGCTGTTTTTTGCCCCGACCCTGATTGTCGCCATGGCCCTGGTCGAACGCATCGTGCCGCCGGCCAAGCTCACCGAGGGCCTGACCTGGCTGGTGACCGGCCTGAGCATCGGCGTGGCCATCGGCGCCGCCGGTTCCGGCTGGCTGGTGGACGCCTTTGGCGCGCGCAGTGGATTCTGGCTGGCGATTGTCGCGGGGGCGGTGGTGCTGGGGGCGGCAGTCCAGAGCTATCGTCGCTTGCCCTGAGTGAACGGCACTTTTAGTAGTAGGGGCAATTGTGCCCAACGACTGCTCCTAAAAGGAACACTTGTACGTGGGTGAGGCATCCTGTCGAGTGCTGAATGTAGGGCCGGTCTGTGGCTTGCGTAGGATCGGTCTTGATCAGCCTTGGAGGGCTGGTTTTGCTATGTGGGATGGAACTAGGGTTCGGGGTTTTAAGACAGGCTGAAAACGCCATGGAGCCCGCCTCGTGTCCACCCAATTACCCAGATTTTTCGACCACAACCGGCATAAGCTGCGGGTCGAGGGGGTCGAGGCGCCGCTCGACGTGCTCGCTTTCGAAGGCGAAGAGCAGCTCAGCCAACCGTTCAGCTACCGCATCGAATTCACCAGCAGTGCCGGGGAGATCGAGGCCGCGCAGATGCTCGGCCAGCGTGGGCAGTTGAGCCTGTACGCCTTGGCGTCGAAGGTGCCGGTGTTCAGCTTCAGCGCCCCCGACGTGGTCCTGCCCTTGCGCACGTTGCGCGGTGTGGTCACAGCTTTTCGACGCCTGTCCGGCTCGGCCGATGAAGCGCGTTATGAACTGACCCTGCAACCGCGCCTGGCGTTGCTGGCGCGGGGCAAGCAGTTTCGTATCTACCAGCACCAATCGGTGCCGCAGATCGTCGAGAGCATCCTGCGCAGCCGCCACGATTTTGAAGGCCAGGACTTTTTTTTCGACCTGCTGCGCGAGTACCCTAAGCGCGAGCAGGTGATGCAGTTCGGTGAAAGCGACCTGGCCTTTATCTCGCGGCTGCTGGCCGAGATCGGGATCTGGTACCACGTCACCAGCGACGAACGCCTGGGCATCGACGTGGTGGAGTTGCACGACGCCCAACGTCACTATCAGTTCGACGTCGAACTGCCGTATCGACCGACCTCCGGCCTGAGCAGCAGCGCCCAGGACGCCGTCTGGCAACTGCAGACTCGTCACCAGGTGGTGGAGCAACACGTTCACTTTCGCGCCTACGACCCACGCCAGGCCAACGCCTGGCTCAAGGGCGACGTGGACCAGAGCCGCGGGGCGAGCAGCACCTACGGCGAGGCCTATCTGTACGCCGAACCGTATACCGAATTGGGCGACGCCCTCGATCAGGACGAAGAGCTGCAAAGCGAGAGCGGCTTTTTCTACGCCCGCCTGCGCCACGAGCGTTACCTCAACGACCAGACGCAACTCAGCGGCATCAGCAGCAGCGCCACCCTGGCGCCGGGCCAGGTCTTGAACATTTCCGGCGCTGCGCCCCAGGCCTTTGCCCCTGGCGCGTTGATCACTCACCTGAGCCTAAGCGCCGCCCGCGACCGCAGCCTGGAGGTCAGTTTCCAGGCCATTCCCTACTCGGACAGCGTGTGCTTCCGCCCGCCGGTCCCGAGCAAACCGCAGATCGCCGGCACCGTGCCGGCGCGGGTCACCAGCAACCGGGCCAACGACCCCTACGGCCACATCGACCTCGAAGGGCGCTACAAGGTCAACCTGCTGTTCGACCGCGACAGCTGGAAACCCGGCGAAGAAAGCCTGTGGCTACGCCTGGCCCGCCCGTACGCCGGCGACACCCACGGCCTGCACCTGCCGCTGATCGCCGGCACCGAAGTGGCCATCGCCTTCGAACAGGGCGACCCGGATCGCCCCTACATCGCCCACGCCCTGCACGACAGCCAGCACCCCGACCCCGTGACCCTGCGGAATTACAAACGCAACGTGCTGCGCACCCCGGCCAACAACAAATTGCGTTTGGACGACAGCCGTGGCGAGGAGCACATCAAGCTCAGTACCGAGCACAGCGGTAAGAGCCAGCTGAACCTCGGGCATGTCGTTGATGACAAGCGCCAACCCCGAGGCCAGGGCGCGGAGCTGCGCACCGATGGGCACGGGGTTATTCGTGCCGGCAGCGGCGTCTTCATCAGCGCTGATGCACAGCCCAAAGCCCAGGGACCGATGCTGGACATGACTGCTGCGCTGGGCCGGTTGCAACAGGCCGGCGACCAACTGGAAAGGGTGTCGGCCGATGCCCAGGCCGCCAACGCCGATCCCGCCGATGTACAGGCGCAATTGCAGTTGCTCAAACAAGACCTGGAACAGCTCAAGTCGTCCGTGTTGTTGCTCAGCGCGCCACACGGCATAGCACTCACGAGCGGCAAACAGCTGCAGTTGGCCGCGCAAAACAACCTGATGCTCAGCGCCGGTGCGCAAGCGGACATCAGCGTGGCCAAGCGGTTATTCATGGGGGTGGGGCAGGGGTTAAGCCTGTTTGTGCGCAAGCTGGGCATCAAGCTGATCGCCAACCAGGGCCCGGTGAGCGTCCAGGCGCAGAACGACACGCTGCAACTGATGGCCCGCCATGGCCTGGAGATCACCAGCACCGAGGATGAAATCCGCATCACGGCGAAGAAAAAAATCACCCTCAATGCCGGGGGTAGCTACATCACCCTGGATGCCTACGCTATCGAGTCCGCGACGGCAGGAGACGTCCGTATCAAGGCGGCGCACTTCGAGTACGTTCCGGGCAAGGTTGCGCAGGCCGCACGGCTCGGGGCACTGCCAGCCCCCATCGATCCGCCGCTGGCGTTCAACCAGCAATTTCGGATATTCGCCGATGACGCCGAGCAGGTCCTGGCCAATATGCCTTACAAGATCACCGCAGCCGGCGGCAAAGTCTGGAAAGGCAATACCGACAGCCAAGGCTTTACGGAGCGTGTCTTCACCGCCAACCCTGAAGAGCTTTCGCTGAGCTATGGCCTGGAAGAAGAGGAGGAAGAGGAAGAACTCGACGGCATCACCCTGCGCCTGGGCCTGTTCTTTGATGGCACCGGCAACAACCAGGCTAATGCCGCCGCTACCGAACAATGCCGGCGCGAGGATCTGCAGTTATTCGACCGCGACGAACTGGCAAGCATCGTCCAGCAGTGTGAGCGGTATGGATTTGATGGGTTCGATGGGGATGGATTCGACCGGGGGCCGGATGACAGTTTTGGGAATGCACCGAGTAATGTGGCGCATTTATTCAACCTGTATCCAGACAGTACTGCGACGCCAGTAACGCCTGCTACAGAGATCGTTTATCTCAAGGTCTATCTAGACGGCATCGGTACACGAAGTGGTGGCAGCGACTCACTTTTCGGTCAGGGCACGGGGCGAGGGGAAACCGGGGTTGTGGCGCGGGTGGAGCAAGCGCCAGAGGCTATCATAGGTCAACTTCGTGACTTTACGGGTGCCAACCCCGGGACTTCCATTCGCCGTATCGAGTTCGACATCTTTGGCTTCAGTCGTGGCGCCGCCGCTGCGCGGCATTGCGCCAACGAGCTGCTCAAACCGGGTCGAGGCCTGTTCAGCGAATTGCTGCAAGGCGGTCGCTTCGGCCTGCAGGCCAGTTTCGACCCTGCGGTGGATGTCAGCCTCAACCTGATCGGCCTGTTCGACACCGTCGCCGCCATCGTCGGCCTGGACCTCGATCCGGCCAACGATCACAACCCGGGGGTCAACCTGTACCTGCCCCCCGGTTGCGCACGCCAGGTCATCCAGTTGCAGGCCCGGGACGAGTGTCGGCACAACTTCGCGCTCAACAGCGTATTGCACGGCCATCAACAAATCAGCCTGCCCGGGGTGCATTCGGACATTGGCGGTGGTTACCTGCCGCGTGGTCGCGAATGCCTGTGGTTGACCCAGCCACGCCGTATCAGCCTACCGGCCCACCGCCCGATTACCAGCCATCCGTTGTGGGCGCAAGCCCATGCCCAGGTGCAGGCGCTGCGTGCCAGTGGCCTGGCTGGGGAGGGCCAACTGACGATCAAGAGTTGGCCGCTCTCCCGCGCGCCGAGCGGCAAGCTGGAGCCCCTTGAGCAGGAGCACCTGCTGACGATTGAACTGGAGCGCCCGATGCGCGGCGAGTTGGCGCTGGTAGCGCTGCGGGTCATGCGTGAATTGGGCGTGCGTCATGGGGTGCCGTTCAAAGAACTTGAAGCACGATCTGACTTGGCGATACCGATCGACTTGCAACCGATTGCCGAGCACATCCTGGATCAGGTTCTGGCAGGTCAGGAGGTCTGTCTCGATCCTGCCCAGGAGCGCTTGTTACGGGGTCGCTACGTCCATCAGTCCGCGCACTGGATTCCCAAGAGGGGAATGTTGATCAACAAGCCAGCGGCCGACAACACGCGCAATATCTACTCCAACCAACCGCAGAAGGGTTACCCGCAGTGACGCGCTCGCTCGTGCTGGCTGCGCTGTTGTTCAGCCTGTGCGCCTGCGCCAGCGGGCCGAGGCCGCCCGCACCTCCCAAGCTGCCTTACAACAGTTGGTATGTCGGTCTCGCCGCACCGCGTTTTATGGAGGTCTGGGTCGAGACCGTGGATGTTTTGGATCAGCGTGGCTTGGCGTTTTTTCATGTGTTTGGCGGAGTCGCCAGTTACACAGGCCAAGCAAAAGGGTGGCACAAAGGAGGGGGGGCAACGAAGCCCGTGAGCAACGTCGACTTGCCGGAACGGCTGTTCCTGCGCTGGCAATCGCTGGTAGAGCCGCAGGCGTACAAGATCCGCATCCCGATTCCGCAATGGGTACGCGACGAGATGGTGAGGCCGGAGCGGGTGTTTTGCGAAGCCGACCAAGCAGACGTAACGCTGTATCGCAACAGAATAACTCTGGGCATGGCCCCCGGTGGCATCGTAAAGGTCTGGGTGGGAGCGGGCTGCCTGGGCTTCAAGGAGGTCGGGCGTTTTCAGGCGGAGATCGAGCCGCTGGGTCCGTACCGGGGCAAGAGCAACGGCCAGTACATTCCCATAGAGCCTGAGAACAAAGCCTATATCGACCAACACGGAATCCCCTATGGCACTTGGTAAGTTGATTCCGCTCAAGCGCCTGACCTTGCTGATTACGCTGTTGTTCAGCCTGTGCGCCTGCGCGAGCGGGCCGAGGCCGCCCGCACCACCCAAGCTGCCCTACAGCAGTTGGTATGTCGGTCTCGCTGCACCGCGTTTTATGGAGGTCTGGGTCGAGACCGTCGATGTGCTGGATCAGCGTGGCATGGCGTTTTTTCATGTGTCTGGAGGCGTCGCAAGTTATACCCGCAAACCAGAAGGGTGGCACAAGGGTGGAGGGTCGATGATGCCCGTGAGCAACGTCGACCTACCGGAACGGCTGTTCCTGCGCTGGCAATCTTTGGTAGAGCCGCAGGCCTACAAGATCCGTATCCCGATTCCGCAATGGGTGCGCGACGAGATGGTCAAGCCGGAGCGGGTGTTTTGCGAAGCGGACCAAGAAGACGTAACGCTCTATCGCAACAGAATAACTCTGGGCATGGCCCCCGGTGGCGTCGTAAAGGTCTGGGTGGGAGCGGGCTGCCTGGGCTTCAAGGAGGTCGGGCGTTTTCAGGCGGAGATTGAGCCACTTGGGCCTCATCGCAATGGCAACGGTATTTATTACCGAGCACCGAAACCCGAAGCCCAAGCCTATATCGACCAGCACGGTATCCCCTATGGCACTTGGTAAGTTGATTCCGCTCAAGCGCCTGACCTTGCTGATTGCGCTGTTGTTCAGCCTGTGCGCCTGCGCGAGCGGGTCGAGGCCGCCCGCACCTCCCAAGCTGCCTTACAACAGTTGGTATGTCGGTCTCGCCGCACCGCGCTTTATGGAGGTCTGGGTCGAGACCGTGGATGTGCTGGATCAGCGTGGCTTGGCGTTTTTTCGTGTACATGGGGGGGTAGCCGGCTACACCCGCAAACCCGAGGGTTGGCATAAGGGTGGCGGGAAAATGAAACCGATAAACAACGTCGACCTGCCGGAACGGCTGTTCCTGCGCTGGCAATCGCTGGTAGAGCCTCAGGCCTACAAGATCCGCATCCCGATTCCGCAATGGGTGCGCGACGAGATGGTCAGGCCGGAGCGGGTGTTTTGCCAAGGCTCCAAAGAGTGGATAGATGACTATCGGGAGATGATCACCTTAGGCATGGCCCCCGGCGGCATCGTCAAGGTCTGGGTGGGTGGGGCGTGCCTGGGCTTCAAGGAAGTCGGGCGTTTTCAGGCGGAGATTGAGCCGCTGGGTCCGTACCGGGGCAAGAGCAATGGCCAGTACATTCCCATAGAACCGGAGAACAAAGCCTATATCGACCAGCACGGTATCCCCTATGGCACTTGGTAAACATCAGGTTCTGATTATCTCAGGGCACTTTCGTTTAAATCAGTCGTTATATGTGCGAACAAAGGAGTAACGCCATGCAAACGGTCAGGCATGCGGGAAGTACCAGTAGCGCAGGGGACGCGGTGACCAAGGTGGTCTCTGCGGACAACGCCTTGAGGTGGGTTTAGGCGAATGGGCGAATGGGGACCGGCAAAATAAACCGTCCCCATTTCCGCAGTGGATTCTGGCTGGCGATTGTCGCGGGGGCGGTGGTGCTGGGGGCGGCAGTCCAGAGCTATCGTCGCTTGCCTGCTTGATCAGGACTGCTTGGCCTGCATGGCTCCCATAACAAAAACGCCGCTGGCCCATTCCTGGGGCAGCGGCGTTTGCGGTTGGCGGTTTAAAAGTTGTAGGTCATGTCCGCCGTGACGGTGCGACCTTCGCCGTAGTAACAGTCCAGCGTGCTGTTGCAGGCGGCGACGTATTTCTTGTCTTCGATGTTTTCCAGGTTCAGTTTGACCTTCACGCCTTTGACCCGCAGGGGCGATTTTTCCAGGTCGTAGGAGAGCATGCCGTCGTACACGGTGTAGGACGGAATCTGGAACGAATCTTCCTCGTAGTCCGAGCCGTAGCTGCTGCGCACGTAACGCACGCCCAGGCCAGCGCCGAGACCGGCGAGCGCGCTGTGGTCGAAGCTGTAGTCAACCCATGCCGAAGCGGTCAGCGGCGGGTTCATGGCTATGGTACGACCCTCGCGACCATCGTTGGTGCTCTGCCACTTGATCTGGTTGCGCGACACCGAACCCAACACGCGCAGGTTCTGGGTGACGTTGACCTTGCCTTCCAGCTCCACGCCGCGCGAGCGCACCGCGCCGCTCTGGATACTGAAGCCTGGGTTGTCGAGGTCGTTGGTCAGCATATTCTCCTGGTCGATCTGGTACACCGACAACTGGATGAAGCCGTCGATCGCGGTCGGCTCGTACTTGACGCCCACTTCATACTGCTTGCCTTCGGTTGGCTTGAAGGCTTTTTCATTCATGTCCACGCCGGTTTGCGGCAGGAACGATTCGGCGTAGCTGACGTAGGGCGTCAGGCCGTTCTCGAACAGGTAGCCAAAGCCGGCCCGGCCGGTGAACTTCTCATCCGTGGACTTGGTGTCAGCCATGGTGCTGCCTGGCTGGGTGTTTTCGGTGGTGGCGTAGTCATAACGCCCACCGAGGGTCAGGAACCACTTGTCCCACCGCATCTGGTCCTGCACGTACAGGCCGGTCTGCTTGACTGTGTTGTCCCAGCGGTACGGTTGGCTGAAGGTGAACTCGCTGCCATAGACCGGGTTGAACAGGTCGATGGCCGGGCCGTTGCGGTCGTACAGGCCGAGGAACTTGGTGTTGAAGTGGTAGTAGTCCACGCCCAGCAGTACGGTGTGGTCGAGCTCACTGGTCTTGAACTTGGCCTGGGCGGTGCTATCGATGCCGTAGACCTTGTTGGTCTGCGACCAGTCCACGCCGAAGCGTTTCTGGTAGCGGTTGTCGTCAACGCCGGTGGCCGGGTTGGGAATGTAGGAGTAGCCGTGCAGCGGCGCGACGTACTGGTCATCCACGTAGGCGTAGCTGGTGCGTTGCTTGAGGGTCCAGATGTCGTTGAGTTCGTAGGCCGCGTCATAGCCGACCACAAATTGCTCGCGGTCGTATTTGTTCAGGCCTGGCTCACCGAGGAACAGGTCGCGGCTGATCTTGCCATTGGGGCTCTTGAACACCGTGCCTTCTGCCGGCAGGCCCTGGGCTTCCGGGGTGTCGCGGTCTTTCTGGTACTGGGCGAACAGCGTCACGCTGGTGCGCTCGTTCGGCAGCCAGGTCAGGCTCGGCGCCAGCAGCATGCGGTTGGTGTCGGCGTAGTCGATGTTCGAGTTAGCGTCGCTGGCCAGGCCGGTCAGGCGATAGAGCAACTCGCCCTGGTCGTCGATCGGGCCGGCGAAGTCGAAGGCGCCGTACTTGCGGTCGTAACTGCCGGTGCCCAGGACCACTTCATGCAGCGGCGTGGCGGTCGGGCGCTTGCCCACCAGGTTGACGATCCCGCCTGGCTGGTTTTGTCCGTAGAGCACCGAGGCCGGCCCCTTGAGCACTTCGATGCGCTCCAGGGTGTAGGGGTCGATCTGCAGCGAGCCGCCGGTACTGCCGCCGCCGTAGGGCAGGTGCAGGCCGTCGAGGTACACCGGGGTCGGGGTGAAACCGCGGGAGGTCGGCTCGTCGAAAATCCCCACGCGGTCGGAGAAACCGCCGCCGGTCATGCCCGCGGTGTAGCGCAGCGCTTCGGTGACGGTCTGCGCGCCACGGGATTTGACTTCGTCGGCGGTGACCACGTTGACGGTCTGCGGGATTTCATTCAGCGGTGTATCGGTTTTGGTCCCGGTGCCGCTGCGCTTGGCCACAATCCCGTCAACCGGCCCCCATGCCGATTCCTGGGTCGCAGAAATGTTGGTCGGGTCCAGGTCCACGGAGTTCGCGCTGCTGCGGGTGCGCAGGGTCAAGGTATTGCCCTGGACGCTGTAGTTGATGCCGGTGCCTTGCAGCAACTGGGCGATTGCCGCGTTGGAATCCAGGCTGCCCTTGATCGCGGTGCTGCGCAGGCCGGCGACATCGTCCGGGCTGTACAGCACTTGCAGGTTGGTCTGGCGACCGAATTCCTGCAGCGCGCTACCCAGTGGCTGGGCCTGGATGTTGACCTCGACCACCTGCGCCTGGGCCTGGCCGATCAGCGGCGCGGTCAGTGCCAGGGCGCACAGGGTCGGCAGCCGTGGACGAAAGGAATGGCGGATCAGCAGGGCCTTGGCCAGTGGGTGGAGTCCGTGTGGTGCGGGCATTATTCTTTTACTCTTCAATGCGTTGACTGAGAATTATTTGTACCTTCTGTTAGTAAGACGCGAGCCCTTGGAAAAACCGGAAAGGCTTGATGAGGTTTTTTACGAAATTTTCACAATCAGGTCGGTGATGCAGACGCGCAGCCCTGCCGTGTCATCACCAATTGCCCCCCAGCGCCTTGTACAAGCCAATGCTGGCCTGCAACCGCGCCAGGCGCAGTTGCACGTTCAAGTCCTGGGCGGCGAACAGGGTGCGTTGGGTTTCCAGCACGCTGAGCAAATCCTCGGCACCGGCCTGGTAGCGGCTCTGGGCGATGTCGAAGGCGGTCTGGGCCTGGGCCAGTTCCTCGCCTTGCCATTGGCGTTGCTCATCGAGGCCGCGGATGCTGGTCAGGGCTTTTTCGACGTCGGCAAAGCCATTGATGATCGCCCCGCGATAACTTTCCAGCAGTTCTTGCTGGCGCGCGGTGGCGCGGTCGCGTTCGGCGCTCAGGCGGCCATTGTTGAAGATCGGCGCTACCAGCCCGGCCGTGAGGTTGTAGAACGGACTGCGCAGCAGGTCGCCGAAGGTGTCGGCACCCGAGCCGATATTGGCGCTCAGGGTGACGCTGGGCAGCAGCGCCGCACGGGCCACGGTGACGTCGGCCTGGGCGGCGGCCAGTTGCGCTTCGGCGCGGGCGATGTCGGGGCGGCGGCTGAGTAGGTCGCTGGGTACCCCGCTGGCGATACTCGGCCAGCTCATTTGGGCGAAGTTCAGGTGGCTGCGCGGCAGCGCTTGCACCGGGCGACCGAGCAGGGCCGCGAGGGTGATCCGGGCTTCTGCGGCCTGCTGTTGCACCAGCGGTAATTGCCGCTGTTGGGCCGCGACCAGGCTCTTTTGCTGGGCCAGCTCCAAGGCTGTGGCTGACCCCGAATCGTAGCGGGTCTGCACCAGTTTCAACACGCTTTGCGCGTTGCCCAGGTTCAACTCGGCGATGCGGCTTTGCTCGGCCAGCGACAGGCTTTGGCTGTAACTGTTGGCCACGCTGCTGAGCAGAGTCAGCTCGACGGTTGCCTGATCGAACTCGCTGGCGCGCACCCCTTGCAGCGCGCTGTCACGGGCGGCGTGCCGGGCGCCCCAGAAGTCGATCTCGTAGCTGGCGCTGAGGCTGGCGTCAAAGTAGTCCACCGCCTGGTTGCTGCTGTCGGCGTCCAACTGGCTGTAGCCATTGCCGCGCAGCAGCTTCTGGCGGTTGGCATTCAATCCAGCCTTGACCTCCGGCAGCAACGGGCCACCGGCGATCACCGCCGTCGCCTGGGCCTGACGCACCCGTGCCACGGCGGCTGCCAGGTCATGGCTGCCGAGCTGCGCTTCGGCGATCAGGCTCTCGAGCTCCGGACTGCCGAACGTGGCCCACCATTGCTGGCGGTTTTTCTCGGGCTTGGTGCTGACGGGTGATTGCCAGGCGGGCGGCGCGCTGATGCCGCTGTCCGGGCGCTCGGCGGGGGTCCCGCAGGCACTGAGCAGCAGGCAGGCGCAGAGCAGACTCAAAGGCGGCTTCATAGGTCGATCATTCACTGGTTAGGGCCGTGACCGGGTCGAGCCGGGCAGCTTTACGGGCCGGCATGAAGCCGAAGATTACGCCGGTGACCAGGGCGCAGCCGAAGGCGCCGAGGACCGCGAACAGGGAGAACGCCACGGCCACTTCACTGAGGATCAGCACGCCGCCCACCAGCAAGGCCAGGGCGATCCCGGCAATGCCGCCAACCACCGAGAGCATCACCGCTTCCGTCAGGAACTGGCGCAGGATGTCCCGTTGCCGGGCGCCGGTGGCCATGCGGATGCCGATCTCGCGGGTGCGTTCGCGCACGGTCATGAGCATGATGTTCATCACTCCGATACCGCCCACCAGCAGGGAAATCGCGGCAATCGAGCCGAGCATCAGCGACAGGGTATTCTGCGTACGCGCCTCGGCCTGGATCATCGCTGCGTTGTTGGTCAGCTCGTAGTCCTTCTTGCCGTTGTGCAGCTTGCGCATCAACTGGTCGATGGCCTGTTCGGCTTCCTTGACCTTGCGCGCGTCGGCGGCGGCAATGGCGATGTACTCCGGCTCGTACGTGCCGAACAGGCGCACGCTGGCCGCGGAGTAGGGGATGGCGATGCGGTCGTCGCTGTCCTGATCGCCCGAGCTGGCGCCTTTTTCCGCCAGCACACCGACCACCTGGAACGGCACGTTCTCGATCAGGATGTACTGGCCGATCGGGTCGGCGACGTCCTTGAGCAGTTTGTCGCGGACCTTCTTGCCGATCACCGCCACCGCCGCGGCATTGCGCTCGTCGGCTTCGGTGAAGTAGCTGCCCTCGACCACCGGCCAGTTGAAGATCGCCGGGAAGTTGGTGTCGTTGCCGCCGACGTAGCTCAGGTGGTCGGCATTGCCAAAGCGCACCCCGGCTTCGGCGCCATTGACCGGCATGATGCGCTTGATCTGCGGCAGGCGGGCCAGGGCCGCGACGTCGCTGAGGGTAACTACCCCTGGGGGCGTGCGCGGGTTTGGCGACGAGCCGCTGAGGTAGATGATGTTCGAGCCAAAGGCACCCATCTGCGCCATCACCTGGCGCTTGCTGCCTTCGCCCACCGCCAGCATCACCACCACCGAAGCCACGCCGATGATGATCCCGAGCAGGGTCAGGGCGGTGCGAAAGCGGTTGATCCACATCACCCGCCAGGCCGCGTGCACCGCATCCAGCAGTTCGCCTTTCCAGGCACCGCTGGCTGCGCTGCCCTGGCTCAGGCGTTGGCGCAGGTCGACGGCCTGCAGGGCGCCGGGGTTGGCCGAATGCTGGACCTGCGGGTTGTCGGCGGCACTGTCGCTGATGATCAGCCCGTCGCGGATTTCGATAACGCGCTTGGCCCGGGCCGCGACTTCGCGGTCGTGGGTAATCAGGATCACCACGTGACCCTGGCTCGCCAGTTCATCGAGCAGGGTCATGACCTCGGCGCCACTCTGGCTGTCGAGGGCGCCGGTGGGTTCATCGGCGAGGATGATATGGCCGCCGTTCATCAACGCGCGGGCAATCGACACCCGCTGTTGCTGGCCGCCGGAGAGCTGGTGGGGACGGTTGCCGGTGCGCTCCGCCAGCCCCAGCCGGGCGAGCAGGGCGGCCGCGCGGGCATGCCGTTCGGCGGCCGGGGTGCCGGCGTAGATCGCCGGCATCTCGACGTTTTCCTGGGCCGAGCCCGAGGGAATCAGGTGGTAGCCCTGGAACACAAAACCGAAGGCTTCACGGCGCAGCCAGGCCAGTTCGTCGCTGTCCAGTTGCGCGACGTTTTCCCCGGCAAACCGGTACTCACCGGCGCTCGGGCGATCGAGGCATCCGAGGATGTTCATCAACGTCGACTTGCCGGAACCGGAGGCGCCGACAATCGCCACGAACTCGCCGGCATGAATCGACAGGTCGATGCCGCGCAGCACGTGGACTTCGGGGGCGTCACCGCCGCCGTAGGATTTGCGGATGTGTTTGAGGTCGATCAGCGGCGTTTGCATTCAACCCTCGTTGCCGTCGACCGGACCGATCAGCAGGTGATCGCCCTCATTCACGCCATCGAGGATCTGCACCTGCAAGCGGTCGCTGAGGCCGGTGCTGACTTCCCGGGCTTCAATGCTGCCGTTCTTGGCAACCACCCGCACACTCTGGCTGCCGGCCCTGGCGCCGTTCTGCAGGGCCGAAACCGGAGCGGTGAGCACGTCTTTCGCCGCACCGGCGACAAAAAACACCTGGGTGGTCATCTCCGCCATCAGCGCGTTGTCGGCGTTGTCGACGTCGAGCAATACGGTGTACAGCACCACCCGCGCGCTGCCGCTTTTACCGCTGCTGGACGGGCTGCCACCACCGCTGCCCTGGCCACTCTGGTCCAAGGGCTTGGGCGGCACCGGGAGAATCTGTCGCACCGTGCTTTGCCAGCGCCGCGCACCGCCTGCGAGGGTCGTGAAGTAAGCCTGCATGCCAGGTTTGACGTGGCCGATATCAGCCTCCGAGACCTCGGCCCAGACGGTCATCGGCGACAGTTTGGCGATACGCAGGATCAACGGCGTCTGCTGCTGCGCGTTGAGGGTCTGGCCGGTTCGGGCATCCAGCGCCACCACCGTGCCAGCCATCGGCGCATAGATGCGTGTGTAGCCCAGCTCGGCCTGATCGCTGCGCAGGCTGGCTTCGGCCTGGCGGATCTGGGCCTGGAACATCTGGATGCGAGCCTCGGTGGCGCGCAGTTCGGCGTGGGCGGTCTGCACATCCTCTTCACGGGTGGCGCCGCCGGCGGCGAGGTTCTGCTGGCGCTGGTATTTCTGCCGGGCCAGGTCGTGCTGGGCGCGTTGTTCCTGCAGTTGGGCCTTGAGGTTGTCGATGGAGAAGCGCCCGGCATCGAGCTTGGCGTTCTGGGTCGCGGGGTCGATTTCCACCAGCAGTTGACCTTCCTTGACCACATCCCCGACTTCGACGTGGATGTTCTTGATCTGTCCCGAGGCCTGGGCGCCGACGTCGACATAGCGCCGTGGCTGCAAGGTGCCAAGGGCGGTGACGCTACTCTCGATGTCGCCGCGGCTGACCTGCACCGTGGCGAACTGATCCCGGCCGGGGGCGTTGAGCTGCCAGGCAGCCAGGGCAATAACCGGGATCAGGCAAAGGCCTGCAAGCAAGGCACGGCGGGTCTTTCGCGGGTGTTTCATGCAGGGTTCCGATCAATGGAAATCGTCCCCTGCCGGTTGGCGCAAACAGCGCGACCACAGCCAGGCCCTGCCAGAAATCCCGGCAGTTACGGGGAACTGTCCTTAATACGATGAATTGACGGGCAAATTTAGGCGCTGACACAAAGGGTTACAGCTGCCCGTCGGGATTATTTACCGCGCAATCGACGCAGTGCTTTAAATCTATATGAGAATTACTATAAATTACACACCGCAGATTTGCCATCATCGTGCCGCCATCGTTTTCCTCAGGCGTTGGCCAGGTTCAAGGACAGGTACCGTTTATCAAAGCGGTCGGGAGTCACGTTGGAAAACTACTATCGCGAGCTGGTGCGTTTCCTCAACGCCAAGCTGGGCAACCGCCAGGTGGCCGAAGATGCGGTGCATGACGCCTACGTGAGGGTGCTGGAACGCGCCAGCGACACGCCGATCGAACAGCCACGCGCCTTCCTCTATCGCACTGCCCTGAACCTGGTGATCGATGGTCATCGGCGCAATGTTGCGCGCGCGGCCGAACCGCTGGAAGTGCTCGACAGCGAAGAGCGCTTCCATAGCCCGTCGCCGCAGAACAGTCTCGCGCAAGCGCAGCGCATGGAGCTGTTGCAGCGCGCCCTGGCTGAACTGCCGCCGCTGTGCCGCGAGAGTTTCCTGTTGCGCAAGCTCGAAGGCATGTCCCACCCCGAGATTGCCGAGCACCTGGGCATTTCCCGCAGCCTGGTGGAGAAGCACATCGTCAATGCCATGAAACATTGCCGCTTGCGCATGCGCCAATGGGATGCGGTTTGAGCGGTTGTCGCTCGCTGCAGGCTACAACCACCCCGAGCGTTTAAAGCTGCCCCACAGCGCGACGCAACCCACGCTGATAAACCCCAGCACCGCGAAATAGCCGTAGTGCCAGGTCAGCTCCGGCATGTTCTGGAAGTTCATCCCGTAGATCCCCGCCACCGCTGTCGGAAACGCCAGGATCGCCGCCCAGGCGGCGAACTTGCGTTGCACCACGCTTTGCCGTGACGCCTCCAGCAGCACCCCGATCTCGATGGTCTGGCTGGCAATGTCGCGCAGGGTGGTGAGGTCTTCCATTTGCCGCGTGACATGAATCTGCACGTCCCGAAAGTAGGGGCGCATGTTCTTGTCGATAAACGGAAACTTGAGTTTCTGCAGCTCTTCGCTGATCTCCACCATAGGCGCGGCGTAGCGACGCAGGCGCAACACGTCGCGACGCAGGCCATGCAGGTTCTGGATATCCCGCTCGTTCAGGGCGCTGTTCAGCACGTTGTGTTCCAGCGCGTCGATTTCGCCGTGAATCGCTTCGCCCACCGGCTGGTAGTTTTCAATCACGAAGTCGAGCAGGGCATACAGCACGAAATCTTCGCCATGCTCCAGCAGCAGCGGGCGCGCCTCACAGCGCTGGCGCACATGAGCATAGGAGGCCGAGTGGCCGTTACGGCAGGTGATGATGTAGCCCGTGCCGGCAAAGATGTGAGTCTCGATGAACTCCAGCACGCCGTTCTCGCGCACTGGTGAGTAAGTCACGATAAACAGCGCGTCACCGAAGGTCTCGAGCTTGGGCCGGCTATGTTTTTCCAGGGCGTCTTCGATGGCCAGTTCGTGCAGGTTGAACTGGCGTTGCAGGTTGGCCAGCTCCAGCGCACTCGGCTCTTCGAGGCCGATCCAGACGAAGTGGCCGGGTTTTGCCGCCCAGGCCGCGCCTTCATCCAGGGTGATATTGGTGACTTTCTTGCCGGCGCTGTAGACCGCGGCCGCAACGACTCTACCCATAATTCCGATTCACTTCTTCTTCGCCGATGGCAGTGACAAGCAGGGTGCAGCTTAGCCTGCTTGTGGAGGTCGGGGCGAGGGTAAACCGGAGCGCGGGCTCGGCGCTCAGGCGGCTTGCAGTTGGTGGTCCATGGCCTCGATGCATTCACGCATCTGCTCGCGGCATTGCGCGATCAGTTGCGGCATGTCATCCAGGGTCAGGCCAGCGGTAGGGATCGGCGGCAGCGAGCGGATCAGGATCTGGCCGCTGTTCCAGCGATTGAGGCGCATGTGGTTGATGTAGTTGCTGACGCACACCTGCACGATCGGCACGCCGGCGGCAATCGCCATCTGGAACGCGCCCTTCTTGAACGGCAGCAACTCCTTGCCCAGGTTACGCGTGCCCTCGGGGAACACCCAGATCGAGGTATCTTTGTGCTGCAAGGTGTGGGTGGTGGTGAGCATCGACTGGCGGGCCTTGTGAGCATTGCCGCGGTCGATCAGCACATTGCCGGCCAGCCAGAACAGTTGCCCGAACAGCGGCACCCATTTCAGGCTCTTCTTGCCGATGCACACGGTGCGGTGGGGCACCACGTTGCCGAGCACAAACAAGTCGTAGTTGGACTGGTGGTTGGCAATCACCACGCAGCTTTGCTTTTTGTGGGTCAGCGAGTCGACGTCGGTCTTGACCCGCAGGCGCAGGATGCACATCGCCGGCCAGGCATAGAGGCGGGCGCACAATCGGCTGTTATCCGGATTGAACGGCCGGCACAGCCCAAGCAACACACCCAGCACACCCGCCAAAACAAAATGCAGGCCCATCAACAACATACGAAACAGATACAGCATCTACAGGCCCACCGGAGCAAAAGGTGGCGCAGTGTACGGATGTGCACTGTTTTCGGCAATTGCCGCTATATAGGTAGGAGATGGCCGATGTTTAAGCGCATGTTTCCAACATCTGCTGATGGATGCGGGCTAGAGCGTTTAAGCGCTTTTCGGTTGCCTATGTAGGAAAAACCCCAATGCTTGGCGACAACGCCGCACTTTGTACGATCGAACGCCCGCTCCCACAGGTTTGCTGGCCGTACGCAAAATTTGCGGACCGCCAGATTTACTGTAGGAGCGAGTGCCCGCTTGCGGCTTGCTCGCGATGGACGTCAACGATTACGCATGCTGGCAGAACAAACGCGTTGTTTTTAAGTTCATCGCAAGCAAGCGCAGGCCCTGACCTTAAACCAGGTGAGCCTGGTCCTGGACGATTGCGCTGTCCAGCGCATCCAGCAAGCCCTTGCGAACCTTGAGCTTGGTGTTCTTGTGGGCAGTCATGTTGATCTTCTTCAACTGACGGGCCGCCGCCAGTGCAGCACTTTGCAGCTCCTCGGCCGCTACCACCTTGTCGAGGAAGCCGGCATCCACTGCGCCTTGCGGGTCGAACATCTCGCCATTGATCACCGAACGGTGGAACGCCGACTTGCGCAGGCGATCACGGGCCAGCTCGATGCCGGCGTGGTGCATGGTCATGCCGATCTGCACTTCATTCAGGCCAATGCTGAACGGCCCCTCGACCCCGATCCGGTAGTCAGCCGACAACAGAATGAACGCGCCCTTGGCCACCGCATGCCCAGGGCACGCGACGATCACCGGGAACGGGTGGGCCAGCAGGCGGCGGGCGAGGGTAGAACCGGCAGTCACCAGGCTCACGGCTTCCTTGGGACCCGCCGTCATCACCTTCAGGTCATAACCGCCGGAGAGAATGCCCGGCTGGCCGGTGATGATCACCACCGCCCGATCCGTCACGGCCTGGTCCAGCGCAGCATTAAACGCGGCGATCACGTCCGGGGAGATGGCATTGACCTTGCCATTGCTCAAGGTCAGGGTCGCGATACCGTCTTCGAGGTGGTAGGAAATCAACTCACTCATGACGCTATTCCTTGTATTGAAGTGCAGCAGACGTTACCCATGGCCGTCGGCCAGGTAAAGCGCCATGACTGACCGGCCAGTCAGCCAAACCGGCTCCGCCAGGCATGGCCGGCCACGGCCGCCCGGCATTCCCCTCTATATAGAGGCACGGCCCGGGCCGGAGAATGGCCGGTTTGCCCTACCCACAAAACCGCGCGCCCGAACAAATCTCTTAAGCGCATGAAAATTCTGAAAAAAATGTTTGCCATCAGAAAAGCTTTCGACTACATTAGCGCGCCTCGACAGACAGAACTTGTTTGAAGAGATACGGTGAAGTGTCCGAGTGGCTTAAGGAGCACGCCTGGAAAGTGTGTATACAGGAAACTGTATCGAGAGTTCGAATCTCTCCTTCACCGCCACATTCTGCAAACACAAACCCCCGATTTTCCTAGAGAAAGTCGGGGGTTTGTGGTTTTTGGCGTCTGGAAAAAGGAGGTATGGGAGTCTCCATGAGAACGCCCAATGTTGGTCTGTCCGCGATCTACCCCAGTTTAGGGTGCTTTGGCATTCCAATGACATAGGGGGCTTCATTGCTTCACGTGCCGTAATGGTGGTTGATCATGTTTGCGCTGGTGTAGTCCAACGCTCGACTATCCAGTCGATTGGAATTGCGCCGTGGGGGGCGGCAACTGGTTGTCCCCGTTTCCGTAAGTTGGACGAACATGCCGTCGTATTTCGCAGCGATGTAATCAGCCAGAAGGGTCGTGCCGGCGACTTGTTCTACGCAGTGGGTATGTTCATCGGTGAGGGGCGAACTCCTTGATCAGTATGCAGTGGATTGCAGCAGCAAAAACTCGACCACCCGAATAGGTGCAATTGACTGCGGTTACCACATTATTGCAATTCTCCAGAGCTGGGCGTTTCATCTTCTGGGTTTCCCTGGGTTCGCTGCGCCTACAGTTAGGTTCATGCTACCAATGATTCGTCCGGTTGCTCGTTTGCGTCAGCCAGGATTCCGGGAAGCGCCTCTTCCCCCAGTCACTC
>NZ_CATKPN010000057.1:0-322092 GCF_949767245.1 Pseudomonas sp. IT-P176
TAAGAGCGTTTTGCTTACTTTTGCGCTGTTCAAAAGTGAGCCGCCGTCAGGCGGAACCATAGGAGGCCATTACCGCAAGAATGGATATGTACTCCGTCTTATCCAACACCCTGGTCGGCCCCGAGGTCACTACGCAAGCAGGTTCTCTCTCCACAGGTGCAACGTCGCACCACAGCTGTGTAGATACCTATGCCAGCGATGACGTCAGGTCAGGCAACCCACATCTCGCAGATCAAACCATCCCCGCCTGCTTCAACTCGCTCTTGAGATACGCGTAGTAAATCGGCCCTGCCACCACCCCCGGCAGGCCGAACGCGGCTTCGAATACCAGCATCGCCAGGAGCAACTCCCACGACTTGGCACTGATCTGCCCGCCGACGATCCGTGCGTTGAGGAAGTACTCCAGCTTGTGGATGAAAATCAGGTAGCCCAGCGCCGCCATCGCCACCCAGATCGACAGCGACAAGCCGACGATGGTGATCAGGGTGTTGGACATCAGGTTGCCAATCACCGGCAGCAAGCCCAGCAGGAAGGTCAACACTATCAGGGTCTTGGTCAGCGGCAGGTGAATCCCGAACATCGGCAGGATCACCGCCAGGAAGATCCCGGTGAAGAAGGTGTTGAGCAGGGAAATCTTGATCTGCGCAAAAACGATGTTGCGAAAGGCCTGGACCAGCAGGTGCAGGCGGTCGAACAGCGCGGCAGCCAGGGGTTTGCGCTTGGTCAGGTCCGGCACCCGCTGCAGGGCAATGATTGCCCCCAGCACCATACCGATCAGCAAGGTGACGAACATGTGCGCCGCGTCCTTGCCCACCAGTTGCAGGTCGCTCAGGTGCTTGCTCAGCCATTCACCGATGGCCACGCGGAATTCGGCGGCACTGGCCGGCAAATAGGCGTCAACGAACGGCGGTAGCTGGCCGCGCGCCTTATCGACCACGCCCATGAATTTATCCAGCGACGCCCCGGGATTTTCCGCTTCATGCAACAGGAAGCTGAAGGCACCGGCAAAGATCAACGCCAGCACACTGACCACCAGGGTGCCCAGCAAGGCCACCGCCAACCAGCGCGCACGCCGCCCTTCGATCAGCCGTTGCAGTTGGGGGGTGAGCATGTTGACCAGTTCGTACACCAGCAACCCAGCCAGCAGGCTGGGCAACAGCCGCAGGGGCAAGACCAGCAGCAAACCACCAAAAATGATCACCCAACTGACTACCAGCAACACGTGACGCTGAGAAAACGTTGGCATACAGCCTCAAAACAAACGGCGTTAAAGGATTGGCAGTCTGCCAGCGTTCGGCCCTTGAAGCGAGCGGATGGCCGATATCGATCGGCACCACTGGCTTGAACGCTGGCCGCCAATTTGCCCTGGTAGTTTATTTTTTCTTCAGGCAATCACTCATGAAGGTTTTACGTGCCTCGCCGGTCAGCGCCTGGGTGGCTGCGGTGGCGTTGCAGGTTTTCATCTTCTCTTGTTGTGGGGTCAGGGCCTTGGCGTCATTGGCTGCCGGCTGCGCTTTGAGGCAATCGCTCATGAAGGCTTTGCGCTCGTCGCCCTTGAGGGCCTTGGTGGTGGCGTCGGCGTTGCAGGTGGTCATTTTGTTCTGTTGCGCCGTGGCGGCAAAACCCTGGGAGCAGAGCAGCAAGCCGACCATCAACAACGGGATACGCAGCATCTTCATGGAGACTTCTCCTGGTTGCTGCGCCGAGGGGCGCAGCTTGAACTGCAGTGTAGACAACAGCTGTTACAGGTTCATCCAGGAGCAGCAAACGTCAGGGCGCGATTAACCCACCCCGGTCCCGGCTTCGCAGCTCGTCAGACGGGGCCAATCGCCTGTACGTATTCCTCATAAGCCTTTATTCGGCGCTCAATGAGCTCGGCGCGAAAGCGTTCGAAAGACACCGGCTGCCCGCCCGGCTCACGATAGGTAGCGCCCAGTGCATTCGATGAGGTCCATTGGGCGTAAGAGCCTTTCTGATGCAACTTCGCAACCTTGATTGAACGCAAGGTCGAGTCATCGGTGCCCCGCGCGGGTAACGTTGGAGGACCTGGTGGCGTGTCATTGATAAAGCTGTACTCGGCAATCGCCGGCCCGGGCTCCAGGCTGATCACGGGATCAGGATCAAAGCCGAAGCAACCCTCCTGGGCCAGGTGTGCAGCGGGCAGTTCTGGCCAGGAGTCAGCGACCACCAACTCGGCGGGCTTGCTCAGGTCACCGATGAGCACGTATTGGTGGTCAAAATCGCTGGCCCTGACAATATGCACCGCAGCAGATCTTGGCTGGCTGGCCAGAATCGAAAAGGTCACCTTGGAGTTTTCCGAGCAGTTGCCGCCCATGATTTTTATCGCGGCCTGAGCTGCCTCGCCGATGGTCAGTTCGGCGGTGGCCTGGCCGGTCGCCAGGTCGATCTTCCTGAGGTTTTTCAGTTTGGCGATGGCCGAACCGCCTTTTTCCCAGATGCTCGGCCTTTGATTGCCGGACAGGGGCAGCAGCTCCTTGCTCCGGGCGACGGTTCGTTGTGCCAACTGCAGATTGGCCATGGTTGGCGCGTCCACTTCAATCACTCTGCCTGGCTGCACCGGCAGATCGAAAAGCTGCGCATAGCTAAACAGGTCTGCTGCGGTATCTGACTGAGCTCCCTCGGCCGTCGTCGACTGCGCCAGCGCATCGTACTCACTGGCACGCCCGGTTTGCTTCAGATAACGCGCGGTCATGGCCAACTCCCGCTGAGCAGTGGACAGTTCCCCTCGTTGCTCGCTGAACGCAGCGTCCAACACGCTGGAAAACTGTTCAGGCGTCAACAGCCCGTTCAATTCGGGTAAAAGCTCGATACTTTGCCTGAGTCTTTCTATGGCCAAGGGGCTTTCGCGCGCGTAGTGGAACGCCCATTCAAGCTCCCTTAGCCCCCGCAGCGAATACTGCTCGTCGACAATCCGCAGTCCTTGATCGAAGTTGTCTGTGCTCGCTTGCCCGGCATCGTCATCGGCAATACCCGCCCGCTGCCTTAGGCGCACCTTAGTGCGCAGTAGGTCCTCAAGCGAGTCATCCACAGGGACGTCACCCGGCGCACCACCACGCAGTCGCAGCAAACGCGGGTCAATTGTCGGCGGCACTGGGGCCGGATCAGCGTCCAGGATCGCGGGCAGTTGCTCACGTGCCAGCAGGTGCTGGCTGATCGCCTGTTTCAGTTGCTGAACTTTTCCCCGGCCAAGATTCAAACCCTTGAGCTCGTCGTCCGGGAGTGCCTGGAGAATCGAAGCATAAAAATCAGCCCCGGAATGCAGGACCTGGCCCTGCTCGTCACAGACTTGAAAATCTCCATCGGCAAGCGCCACGATCGTGCGCTTGAGCCTGGCATCCGCGTTGCCGATGCTGTCCATGAGCCGGCCATCCACTTCGTAGCGGCGCACCTGTAGCTGCACATCAACCGGCCAGCCCGGCAGGTTTTCCAGGGAGTGCAGTACCACTTTATCGGTATCAAAGCTCTCGACCGCAGTCAGGTAGATACCTTCATAAGCGCGAGCGACCCTGACCTCTTCCAGCGCCGCTCGGGCCAGCCCATTGAGCCGTGCCGGCACACGCCGCTGGCTGAGCGCTTGCAGTTCCAGCGGGCTGGCAACACTCAGCAGCTCCTGGGCGACACTGCCTGGCAGCCCCGAAAATTGCTCGAGCAGGATTTGCACCTGGGCTGGCCAAGCCGACTCGCTGGCGGCGTAGCGCCGCTCGAACAACGTCGTACGCTGTGCGCTTGCACGTCGCTCGAGCTCGGCCCTGAGTACGCCGGCGTTCGCTTGCGGGGTACTCACCGCAGCGCCGAGTTCCGACTCCATCAGGCGTCGGGTTTCGGCTTCATTCAGGTGCGACAACAGAGTCTGCAGCAGGTCGCCATTGATCAGGCGGTCCTCGTGGATCCGTGTCGGTGCCAGCGCCGCCGATCCGTTTTCCCAAAGCACCGTGGTGCCGTCGCGAGCAATCAACTGCAGTCGCCGCTCCCCCGTCAGCAGCCCGTCCAGCAGTTGCAGTTGCATCAGGACATCGGCTTGCAAGTAGTCCGCGGGCAGGTCACTGCCGATCTGCTCAATGAACGTGTGTACCTCTTGATCAATCCGGAACCGGGTCGCCGTATCACTGAGCAGCGGCAATGCTGGCTCATTGTTCCGATACAGCCGCTGCAGGGCCTCTACCGGGGAGCAACTGACCATTTGCATGTCATCAAAGGAGTCTTCCAGGCCTTCGACCGAGGGCCCCAGGCGGGTCATGAGGGTGTGTTCATCCCATTCCTGAGGCCGCTCGCCCTCGATCACGAACGCCCCGCCACCATTGCTCTGCACCATCGGCTGATAGGCGTCCGCCCGGCTCGGGTGTGCTACCCGAAGGCTGCCGGCCTGGGTATCCCTGACCAACTCGAAGTGGCGCGAATCCACCCGCAGGATCGACTTGCCCTGGTGCGAGTGCAACCACAGCTCATCCGGCCTGGAGTCCGCAGGCAGGCTCAAATTCTGTTGCTGGTAGGGCTCGAGGTTCTGCCCCCACAGACGTTTCTGACCATTGGCCAGAGTTACCTGACTGGAGCCCTCGATCATCGGCGAGAGTTTGGGAACAAGCTGTCCACCGACGACACCGGCAGCCCCGAAGGCCGCCAATTGCACCAGGCTCTCGGCGAAGCCAATCAGATGATCGGAGGCCTCCAGGTACTGCCCCTCGCTCAAGTCCACGACCCCTTCGATGATTTCGCTGGTCAACTGATACGCGGTGTACGCCAGCATCAGTTCCCCGAGAAACGGCACGAAGGGTGTCACCACCATCAACGCGACATTAAAAATGTCACTGAGCAATTTCTCCAGATGGGACAACGCCGCCCAGCGCGCCCTGCGGTCGGCATCCGCGGTGGAAACCGCCACTTCCCGCGCATCATTGAAGATCTTGTTCAACTGCTCCTCGTACAAGTAGAGCCAGACGTTAGTGCGATAGCGATGTTCGCTATCGTCTTTGAACGGCACGACGCCATAGTGCAGGCGCGGGTTTTGCACCGGTGTTTGCTCCCAGCTGGGCAAATCCTCGCCGGGTACCTTGTGGTGCCAGGTGGCGTGGGTCAGGCGCTGATTGAGGTCGGCGAAGAAATAACTGCGCTGCTGGTGAGCGATGAAGCGACTGAAAAACTGCTGATAGGGTCTCTCGCGCAACTGACGGGTCAATTCGTTGAGCAGCTCCAGCGAGGAGGCATACTCCTTCAGCGGATGCTCAGGGTCATGGGGTACATAGGCAATCACTCCCTGGTCGGCACTGACAGGGACGATCAGCACGATGCCATGCAAGCGCGTGTCCATCATGGTCAAGTGGTAATAGTTGACGGCACTCTCAGATCGCGGTTGGCCATTGAGCAGCCCCTGTACCAGCCGATAGGTGTCCACGCCAACATCGCCCTTGACCCGAGCAAGCTCCAGAGCGACGGACAGGCCGGCCTTCAGGCTGGTGATTACCCTGGACTCCAGTACGCCTTTGGCCAGGCCGTCGGCTGGATTTATATAGCCGTCGAGATAGGCGCCATAGCGGGCCCCCAGGTCCAGCTCCCGACAAAGCGCCTGGAACTGCGCGAGCGTCATTTTCTGGCCAGTGTCCTTGATCTGGAAGCGCCCCCGGTTATCGGGCCGGGTTATAAAGTCGGACCCGGACAGATACTCCTGTGAACTCGAGAAGTTGTGCAGCGCCGCATCCAGCAACGAAATCGTATGACTGCTCGCCCCCCCCGTGAAGTCATGGACCCAGGGTGGAATGCTCGCGGGTGAATACAGCCTCAGGAAAGTTTCCCTGACACTTTCCACAACGCCGTATTGTGCGTTCAATGCCTGAAGCAACAGGGGTTCGGCAAATTCGTAGGGGTCTTTCAAGCCGGCGAACATCCTGTCGACCCGGTTCTGCGCCGACCAGCCCTCAGCCATCACCCGCTTGAGGACCCGATGGTCGGCCGCCGAGGCATCCTTTGCCCAGTCCGGGAGGCGGGTAGGCGCGCCCCTCAATTCGCCCAGGCGCTGCGGCCTGGCTTTGGCCAGCCAGCCAGGGATCGCCTCGTTGATGAACGTGTGGTGCACGCTGGTCGAGGCCTCTGGCCCGGGTGAAGTGGTGATTTGCGATGTCAGTTCCATCTGGCATTTCCTGAGTTCATTGCTGGATTGAAAGTCTGCGTTGAACAAAACAACAGGCGCGGCCGGCCAGCCCGATAGAACCCGACTCGCCAGGGAATCGCGCAGGTTGTTTATTCGTTCAGAGACGGGTTCAACGCAGCGTACAGCTCATGCCGACGGGGAGATGGAGTACCGATCTTACATACGCGTATGAAACGTCTGGCTCGTGCGTAAAGACGAAATCTTGTAATCCCGCGCCATCGTAAAATCAAAATCCTTTGTTTCGACGATAGTGTTCCGGCGAACAACCGGCCTGGCGCTGAAACATCGCGGTAAAGGCCGAGGCCGTGCTGTAGCCCATATCGAAGGCGATTTCCTGGATGCTGCGTGAGCTGTCCAGCGCCTCGATCGAGGCAAGAAAGCGCAGGCGCTGGCGCCACTCGCCGAAACCCATGCCCAGTTCCCGCAGACATTGACGCGCCAGCGTCCGCTCGCTGATGTGCACGTGCGCGGCCCATTGCGCCTGCGTGCGGTTGTCACCTGGGGCCGCCTGCAAGGCTTCAAGCACTGCCGACAACGCCGCGCTGCGGGCGTAGGGCAGATAGCCGTTGTGAACCGGCGCCTGGTGCAGTTGATCTATCAGCACTTCGGCCAGGCGCTGATCGGCAGCCAAGGCGGGGATTTTCACATCGCGCACGGCGAAATCCTTGAGGATCGCCTTGAGAATGTCGCTGATCGCCAGCGTGCAGGCCTGCGCCGGCAACTCGCGACACACCTGGGGCGCCAGGCACACCGCGCGATAGTTGATTGGCTGATCACTGTAGAAACTGTGCTCGGTCTGCGGCGGCACCCAGATCGCATACTGGGGCGGAGACATGAAGCGGCTGCCGCCAACTTCCATGTGCAGCACACCATGGGCCGAATACTCCAGCGTGCCCCATGGGTGGCGGTGAGCGGCGGCATACAGGTGCGCGTCGAAATCGGCATAACGAAAGTACACCGGGGCGGGCAGTTCGCTGAAATTCAGCAGATCAATGTGTTTACGGCTCATGCTGTCCGGATTCAAGGGCAGGTTGTCTGAATGCAAGTATAGGCTTTGATCCAGACAGGCGGATAATCCCCCCTCATTAATGCTCTGGTTGTCCTCATGCAATACGCTTATCCCCTGCTGGCCATTTTCATCTGGGCCGGCAACACCGTAATCACCAAAATGTCGGCCGGGGCGATCTTCCCCGCCGAGATCGGCTTTTATCGCTGGCTGCTTGCCGGCCTGCTGTTCACCCCGTTCATGCTCAAGCCAGTGCTGCAGCATTGGCCGCTCATCCGCCCGAACCTGGGCAAGATATTTGTCCTCGGCGTACTCGGCATGGCGGTGTATCAAAGCCTGGCGTACTTCGCCGCGAGCCTGACCTCGGCCACCAACATGGGCATCATCCTGTCGCTGATGCCGCTGATGTCACTGGCCATGGCCATCATCAGCCTCGGTCAGCGCCTGACCGCCGGGGCGCTGGTCGGAGCGCTGCTGTCATTTTCCGGGGTGCTGGTGGTGGTATCGTCCGGTAGCCTGGCGACGCTGCTGGAGCATGGGCTCAACCTGGGGGATGCAATGATGCTGATCGCCACCCTCGCCTATGCGATCTACAGCACCCTGTTGAAAAAATGGCAACTGCGCCTGCCGCCCCTGGTGCTGCTCTACCTGCAAGTGCTGGTGGCGGTGGTGGTGCTGTTTCCGCTGTTCGTCGCCTCGCCGAAAACCGGCCTGACCCTCCACAATGTGCCCCTGGTGCTGTACGCCTGCCTGCTGGCCTCGATGGTTGCGCCGCTGGCCTGGATGCAGGCCGTGGTGCGCCTGGGGCCAAGCCGGACCACGCAGTTTTTCAACCTGCTGCCGTTGATCACCGCACTGATTGCCGCCGTGGTACTGCACGAACAACTGGCGCTGTACCACCTGGTGGGTGGGGCGCTGACCCTGGGCGGGGTGATTGTGTGCGAACGCTGGACCCGGGTGCTGGGCCGCAGATGATCGGCTGAGGCTAGACGCCCGCCGCCTTCAACCGCTGCGCATGTTCGACAAACAGGCGCACCGGGTCCGCACCCTTGCCCACCAGCCCGAGCGACTGGTTGACGATGTCGAAGTGATCCAGCGGGAAATCATCACCGATGACCGTGCCCAGGTGCGAGCTGTAGCGCCCGACCATGCCGTCGCAGTGCCCGGCCTCGCGGACGAAGGTACGGGCAAACAGCCGGCAACTACGGTTGGTGCCGTCGATCAGGTTGCCGCCACGATCGGTGATACCCGGCTGCAGGGTGCCCGACCACGAGTAATAACGCACACCATTGACCTCCTCGGGCCCCTGCCCGCCCCAAGTCTGCGGCAAGCCCTGTGGATAACATTGGTTGAACAGTGCCACCCCGGCGCTGGTCAGCGAGTTGTGGGAGGCGTGCACATCCACTGGCCATCGGCGCACGTGGTGGCCGGTCTCCAGCAATCCCATCAGCCAGGCGACGCCTTGTAACAGGGCACTCAGCAGCCGACCCTTGGCGCTCTCGGGCGGGTAGTGCTGGTGCAGGTAGTCCGCCAGCTCCGAGCCGTGGTTGGGACCGGCCACCGAGGTCACCGAGGCCACCAGGTCGGGGCGTTTGGCGGCGGCGTAGCGGGCGGTCAACGAGCCTTGGCTATGGCCGATCAGGTTGACCTTGCTGGCGCCGGTTTCCCGCAGGATCGCCTCGACCTGCAGCAACAACTCTTCGCCGCGCACCTCGTTGGAGTTGACCGGCGACACCTGCACCGCAATCACCTTGGCCCCGCCCCGCCGCAGCGCCGGGATGATCGCGTACCAGTATGGATACAGCACCAGGCGAACAAACCCGAGCATTCCCGGGACCAGCACCAAGGGGTAGCGAGTGGCAGTGTCTTGCGACATGGGCAAACATCCTTGTGATCGATGGGAAAGCCCGGGAGGGGATGCAAGACGTCGGCCATCACTATCGCCAGCCAGGATGACGCCTTCACGACCACTCTATGACATTCCCCCGCGCCCGCCTCAACCTCGTCATCGTGGCTCGCAACATCCGATAAAACTTTTCTCGCGGCCCATCACTCACACCTAAGGAGCACGCCAACAGAGCGTGATGCCGAGTGATCCGCCCGAGGAGATAGAGATGAGTGAGCAACAGTTGTCTGATATCAACACCCTGCGCCAGCGGGCGCGCACCCACGTCGAGAACGGCGCCGTGACCGAAGGCTATAGCGCCGACCGCGAGGAGGTGCTGCGCCTGCTCAATGAGTCGTTGGCCACTGAGTTGGTCTGCGTGCTGCGTTACAAACGTCACTACTTCATGGCCGATGGCCTGAAGGCTGCGGTGGCGGCCCAGGAGTTCCTCGAACACGCCACCCAGGAAGCCGAGCACGCCGACAAACTTGCCGAGCGCATCGTGCAACTGGGGGGTGAACCGGAATTCAATCCGGACTTGCTATCGAAAAACTCCCATGCGCAATACGTCGCCGGCAATACCCTCAAGGAAATGGTCTACGAGGACTTGGTGGCCGAACGTATCGCGATCGACAGTTATCGCGAAATCATTCAGTACATCGGTGACAAGGACCCCACTACCCGCCGCCTGTTAGAAGATATCCTGGCCCAGGAAGAAGAACATGCCGACGACATGGCGGACTTGCTGAAGGACTTGTAGGTTCGCCTATTCAGCCTTGTTGTGCCCAATCACAACAAGGCTCCAACACTCGTCAAACCCGCAGATCAGTCCTTCACGGTCTTCGGCGCCTTGCCCGCATCTGCTCCAGCAACGGTGCACACTGATTCGGTTCGCCACCACTGGGCGCCACCAGCGCCAGCAAACCGGCCGCCGGGCCGGCAATGACCCCCAGCGCCACCATCCCTGCGCCGCGCAGCATCAACGGCACGCCCTTGACCCCGGCATCCGGCTTGATGAACTTGCCGCGCACGTACAGCGGTGAACGCAAGGAGATCAACCGCCAGCCCTTGGACTCGGGGGTGATGGTCAGGTCCAGTTGTTCGCTGGCCATGTTCGCCGTGCCGTCGATGTAGATGATCGCGTTCTCCGTGTCGAACACAAACAGGCGCGTGGTCGCCAAACCGCTCTTGATCCCGAAGTCGGCAGCCGCACAGTTGATCTTCACTTCCTTGTCGCCAAAGATTTTGCCAACCAGGTAGTTGCCCACGTTCAACCCGGCCAGCTCCATCAGTTCACGGCTGATCGCGCCGTCGTTGATCAGCATCTTCAGATCGCCATTGGCGCTGCCCAGCAACGCCGCCACCGAGTTGCCACGCCCGGTTATGTCGGCATCGCCATTGAGTTCGCCGAAGCTGGTTTTCATCGGTTCAAAGGTCGGGAACAGCTGCTTGAGCTTGAAACCCCGCGCGCTCAGTTTGGCCCGGCCTTCCAGCGGCGTGGTCTGGCCGTTGAGGCGGATCTGCGCGTCCAGCTTGCCGCCCGCCACGCCAAAACGCAGTGGCTGCAGGTTGAGCTGGCCGTCATTGAGGATCACGTGGGCATACAGGTCATTGAATGGCAGTTTCTCGCTGTGGACGATGCGCTTGCCGGTGAATTCGACATCAGCGTCCATATCGCGCCAGCGTTCAGTGCGGAACTCCTCCACTGGCAGCACCTTGTCGGCCGGCTGTTTGCTGTCGCCGCCGCGGGCTTTTTGCTTGGCGTTGGAGTCGGCGCCGATCAGGGGCGCGAGGTCGGCGAACAGCAGTTGATTGGAGACCAGTGCGCCGCTGAGCTTGGGTCGTGGCTGGCTGGCCACGTAGGCCAGGTTGCCATGGATGTCGCTGCCGCCGATGGTGCCGTTGAAGTCTTCATAGCGGAACTTCGCCCCCTCCGGTGCCCGCAGGTTGGCGATCAAATGACCGTCGGTAGCATAGGGCGAGGAGTCCGGCAGGGTGATGCCGGTCAATGGGTAAAGGTTGCCCAGGCTGCTGCCCGCCAGTTTCAGGCGCAGGTCCAGCGCGCCGAGGTTAAGCGGATCGGTCAGGGTCCCGGCCAGTTCGACCCGAGTATCGGCAATCCGTACCTGGGCCTGCAGTGGAAAGGGCTTGGCGGCGTCCTGCAAGGCCAGCAGGCCGCCGATCTTGCCCTGGCCCGAAAGCGCCTGGCCGTGGTACTGGCCTTTGACCTGCAGGGCAAACGCATAATCCTGCGGCGCCGCCCCCTGGTCCTGGGCTTTTTTCGCGGTCTTGTCGCCGACTATATCGCTGAACGGAATTGGCTTGCCCAGTGGGTCGATCAGCAGGTCGAGACGGGTCTTGAGGCTTTGATCGTCCAGCGTCACGTGGCCCTTGTCGAAGCCAATCGCGCCGATATCCACCACCCAACTGGAAGGTTCGGCATTCGGGTCCTTGGGGTCGAAAGTGAAGGTCCAGTTGGCGCGCCCATCCGCCAGGCGCTGCAGCTGGGCATTGGGCTCGGTCAGGTCGATGCGCGGAATCACCACGCGCTGCGCCAGCAGGGCCAGCGGCGAGATCCGCAGCTCGACGCGCTTGAGGCTGACCATCTGCGGTTGTTTGGACCAGTGCGGGTTACCCAGGCTCAGGTCCTCGGCCACCACATGCGGCCACGGCACCCAGGCACGCCAGCCACCCTCGTCGAGTTCACGCTGCCACACCACCGACAGGTTGCCATTGATCGCAAAGGGCCGATGCAACTCCTCCGAGACCTTGGCATTGAGCGGCGGCTTGATCCGGTTCCAGTCGAAGAACGCGATGACCAACACCAACACGGCGATCAACAACACGAGACTGGCAAAGACCCAGGCGAGAATTTTACGGGTGCGCGTCATTGCACAAAGCTCCTGATGACTGCTCGGCGCCCGGACCGCGACGCTCGATAAAAATCCTAGGCCATAAATCGACCGACTATGAAAACTACGACTGGCAAATGGCCCGCAGGTTTAACCAAAAACCCGATTCAGCGCTAAATAGCCGCTTTTTTCCTGACCGACTCGCCAGAATCCTGTTACCTGGGTCGCACTTTGACGGCGCACAAGCGGGTCGAAAATACCCAATCCGCTGCTGAAACGTTCCCCGCAAACCCGCGTTCTAGAGGCGCTCGGCAGAACAATCAATTCTGTTGATTATTACCATTGTCTTTATGAACTTTTATATCAATTTATCGAGAGTAGCATTGGCTCCGTACCCACTTTATCGCCCCCACACGGAGCACCGACCATGAAACGCCAATTACTGCTGAGCCTGACCCTTTCCCTCCTCGCCGCTAACGCTTTTGCATTGCCAGCGGCCGAGCAAGCCACCCCACAAGCCAAAGCCGAACACTCGGTGTTCAGCCAGACCGTTGCCGAAGGTGGTTCCGACCGTCTGCTGGAACGCAACAAAATCGCCGCCGATGGCTACGACCGCACCCCACAAGGCCAGACCGTTGCCGAAGGCGGCCGTGATCGCCTGGAAGAGAAAGGCCTGGTTGAAGATGGCTACGACCGTACCCCACAAGGCCAAGTTGTTGCCGAAGGTGGTGGTGACCGTGTCATCGAACGCAACAGTGCAGTGAGCTGAGCCCATGGTGGCCCTGAAAAAAGCCCGATTCCCTGGAGTCGGGCTTTGACTTTGCGTCAACCGCAACGCCCCGCTACGCCCTTGCTGTCTCCTGCCACTGAAGTTCGACGCCAGCAAAGCTGATTTGCTAGAGTGCGCCGCTGTCCCTGATTAGAAGTCAGCCGCCTGATGCTGCCCCGCGCCGAACAGAAACAACAGACCCGCAATGCCCTGATGGACGCTGCTCGCCACCTGATGGAGTGCGGCCGAGGATTCGGCAGCCTGAGCCTGCGCGAAGTAGCGAAAACCGCCGGCATAGTCCCCACCGGCTTCTATCGGCATTTTGCCGATATGGACCAACTGGGCCTGGTGCTGGTCAGCGAAGTTGGCCAGACCTTCCGCGAGACCATTCGCCTGGTGCGCCACAACGAGTTCGTCATGGGCGGGATCATCGATGCCTCGGTGCGTATCTTCCTCGACGTGGTGGCCGCCAACCGCTCGCAATTCCTGTTCCTGGCCCGCGAGCAGTACGGTGGCTCCCTGCCGGTGCGCCTGGCTATTGGCCAATTGCGCGAGAACATCAGCGCCGACCTGGCAGCGGACCTGGCCTTGATGCCCAAGCTGCAACACCTGGACCTGGCCGGCCTGTCGGTGATGGCGGACCTGATCGTCAAGAGTGTATTCGCCACCCTGCCCGACATTATCGATCCCCCCGTCGAAGCACTGCCCGAGCATCTGACCCCGCAGGCGAAGATCACCCAACAATTGCGCTTCATCTTTATCGGCCTCAAGCATTGGCAGGGGTTGGGCAGCACCGAATAAGCCCGCCGGGCCCCGTCGCCTGATCGCGCGACAAAAAGGTGCGTCCGCACGCCATCGCGCACCAAACCACGCCACACCATCCCCCCTAGCCCCGCACCACTTTCTAGCATTCACGGGCTAGCCGAGGAAATTTCCTGCAACCATTCCTGTTGGCAAGCCCCTTGCTCTAAACCCTGCATTGTCCTTTGCCGGAAGTTTGCCATGCTGGTGATTCATCGCAGAATCGACCCTCAACCCCTCTGGGCCGCCGAGTTGCACCTGAACTTCGAGGCCCGCAGCAAAAGCCGCCTGCGCTGTTTCAGTGCCGCGGGGGAAGATGTCGGATTGTTTCTGGAGCGCGGCCAGCCACCCCTGTTCGACGGTGAATGCCTGAAGGCCGAGGACGGTCGCATCGTGCGGGTCTGCGCCCGCCCTGAACAACTGCTGCACGTCACCTGCGCCAACGCCTTTGAACTGACCCGCGCGGCCTATCACCTGGGTAATCGCCACGTCGCCCTGCAAGTGGGCGATGGCTGGCTGCGCCTGCTCGACGACTATGTGCTCAAGGCCATGCTCGAGCAGTTAGGCGCCCGCACCGTCAGTATCGAGGCGCCGTTCCAGCCGGAGCACGGTGCCTACGGTGGCGGCCATCACCATTCGCGCCACGGCGACGAAGACTTCAACTACGCCCCCAAACTGCATCAGTTCGGCGTACGCCTGTGAATCCCGCCTGGGCGCTGCTACGCCTGGCCAGTCCACAGTTGCCGATTGGCGGCTACAGCTATTCCCAAGGCCTGGAAATGGCGGTGGACAACGGCCGCGTCAGCGACCCGTCGACCGCCAGGCGCTGGATCAGCGACCAGTTGCTGCTCAACCTCGCACGCTTTGAGGCGCCCTTGCTGCTCGCCCACTGCAACGCTGCCGCCAGCGCAGACTGGCCGCAGTTGTCGAGCCTCTGTGAGCAGCACCGCGCCAGCCTCGAAACCCGCGAGCTGCACCAGGAAAGCCGGCAGATGGGCTACTCCCTGCAACAACTGCTCAGCGGCTTGCCGGAGTTGGACCCACCTGCCCGAGCGTTTCTCGAGCGCTGCCACGAGCCCCATCTGGCCCTGTGCTGGGCGCTGGCCGCCCGCGCTTGGCACATCACCCCGCAGGACGCCCTGGCGGCCTGGCTGTGGAGCTGGCTGGAAAACCAGCTGGCGGTGCTGATGAAAACCCTGCCGCTGGGCCAGCAAGCGGCGCAGCGCCTGACCAGCCAATTACTGCCGCTGCTGCAACAGGCGCAGCAGGACGCCAGCCGAATCAATCCCGAACACCTCGGCAGCGCCGCGTTCGGTCTATCCCTGGCGTGCATGGCCCATGAGCGCCAGTACAGCCGCCTGTTCCGTTCCTAGGGCCGGTCATTTTGGAGAATCACATGAACACACAACCTCTGCGTGTCGGTATCGGCGGCCCGGTCGGCTCCGGCAAAACCGCCCTGACCCTGGCCCTGTGCCTGGCGCTGCGTGAGCGCTACAACCTGGCGGTGGTGACCAACGACATCTATACCCGCGAAGACGCCGATTTCCTGGTGCGCAACCAAGCGCTGGCCCCGGAGCGGATCATTGGCGTGGAGACCGGTGGCTGCCCGCACACGGCGATTCGCGAAGACGCCTCGATCAACCTGGAGGCGGTCGATCAACTGAACCGGCGTTTTCCGGGACTGGACCTGATCCTGGTGGAGTCCGGCGGCGACAACCTGTCGGCGACCTTCAGCCCCGAGCTGTCCGACCTGACCATCTACGTGATCGATGTTTCGGCGGGTGACAAGCTGCCGCGCAAGGGCGGGCCGGGGATCTGCAAGTCCGACCTGCTGGTGATCAACAAGATCGACCTGGCCCCACTGGTGGGCGCCTCTTTGAGCCTGATGGACAGCGACACCCAGCGCATGCGCAACGGCAAACCCTTTGTCTTCAGCAATCAGAAAACCGGCCAGGGCCTGGAACAGATCATTGCCTTCATTGAACGCCAGGGCCTGCTGACCGCGGCCTGACAGTTATCCACAAGACACTCGCAAAGGAAGCCTATCCATGACACTCAAACGCCTATTTGCCGCCGCGGCCCTGCTGCTCACCCCGGCCCTCGCTTTCGCTCACCCGGGCCATGGCGACAATGGCTTGCTGGCCGGCATCAGCCATCCCATCGGCGGCCTCGATCACCTGCTGGCGATGCTCGCCGTCGGTTTGTGGGCTGCGCAACAACAAGGTGCCGCACGCTGGGCACTGCCCTGCACGTTCGTCGGCACCATGCTGCTGGGCGGATTTCTTGGGTTCGAGGGCTTGAGCCTGCCGGCCCTGGAAAGCGGCATTGCGGCCTCGGTGCTGGCGCTGGGCCTGGCGGTGGCGCTCGCGGTGCGACCAGCCCTGAGCCTGGCCGTTGGCGCGACCGCCCTGTTTGCCCTGTTCCACGGCGTGGCCCACGGCCTGGAGCTACCCGAGATGTCCAGCCCCTGGACCTACGCCGGCGGCTTCGTCATTGCCACCGCCAGCCTGCATGCTGCCGGGTACGCCCTGGTGCGCGTGTTGCCACAAGCCGCCGCGCCGCTGGTACGCCTGGCCGGTGCAGCATCGGCGGCGACCGGGGCCTGGCTGCTCGCGGGGTAAGGGGGGCAGCTGCTACCATGTCGCGCAAACACTCCTGCCGTGACGACGCCAGCCAATGCCCGATGCTCCCCGCTCCGCCTCCCAGCCTGAACTGACCGCACTGTTTGCCACTGTGCAGCAGCATTTTCGCGGCGTGATCGTGCCTCTGTGGCAGGGTCCGGGCTGGAATGCGCAGATGGCATTGCCCTACGAAGCCCTGGATGCCCGGCACCAGCCATTGCCGCCCCAGCGCTATCGGGCCATGGCCTGCGCGCGCCAGTTGTACCTGTTCGCCAGCCTGATCGGTGAAGTGCCGGCGGCCGAGGAACGGGCTGCGGCGCTGTTCCGTTCGTTGCAACAGCACTTTCATGATAGCGAGCATGGCGGCTGGTTCTACAGCATCGACCCCCAGGGTGCACCGCTGGATCAGCGCAAGGACCTCTACACCCACGCCTTCATCCTCTTCGCCTGCGCCCATTACTGGGCCAAGGTGCGTGAGCCGCTGGTGGAGTCGGTGCTCAACGCCGCCCTGCAGGTGCTGGCCCAGCACTTCGCCACTGGCAACGGCCTGTACGAAGCGAGCCTGGACCGCGACTGGTCGTCACTCGGCGCAGGCCCCCTGCAAAACCCGCTGATGCACCTGGCCGAAGCCTTCCTGGCCACCCTGGCGGTGCGCGAGGACCTGGCCGTCGAGGCGGCACTCAAGGCGTTGTGCGCCGCCATGCAGCAGCACTTCATCGACCCGCAGCACGGGGTGATGATGGAGAAGCCGCTGGGGGCTGTGGATAACTGGTTTGAGCCGGGGCATCAGTTCGAATGGTTTTTCCTGCTGGACGCCTCGCCGACCCTGCGCGGCTCGGCGCTGCATGCTTCGCTGGACCGCGCCTTCGCCTTCACCGAACAACGGGGGGTGGAGCCGCAGACTGGGGCCGTCGCCGCCATGCTCGACCTGGTGGAGGGTCAACAGCCGCGCGATGCCACCCAGCGCATCTGGGCCCAGGCCGAATACCTGCGTGCCCTGACCTTGCGCCCGGCCAGCCAAGCAGCGCTGTTGCACCAGTTACAAGCCTTGCAGCAACGTTTCCTGCACGCCGGCGGCTGGCACGAATGCCTGGACGCCAGCGGTACCGTCAGCCGCCAGGATATGCCGTCGACCACGCCCTACCACCTGGCGACCTGTTATCGCGGGTTGGCTGAGTATCTGGGTTGAGCTAAACACCGCTTTCGCGACAAATCGCCTCGGTCGTCAGCCAGCAATCCACTTCGGATCAGCGGTAAAGCTGATGGTCAGCCATCGCGCGGCATCCGGCTTGCCCAATTGCGCCGAAATCTGCTCACGCAGGGCATCCAGCGTCGCCACGCCCTCCAGCCGGTAATCCACCGGCAACACCACGTGAATCTCGATAAACCGCGCCCGCCCGTGTTTCTGCACATAGCTGACGTAGTCGGCAAAACCGTGCTCGGCCTTAGCCGCGTCCATTACCTGGCGCACCTTGTCATCCAGTTGATCGGGGGCGATGCCCAGCACATCGCGCAGCGCCGGGCGCAGGATCTTCCAGGCCGGTGCCAGCATGCTCAAGGCCAGCAGGATCAGGATCAGCGGGTCGACGTACAGCGCCCATTGGCCATACCCCTGGGTCTTGAGCAGCAGCGCCGTGAGAAAGCTCACCAGCAAGCCCACCGATAGCATTGCATCCACCAGCCAGCTGATGTTGTCGAACTGGATCAACGTGGACTTGAGCGCGCGATTGCGCTGACGGATGTAGAAGAAATAGGCGAACTCGACAACGGTAAACACCGCCGCATAGACGATCACCAAACCCAACTCGATCTCGCGGCCACCGTTGATGATGCCGAACACACCGTTGAGAAAGGCGTAGATCGCAATCAGCAGCAGGAAGCTGCCTTCAATCAACAGCACCATGGGCTCCAGGTGCCAGAAACCGAACTGGAAACGCTGATTGCTTTGCTTGGCGATCAGCTTGGCGGTGATCAACATCAGGACCTTGATGAAGGTCGCGATCAACGAAAAGAAACCATCGAACAGGATGGATTGGGACCCGGAAACAAAACCCGTGACGATCCCGGCGATCGCCACGGCCAACATCAGGACGGTCGATTGCTTGAGCAGTGCCTGCTCACCTCGGTTACTCACATGGCCTCCTTGTGAACCCGGACAACCGCGAAATGCGGTGGGGGTTTCAACAAGGAGTGTACCTTATGCCCTGTTTTGGCCGAATCGACACCTGCGTCTTACCCCTTAGCGTTACGATCAATCGCAAAGCCACCCCAGGTCTGGCTCACGGGCATCAGTTCCAGGCGGTTGATGTTGATGTGCGCCGGCGCGTTGAGCACCCAGAAGATGGTGTCGGCAATGTCTTGCGGCTGGATCGGCTCAGCCCCGGCATAGGTCGCGTCGTAGCGCGCCTGGTCGCCAGCAAAGCGCACCAGCGAGAACTCGCTTTCGCACAGGCCCGGCTCGATGTTGCTGACACGCACGCCAGTGCCCTGCAGGTCGCACCGCAGGTTCAACGAGAACTGTTTGACGAAAGCCTTGCTCGCGCCATACACGTGGCTGCCCGGGTACGGGTAGTTGCCGGCGATGGAGCCCAGGTTGATGATCCCGGCGCCACGACCGTGGGCGATCAGGCGGGGCAACAACAGACGCGTGCTGTACATCAGGCCCTTGATGTTGGTGTCGACCATGGTGTCCCAATCGTCGAGGTCGCACTTGGGTGCCGGGTCCACGCCCAGGGCCAGGCCGGCGTTGTTGATCAGCCCGCGCAGCGTGGCAAAGGACGGCGGCAGGTTGGCAATGGCCGCTTCCATCGCCTGGCGATCCCGCACATCGAGCACCAGGCCATGGACCTCGGTCTGCTTCGACAATTCGGCGCACAGAGCATTCAGACGCTCTTCACGACGCCCCGTCAGCACCAGTTTCCAGCCAGCCTCGGCAAAACGACGGGCGCAGGCTTCACCAAAACCGGATGTGGCGCCGGTAATAAACAGGGTGTTGGACATCGTGCTCTCCTGGATTGGGCTGATCCACAGCCTTGAAATCGATTAACAAGCGGCAGCATGCCCGGCCACGTTCCGAGGGGCAACCTCGGGTTTTCTGGACAAAAAACAACCAACTCGGCCGAGCCCTTGTGGACCGCGGCCCGCAGCCAACTGCACGCACCTTATCCACAGCCCCGTCCACAATCTTTGGGGGCAAGTGCAAAAGCCTGGGCACCGCGATCCACAAGGCTTTACGGGCAGATTGAAAAGTTTTTTGCTTGACCGAGGCCGCCCCACGTGTCGCCCTCCCGGGTTGAACCCGACCGGCCGGTCAAATTGGCGATGGCTTCAAGCCAGCAAATTCGCTGCTTTGCGAAGTCTTTCCAGAGTTTAACCACAGACTTATCCACAGGCTGCGAGGGCGATTTTCACCTGCATCCGGCGGCCAATAAAAAGGTTGACAATCCAGGCTCAGGGCCATGCAAAAGCCGCTGTACAAAAATCAACCATAAGCTTGCAAGCCACGTAAACAAAGGCCTGCAGCGAGTTGCACCCACGTTACCCACAGCCAGCTCCACAGCAAACGGGGACAAGTCAAAACTGTGGAAAAACAGCCATTTGCAGCGTCTTTATGTCGCGCTTTGACAGCTGTTGAATATTGTTTTCCACATTTTCCGTTTCACCCCGAAAATCCACGATCAAGCCTCCATAACAACAAAAAAAACGCCCTGAGGGCAGGAGCCGTCAGGGCGTTGGTTTGCCGCTTGCCGGTCTAGTGACCGCCAAGGTAAGCGTTGCGCACCTCTTCGTTCACCAGCAGCTCCTTGCCGGTACCGGTCAGGCGGATCTGCCCGTTGACCATCACATAGGCGCGGTCCGACAGGCGCAGGGCATGGTTGGCGTTCTGCTCGACCAGGAAAATGGTCATGCCGGTCTTGGCCAGCTCGCGCAAGGTGGCGAAGATCTGCTTCACCACGATCGGCGCCAGCCCCAGGCTCGGCTCATCGAGCAACAACAGCTTGGGCCGGCTCATCAAGGCACGCGCAATGGCGAGCATCTGCTGCTCGCCACCGGACATGGTCATGGCCCGCTGGGTCCGACGCTCCTTGAGTCGCGGGAACAGCTCGAACATGCGCTGCATGTCTTCGCTGGCGTACTTGTCGCCGATGGGAATGGTGCCCATCAGCAGGTTTTCCTCGACGGTCATGTCGGGGAATACCCGCCGTCCTTCCGGCGACTGCGCGATGCCGTTGGAGGCGATGTAGTGGGACGACTTGTGGGTGATATCCACCCCCTGGTAGATGATCTGCCCGTCAGCGGCCCGGGGCTGGCCGAAGATCGACATCAGCAGGGTCGATTTACCGGCACCGTTGGACCCGATCAGGCTCACGGTTTCGCCTTCGTTGATGTGCAGCGAGACTTTTTTCAGGGCCTGGATTGGCCCGTAGAACACGTCCAGCTCCTTGAGTTCGAGAATCGGTTGGCTCATACCAGCTCCTCTTCATCGGCACCCAGGTAGGCGGCGATCACTTTCGGGTCGTTGCGAATGGCTTCGGGTCCGCCCTCGGCGATCACGTTGCCGTGGTCCAGCACCACGATGTGGTCGGAAATGCTCATTACCATGCCCATGTCGTGTTCAATCAGCACCACGGTCAGATCGTGCTCGTCGCGCAGCAGCCGGATCATCGCGCTCAGCGCTTCGGTTTCCTGAGGGTTGAGACCAGCAGCCGGTTCGTCGAGGCAGATGATCTGCGGCCGCGTGCACATGGCCCGGGCGATTTCCAGGCGGCGCTGCTGGCCGTAGGACAGTTCACCGGCCAAGCGGTTGGCGCAGTCCACCAGGTCAACCACTTCCAGCCAATAGAACGCGCAGTCCAGCGCATCGCTTTCGGCCTTGCGGTAGCCCTTGGTGTTGAGGATCCCAGCCAGCAGGCTGCGGTTGACCCACATGTGCTGGGCCACCAGCAGGTTTTCCAGCACCGACATTTCCTTGAACAGGCGAATGTTCTGGAACGTGCGCGCCAGGCCGGCGCGGTTCACCAGGTGAGTGCCACCGAACATCTTGTAGTACAGCCGGCTGGCGAAATTTTTCGGCGAGACGAAATCGCTGGCCTTGAAGGACTCGCCCAGCAACTGGATGACGTTGGTAGCCTGGCCACGGGTATTGAGTTCGATCTTGCCGCCGGAGGCCTTGTAGAAGCCGGTCAGGCAGTTGAACACGGTGGTCTTGCCGGCACCGTTGGGGCCGATCAGGGCAAAGATCGAATTGCGATGGACCTTGAGGCTGACGTCACTGAGGGCCTTGATGCCGCCGAAGTGCATCATCAGTTTTTCTACCGAGAGTACGACTTCACTCATGGCGCTGCCCTCTTTCATACGCAATGGCACCTTTACGTGGAGTCACACCGGTACGGCTGATCCGAATCAGGCCGCGCGGTCGCCAGATCATCATCAACACCATCAGGATGCCGAACAGCAGCACCCGGTACTCGGCGAAGCCGCGCAGCAGCTCCGGGGCCACGGTCAGCACGAACGCGGCGATCACCACGCCGATGGTCGAACCCATGCCGCCGAGCACCACGATCGCCAGGATCAGTGCCGACTCAAAGAAGGTGAACGAAGTCGGGTTGACGAAGCCCTGGTAGGTGGCAAAGAACACCCCAGCCAGGCCCGCGGTCGAGGCACCGATGGTGAACGCCGAGAGCTTCACCAGCACGTGGTTCAGGCCCATGGAGCGGCAGGCGATTTCATCTTCGCGCAAGGCTTCCCAGGCGCGGCCGACCGGCATGCGGGTCAGGCGATGCTTGATGTACAGCACTGCCAGCACTACCAGGAACAGCACCGCGTAGATGAAGTAGTACTTCACGTCCGGGTTGTAGGCGATCCCGAAGAACTCATGGAACGGCACCCCGCCCTCTTTGGCGCGCTTGCCGAACTCCAGGCCGAAGAAGGTTGGCAGCGGTGCAGCCATGCCGTTCGGACCGCCCGTCAGCGACAGCCAGTTGTTGAGGATCAGGCGAATGATTTCACCAAAGCCCAGGGTCACGATGGCCAGGTAGTCGCCGTGCAGGCGCAGCACCGGGAAACCGAGGATGCAGCCGGCCAACGCGGCCGTGATCGCCGCCAGTGGCAGCACCGTCCAGAAACCCAGCCCGAGGTATTGATAACCCAGCGCCAGGCCATAGGCACCGATGGCGTAGAAGGCCACGTAGCCCAGGTCGAGCAGCCCAGCCAGGCCCACCACGATGTTCAGGCCCAAGCCCAGCAGCACGTAGATCAGGCCCAGGATCACTACGCCCAGCAAGTAGGAGTTGGAGAAGAACGGAAAGACCACGGCGATGACGATCAACAGCGGGATGATCCAGCGCAGCCGCGACTTGTAGTCCGGCGCCAGCACGTGCACGCCGGAGCCGGTGGACTCGAAACCTTCGAGGATCCGCCGGCCCTTGGGCGACTGCAGGAACAGGCTCAGGGCGAAACGTCCGGCCATGACCACGGCAATGATCCAGGCGACGCGCTTGGGTTCCAGGTTGAAGCTGTAGCCATCCAGCACGACCCCGACAATGGGGCCAAAGACGATCAGGGCAATCAGGCCGGCAAGAATCGCGTCGACCACACTTTCTTTGACATCAATGGATTTTTTATGGGTTGAAGACATCGCTTACACCTTCGACACAAGAGGACGGCCGAGCAGGCCTTGGGGCCGAAAGACCAGAACAAGCACCAGCAGCGAGAAGCTGAAGACGTCCTTGTAGTCCGAGTTGACCAGACCGGAGAACAACGACTCGGAAATGCCCAGGATGATTCCGCCGAGCATCGCCCCGGGCAGTGAGCCGATACCGCCCAGGACCGCTGCGGTGAAGGCCTTGATGCCGATGACGAAGCCTGCGTAGAAGTCGAAGGTGCCGTAGTTCATGGTGATCAGCACGCCGGCCAGGGCCGCCATCGCTGCACCGATGATGAACACGTAGGAAATCACCCGGTCGGTGTTGATCCCCAGGATCGAGGCCATCTTGCGGTCTTGCTGGGTGGCACGGCACATGCGGCCGAGCTTGGTGTACTTGATGACGTAGGTCAGCAGCGCCATGCCGGCGAATGCCGCGACCAGGATGAAGATCTTGGTGTAGGTCAGTTGCACGAACCCGTCACCGATGTCCACGCGCCAGGCACCGGTCAGCAGTGTCGGAACCCCTTGTTGGCGGGCGCCTTGGCTGATTTGTGCATAGTTTTGCAGGATCAGGGAAATACCGATGGCACTGATCAACGGTGCCAGGCGGGTCGAGTTGCGCAGCGGTTTGTAGGCGACACGCTCGATGACCCAGCCATACACCCCGGTAACGATGATGGTGAAGATCAACGTGCCGAGCATCAACAGCGGGAAGGATTCGATACCGAAGTAAGCCAGCAGTGCCAGACTGATTGCCGCGAGGTAAGCGGAAATCATGTAAACCTCGCCGTGGGCGAAGTTGATCATGCCAATGATGCCATAGACCATTGTGTAGCCGATGGCGATCAGGCCATAGACCGACCCGAGGGTCAGGCCATTGACCAGTTGCTGCAGGAAAATACCATCCATAACGCTATCTCACGCAGTGAGAACCCGCACCCTTGTCGGGGTGCGGTTCTTCTAAGGAAAATACAGATTTACGTCGCAGTAATGTCAGACAGGCCACCGCAGCCCCCTTGTGGGAGCTGGCTTGCCAGCGATAGCGGTAGATCATTCAACAGAGTTGTCGACTGTCAGGCCGTCATCGCGGGCAAGCCCGCTCCCACAGGGAATGTGGCGTCCGCTTGATCAAGTGCCGTTATTTCTGTTTTTCCAGCTGGTGGTATTTACCGTCCTTGTCCCACTGGTAGACCACGTAGTCGGAGACTTTCAGGTCGCCCTTGGCGTCCCAGGTCTTCTCGCCCATCACGGTCTTGACCGGGTTGGCCTTGAGCCACTTGGCGGCGTCTTCGCCTTTGTTCGACTTGGCGCCGTTGAAGCCTGCCGCCAGGGCCTGGACCGAAGCGTAGGCGTACAGGGTGTAGCCTTCAGGCTCGGTGCCGGCCTTGCGGAAGGCATCCACGACCGTCTTGCTCTCTGGCAGCATGCGTGGGTCGGCGCCGAAGGTCATCAGCACGCCGTCGACGTATTGCGGGCCGCCAGCGGTGGTGACCAACTCGTCGGTGACGATGCCGTCATCGGACATGAACTTGACGTCTTTCAGGCCTTCGGTACGCAGTTGCTTGACCAGTGGACCGGCTTCCGGGTGCAGGCCGCCGAAATACACCACGTCGGCACCGGCCGCGCGGATCTTGGTGACCACGGCGCTGAAGTCTTTTTCGCCACGGGTCAGGCCTTCATACAGCACCGGCGTTACGCCGCGCTTCACCAACTGGGCCTTGGTTGCGTCCGCCAGGCCCTGGCCGTAGGTGTCCTTGTCGTGCAGCACTACGACTTTTTTGCCCTTGAGCACATCGACGATGTAGTCGCCGGCCACGATGCCTTGCTGGTCGTCACGCCCGCACATACGGAACATGGCGCTCAGCCCGCGCTCGGTGACCTGTGGGTTGGTGGAACCCGGGGTGATCGCGATGATCCCGGCTTCGTCGTAGATTTCCGAGGCTGGAATGGTCGAGGAGGAGCAGAAGTGACCGACCACGCCGGCGACTTTCTGGTTGGTGAGGTCCTTGGCGACCGTCACTGCCTGTTTTGGCTCGCAGGCGTCATCGCCCTTGACCAGCACGATCTTCTCGCCATTCACGCCGCCTGCGGCGTTCACGGCGTCGGCCGCTGCCTGTGCACCCTTCATGTACTGCTCGCCAAATGCCGCGTTGGCGCCCGTCATCGGACCCGCTACACCGATCTTGAGGTCGGCCTGAGCAAACGCAGAAACACCCAACGCAGCAGCCACTGCGAGGGCCAGAAAGCCTTTCTTGTAAAACGTCTGGGACATGAGGTGGTGCTCCAAGGTTTTTTTTAGTTGGCACTGCAACTTCACTGAATGCTCAGAGCAAGGGCCGTGCCATCGGTTTTTTATTCTTGAGCAAGTCGCTGCCTTATTGTTTTTTCGACAGTTTTGGGCCCATTTTCATTGGGCGTGCAACCGTCTAGATCGCAGAAGGTGAAACCGTTATTTTTTAAGGGTGAAACCTTCGCGTGCCACCATTGCAACCGTCAGCAGAAACGACGTGCAACCAACCTGTAACAGCCCGCGTCACCGAACTGCACACTGCTGGTGCGGGACTGCTACAACCCGCACCATTACAGGCTAGACGTTACCGCCGAAAGTGCCGCGCCCAAGGGCAAATTCCCTTGTTTAAATGACAATCCGCAGGCACTGGCCCGCGTGATAGAGGGAGAACCCGGTTTCGTACAGGCAACTGCGCAAACCCACACCCAGCACTGGCTGCATGGGCGCGAAAGGAATCGGCAAGGCTTGCGGATCGCCGTGGCACAGGTAGTCGGCGAAGGCTTTGCCGACCACGGTACCGGTGGTCACTCCACGGCCGTTGTAGCCAGTGACGGCGACCAGGCCGGGTGCTGGCTCGAACAGGCGCATCAGGTGATCGGGGGTAAAGGCGATGCAGCCGGTCCAGGTGCACTCCCAGTCCACCGGTTTGAGGTAGGGGAAATAGTGTTGCTGCACCCGATCGGCCCAGGCCTTGAGGAACCAGGCGGGCTTGCGGTTGCCATTGCCCAGGCTGCCGAGCAACAGGCGACCGTCCTGGTCACGGCGAATGCTGCTCAGGACCTGGCGGGTGTCCCAGGAGCCCTGGCCGCCTGGCAGGATCTGCTGCGCGGCTTCTTCGGTCAGGGGCGCCGAGGCGACCTGGTAGTAGTAACCCGGGAAAAAGTTACGCCGCAGCTCGGTCCAGTCGCCCTCGGTGTAGGCGTTGGAAGCGATCACTACCTGTTCGGCGAGAACCGCGCCCTCGGCGGTGTGTACTGCCCACAGCTGGCCCTGGCGCTCCAGCCGGGTCACCGCTGAGTGGTCGAACAACTGGCCTCCCAGGTCGGCGGCGGCCTTGGCCAGGCCACTGGTGTAGGCCATTGGATTGAGTGTGCCAGCGCGGCGATCAAGCAGCGCGGCGGCGATTTTCCTGGTCCCGGTGGCTTGCTCGCAGGCCGCTCCGGTCAACAGTTCGACCGGGGCGCCGCGACGTTTCCATTGCGCTTCGCGGCTGCGCAGATCGGTTTCGCCAGTACGGTTGTGGGCCATGTGCAGCGTGCCCTCACGGCGCAACTGGCAGTCGATGCGGTACTTGTCGATCAGGCTGAACACCAGCGCGGGGGCCGCGCCGAGCATACGATTGAGCTGGCTGCCGACGACTTCGCCAAAACCCTCTTCAATCTCGTCCGGGGGAATCCACATGCCGGCGTTCACCAGCCCGACGTTGCGCCCCGAACCGCCCTGGCCGCAGCGCTGAGCCTCAAGTACACAGACGCTCTTGCCCTGTTCCAGCAAATGCACGGCCGCCGATAAGCCGGTGAAGCCGGCGCCGATCACGCAGACATCGGCCCGCACCTCGCCCTTGAGCGCCGCCCGGTCAGGCCGTTGCGGCGTCAGTTTTTCCCATAAGCATTCTTCGCGTAACGGCATTGCAAGCTCCTGTCGGAGCAGCTACGAGCCGCAAGCTACAAGCCGCAAGCCAGTTTGCTTGAAGCTCGCAGCTTGTAGCTGGCCGCTGCTTAATCGAACGTAATGCCCTGGGCCAACGGCAGTTCCAGCGAGTAGTTGACGGTGTTGGTCTGGCGTCGCATGTAACCGCGCCACGCATCGGAGCCCGACTCGCGACCGCCGCCGGTTTCTTTCTCGCCGCCAAACGCGCCGCCGATTTCCGCACCGCTCGGGCCGATGTTGACGTTGGCGATCCCGCAGTCGCTGCCCACCGCCGACATGAACTGCTCGGCTTCACGTACGTCAGTGGTGAAGATGCACGACGACAGGCCTTGCGGTACAGCGTTGTTGAGGCGCAGCGCTTCGGCGAAGTCGTTATAGCCGACCACGTAGAGGATCGGCGCGAAGGTTTCGCTGCACACCACGTCGCTTTGCTCGGGCATTTCGACGATGGCTGGCGAGACGTAGTAGGCGTTGGGGAACTGCGACTCGAGCTGGCGCTTACCGCCGAATACTCGGCCGCCTTCACTCAGGGCCTGCTCCAGGGCGTCCTGCATGTTGTCGAAACTGTGTTTGTCGATCAGTGGCCCGACCAGGTTGCCTTCCAGCGGATGGCCAATGCGCACCTTGGAATAGGCGGCCTTGAGACGGGTGACGATCTCTTCCTTGACCGATTCGTGGGCAATCAGCCGGCGCAAGGTGGTGCAGCGCTGGCCAGCAGTGCCGACGGCACTGAACAGGATGGCCCGGACCGCCATGTCCAGGTCGGCGCTTGGGCCGAGGATCATCGCGTTGTTGCCACCGAGTTCGAGAATGCTGCGGGCGAAACGGGCGGCGATCTTCGGCGCCACTTCGCGGCCCATGCGGGTACTGCCGGTGGCACTGATCAGGGCTACACGCGGGTCGTCCACCAGCGCTTCACCGGCATCGCGGCCGCCGATGATCACCTGGCTGAGGTAGGGCGGTGCATCACTGAAATTCTTCAGCACTCGTTCGAACAGCGCCTGGCAGGCCAGTGCGGTGAGTGGGGTTTTCTCCGACGGCTTCCAGATCACCGGGTTGCCGCACACCAGCGCCAGCGTGGTGTTCCAGGCCCAGACCGCGACCGGGAAGTTGAACGCACTGATCACCCCGACCACGCCCAGCGGATGCCAGGTTTCACGCATGTGGTGGCCCGGGCGCTCGGAGGCGATGGTCAAGCCATAGAGTTGGCGGGACAAACCGACGGCGAAGTCGCAGATGTCGATCATTTCCTGCACTTCACCCAGACCTTCCTGAGTGATCTTGCCGGCTTCCCAGGACACCAACTCGCCCAGGTCGGCCTTGTATTCACGCAGGACCTCACCGAACTGGCGCACCAGCTCACCGCGGCGCGGCGCTGGCACCTTGCGCCACAATTCGAATGCATGCTCGGCACGACTGACCTGCTGCTCGACTTCGGCGGCACCTTCCCAGTTCACCGAGGCAATCTGGCTGCCATCGACTGGTGAATGCACGGGCTGTTTGCCATTCTGGTACAGGGCCGGGTTTACCCCCAAACGATCAAGCAATGCGGCAACCATGGGTCACTCCTCAAGCAAAAAACGGAAAGTTCGCAGCCGCAGCAAGTCGGCTGATCAGGCCTGTAGTTGTAGCGCTACACAGACGAGCCAACAAACGACGATTAGGCGAGATATCATTCCGTTTATTCATGCAACGCGTTGCAACAAGAACAAAGGGACCACCCATGCTGAATAAACGCCATTTGCCATCGATCACTGCCCTGCAGTGCTTTGAAGCGGTCACCCGCCACCTGAGCTTCACCCGCGCCGCCGAAGAGTTGAACCTGACTCAGAGCGCAGTGAGCAAACAGGTGGCGCAACTGGAAGAGCTGTTGCAGCACCTGCTGTTTCGCCGGGTCCGGCGGCGCCTGCAAATGACCCCGGCTGGGGATCTGTACCTGGTTGAAGTCCGAAAAATCCTTACCCAGGTCGAAATGTCGACCCACTACCTGCGCTCCTACGGTGGCGAGACAGAAGTCTTGCGGGTGTCCACCCCGCCTACTTTTGGTGCCCGCTGGCTGGTACCCCGCCTCAAGGGTTGGCGCCTGCGCCATCCGCAGATTCATCTGGACCTGTGCAGCGAACAGGAAGCCGACGACCTGTTGCAAGGCCGTGCCGACCTGGCGTTCTACTTCGGCCAGGGCTCTCGACCGGGCACTGAGTGCCTGAAGCTGTTCGGCGAAGAACTGGTCCCGGTGTGTGCGCCCGGCAGCCTGCCGGACCACCCCTTCACGGACCCGACCCAGCTCACCGACCTGGTGTTGCTGCAAAATGCCTCGCGGCCCCAGGCCTGGCACGACTGGTTCGACTGCCAGGGTTACCAGACCGAACACAGCTACCACGGGCCACGCTTCGAGACGTTCTACATGTGCATCCGCGCCGCGCAAGTCGGCTGTGGCGTGGCCCTGTTGCCGCGTTTCCTGGTGGCAGAAGAACTGGCCGACGGCAAGCTGGTCATTCCCTGGCAGCATGCAATGCCCAGCAGTGACGCCTATTACCTGGCCTACCCGGAACACTCGGCGGAGGTGCCCAAGGTCCGGGATTTTGTGAAGTGGATGCTGGAGCAGATCGATACCCCGGCAGCCAACTGATGAGGGCCGCTCCAACAATGGATAGGCGTCGTCCAAAAAATCACTGGCAATCACCACTGCCGATATGCGCCACTACGCCCACTCAATGAAACTGCGTTAAAGGCTGCGGCCAGCCTGGAGATCCCCGTTATGAGCGAGAGTGTGTTTGCCGATCGCATCGTGCAGAACCTGCTCGACACCGACTTCTACAAGCTGACCATGATGCAGGCGGTGCTGCACAACTACCCCAACGTTGAAGTCGAATGGGAGTTTCGCTGCCGCAACAGCGAAGACCTGCGCCCTTACCTGGCGGAAATCCGTTTTCAGATCGAGCGCCTGGCCGAGTTGAGCCTGAGTGCCGACCAGTTGGGTTTCCTGGAGCGCATCAGCTTCATGAAGCCGGACTTCCTGCGTTTTCTCGGGCTGTTCCGCTTCAATCTGCGCTACATCCACACCGGCATCGAACAGGGCGAATTGTTCATCCGCCTGCGCGGGCCATGGCTGCATGTGATTTTGTTCGAGGTGCCGTTGCTGGCGATTGTCAGCGAGGTGCGCAACCGCTATCGCTACCGCGAAGTGGTGCTCGAGCAAGCCCGCGAGCAGCTGTATCGCAAGTTCGACTGGCTGAGTGCCAACGCCAGCAGCGAGGAGTTGTCCGAGTTGCAGGTCGCGGATTTCGGCACCCGTCGCCGGTTTTCCTACCGGGTCCAGGAAGAAGTGGTCAACGTGCTCAAGCACGACTTCCCGGGGCGCTTCGTCGGCACCAGCAACGTGCACCTGTCCCGGGAAATCGACATGAAACCGCTGGGCACCATGGCCCACGAGTGGATCATGGCCCACCAGCAACTCGGCCCAAGGCTGATCGACAGCCAGAGCGCCGCCCTCGATTGCTGGGTCCGCGAATACCGTGGCCTGCTCGGCATTGCCCTGACCGACTGCATCACCACCGATGCATTCCTCAACGACTTCGACCTGTACTTCGCCAAGCTATTCGACGGCCTGCGCCACGACTCCGGGGACCCGATCCTGTGGGCGGAAAAAGCCATCGCCCACTATCACAAGCTCGGCATCGAGCCGATGAGCAAGACCCTGGTGTTCTCCGACAGCCTGACGCTGCCCCGCTCGCTGGAGATCTTCCGGGCGTTGCGCGGGCGGATCAATGTCAGCTTTGGCATCGGAACCAACCTGACCTGTGACATTCCCGGTGTCGAACCCATGAGCATCGTGCTTAAAATGGCCGCCTGCAACGGCCAGCCCGTCGCCAAGATTTCCGACGAGCCTGGCAAGACCCACTGCAAGGATCCGAATTTCGTCGCCTATTTGCGACATGTGTTTCAAGTACCTGCCGCCCTATCTGGCAATTCAAGCAAGGAGTGAATTCATGCAAGCCGTACAGCGTGAGATTGCTGAACAGCTCAAGGTCCAACCGCCCTTCGCCGACCAGGCTGCCCTGGAAGCGGAAATCGTGCGGCGGATCGCTTTCATCCAGGACTGCCTGGTCAATTCCGGGCTCAAGAGCCTGGTGCTGGGCATCAGTGGTGGCGTCGACTCGCTGACCGCAGGCCTGCTGGCCCAACGCGCCATGCGTGAACTGCGCGAGCGCAGCGGTGATGCGGGCTACAAATTCATCGCCGTGCGCCTGCCGTACGAAACCCAGTTCGATGAACACGAAGCCCAGGCGTCGGTGGACTTCATCGCGCCCGATGAGCGCCACACGGTCAACATCGGTCCGGCGGTCAAGGCACTGGCCAGTGAGGTCGCGGCCTTTGAAGGCAAACACGCGGTGTCGGTGGATTTCGTGCTGGGCAATACCAAGGCGCGCATGCGCATGGTCGCCCAGTACACCATCGCCGGTGCCGCCCACGGCCTGGTGATTGGCACTGACCACGCCGCCGAAGCGGTGATGGGCTTTTTCACCAAGTTCGGTGACGGCGCCTGTGACCTCGCGCCCCTCAGCGGCCTGGTGAAAAACCAGGTACGGGCCATCGCCCGACACTTCGGCGCGCCTGAGTCACTGGTGGAAAAAGTCCCTACCGCCGACCTCGAGGACCTGTCGCCGGGTAAACCGGACGAAGCCTCCCATGGCGTCACCTACACCGAGATCGATGCCTTCCTGCACGGTGAGCCGGTGCGTGAAGAAGCATTCCGGATCATTTGTGACACCTATAGAAAGACCCATCACAAGCGGGTGATGCCGTTTGCTCCTTAAGCAGCTGCCATCACCTCGGCAGCGGTAAGCTGCCCATTTCATTAACCCGGCTTGATAGGCCGGGTTTTTCTGAGAAATGTTTACCGTGTTCCAGGAACAAGGTTCAAAATATCTTTTATTGCCAAACAGTGCTTTTCGATCTCGGCTGTGCATCCTTTTTTTAGTATCTCAGATGCCACAAAATGCATTGCTGGATAAGCGGCACGAAGCAAGTGGTTCGCATAAATCACGACATTAAAACCACCTTCAACCAAAGTGTCATAATGAATATCGTTAAACGTAGTAGGCACACAAACCAAAGGAATGTCGCAGTGATAGGTTCTGAATATACGAGCAAACTCTAGAACTTGGAGAGGTGATGACTCACGACTGTGAATCATAATCCCATCCGCGCCGGCCTCAACATAGGCAAGTGCGCGACATATTGCATCATTCATCCCCACTTCTAACACTAAGCTTTCGACCCTGGCTATTAAAAGAAACTCGGACGCAGGTTGACTTTTCTTGACCGCCGAGATCTTTTCTGAAAACTCAATTACCGTTGCCTGGGCTTGATGCACTTCATTGCCGAGCAAGGAGTTTTTTTTCAACCCTGTTTTATCCTCAATAATGAATGCAGAAATACCTAGCCTTTCGGCAGTCCGAACATGATGAGAAAGATGCTCTGGAAGCCCACCAGTATCCGCATCAAAAATCATCGGTTTCGTCGTCACCTCAAAAATATCTGACACGCTGGATAACCGATCAGAAAATCCAATCAATTCAATATCTGGTTTCCCTAATACCGTTGAACTGGTAAGAGAGCTAGACCAAAAAGCATCAAATTCTGTCCGAGCGCCATTTTCGACATGAAAAATCTTTTCAACTAACAATGCACACAAAGGACTATGAACTTCCATGACCCGCACGCAAGCACTAGAACTCAATAATCTTTTTAATGCCGCACATCGACTTTCCGCTGATACACTTTTAAGTATTTGATCAACCATGGCACCCTCCGCCGTCAGCGCAAAAAATAAAATTCAACTATCCATTTTATGAAAATCCTTTGAAAACAAATAAAAGCACGACAGAGACAATGCAACAAAGCAGCAGAAAAGTGAAACAACCGTCTCCACCGACAAAACAAAAACAACAGCAACCAACAACACTACAGACACCACAAGAATATATAATCCAGATTGAATCCCGAACAACAACAGTTTAATCCTTGGATTCCGCCCCAGCATCAAGAACAATATTGGCCGAATTAGAATATTCGACAAAAACATAACAACCATTATAAAAACGAAAATAAAATTACTACCAAACAACATCACCCAGAGACCGCATCCCAACGCAATCAATTGAAAAAAATAACCCAGATTCACTCTAAACTTTACAGAAATACTCTGACAACACCTTAATACCAGCCACCCCAAGAAAAACCATAGACACAGCACTATCAAATAAAAGAACACTATAGGAAAGTCAGTATAACTACGAGCCATCACCATAGGGACAATCATCAAAGCCAAAAAAAAACAGACATTTATAACTATAAGGCTTACACAACCCACTACACCCGACCTGGAATCTAGAGCATCATCGAGCAAAATTGAATCTTCAGCACCAACACGCGTATCACTCAATAAAAACATGATCACAGTGACTGCATATATAAACGATGCACAAATAGCCGATGCTGATCGCTGATTCAACACCAAAACTGCAAATAACGCGGGCATTATTAGAGGGAGGGTTGCGAGGGCCAAACTCAGGACAGATAAATCTTTATGCGCATGATTACTTTTTTCTGAAGATACAAGCATTGCTCTGCCCAAGATAACAGTGCACCCACTCACCCCACCCCAAAGAAATCTCAATAACAAACCGAACCATTCATGAAAAACATGCTCACCCATTGCAAGAACAAAGCAGATGCAAAAAGCAAAAAGCATACAACGTAAAAAAAAACTCCGAGAGGCTACTTTTTTGTTTACTGCACTTATGACCCCTACAAAACAGCATCCTAAAGACAAACCCATCAAATAAGAAATCAGAGGACGGTATGCTGACAGCCCTTCCGTCTCATATCTTATTGCATGGTCAACCCAGACCATCAATCCAGACGATCCTAAGATGTTAGCTGCACTCAAAAGAATGCTAAAGTGCACAGCGACAATCTTATTTAACCTCATCGCACGACTACTTTATTTTCTAAAGTACCGAATAGAGACTTTGGATGATACTTACCAAATTCATCCAATACAAAAAAATCAATACTGACGACATCCCCTACTTTCAAAAAATCCACGTCAGACATGTCGTGATCCATTTTCACACGCCTTTGTTTTTCGGCTATACAAGCATCGCCATGACCGTACGTAGAGATAGCCCCTGAAGTGATAATAGTACCTGCGGGCAACTTACGAGTTTTCGCGCAATATGCGACAAGCTCTGGAAAGCTATATAACATGTCCACTGTTGACACTTCGCAAAAAAACTCACCATTCACAGTTACTTTTACCCCAAGAATCGGCCTCTTTCACCCCCCGATTCCAAGCAACTAACGTCGCTTCATCCTTCCGCTCAAGCAAAGTTTTTACTGTTTCTAGTTCATCACCACCCATCGCAGGAATACCAACCTCTAACCACTTAACCCCCGCATCAACCAAGGAAGAAAATATGGCAATCTTCCTTTGTTTTGAAAATGCCAAGCCTGGCGATTGCTCGCCGTCACGCAATGTAGTGTCTTCTAGAATTACGGTGTTCATTTTTTCAACCCCATTTATTTATTGGCTGCCAAAATCCCACTCACCGACAAGATTAAACTCACACTAAGAAAACTAGAGCACTCGGTTAATTCAACTTAATCTGAAGACTAACAGCACGATACAAAAAATCAATTTTCTTCCAGTAGGAGCAATCATACTGAACTGTAGGAGCTTTCCTTTCATTTCAATGCCCCCCCTACAACCAACTAAACTTTTGATTTCTCACAACTTATTTCAATGTACAATCTTCATGAATTGATATTTTCATGGGTCAATATCTCGTTGATATTACGTTTAGCAAACCACGGGAGCGACTTTAGGCATGGGTTAAAGAAATCGACGCCTTCCTGCACGGCGAGCCGGTGTGTGAAGAGGAGTTCCGGATCATTTGTGACACGTCTTAAAAGACCCATCACAAGCGCGTGATACCCCTTGCCCTGTGATTGACCAGAGCCTGTAACGCGGCTATCGCGAGCCTGCTCGCTCCCACGGACCGTTGTGCTTTCGCATCATTCGGGTGTTGCTTTCATGCGTATTGAATTGCTCAAGCTCCATCGACTTCATCAGTGCCTGGCACGTCAGGTTATTGGAGTGCCTGACTTCAAGTTGCGCAAAGGCAGTCTTGACCACGCCGCGATCAATCACCTCATCGGCTTCAATCTATCCGCCTCATCCAGCTCGGCCAGGTATTGGGCAATGCGTTTATCCAGCTTCTGCTCCTGGTGCTTGAGCCGCCTCAAACTCATATGACGCCGCGACGAAGCAACCGCTTGAAACTTACTGCCATCAATGGCCACCAGTTCGTCCGCGATGAGACCTACCGTGCGGCAAAACTGGACGAAAGCGCGACAGGTCCCGATAAAGGCAGCTTTGTTGTTTTTACGAAAGTCGGCGATGGTCTTGAAGTCGGGTTTGAACCGGTTGATCAACCACATCACTTCGATATTGCGCTGGCACTCGGCTTCGAGCCGCCGGGATGAGCGAATCCGCTGGAAGTAACCATAAAGGAACAGCTTGAGCTGATCGGCGGGATCGTAAGAGGGCGCCCGGTGCCTTTTGGTAAGGCTTTATCGAAATCCAAGCGCACAAGATCAAGCTTGGCGACGTAGGTGTCGATCACACGAACGAGGTGATCCTCGGGGATCAACTCTTCCAGCGAGACCGGGAACGGGCTGGTCTGGCTGCGGGACTCACCATGGATTTAGGCCATAACGAAAAATGCTCCGTATCTTCCGATACGGAGCATTTTCTTTGAGCGCTACGCAGATTGCTAGGTTTTCACATAGCCTGCACTGGGACGCTTTTTATAGCCGTAAAAGGCTTACTTCAGGGTAATGGTGCCTTTCATCATCGAGATGTGGCCAGGGAACGAGCAGAAGAAGCCGTATTTTTGCGCAGCGTCGAGTTTCGACACGTCAAAGGTCACGGAGTCTTTCTCGCCAGCACCGATGATCTTGGTGTGGGCGATCACGCGGGTATCGCCTTCCTTGAGGTAGTTCTTGTCGATGCCGGCAGCCAGGCCATCGGTGGCGATCGGCTGCATGTCAGCTTCAGTGCTGATCACCAGGTTGTGGCCCATGACGTTCTTCGGCAGGCTGCCGGAGTGGGTCAGCTCGACGGTGAATGTTTTGCAGCTCTTGTCGATTTCAATGGCCTTGGTGTTGAAGGACATCTGGTCAGTGGAATCAACGGTGACCTTGCATTCGGCAGCCATCAGTTGGCTGCTAGCCAGTGTCAGCAGGGATACCGCAACAAGTTTGGCAAACATGGTGAATCTCCAAGGCAGGGTTAAAAAATCCATATCTTGTAAAGACTGCCTGAAATTTCCGGAAGTTCCTATGACCTGAATCAAGAATTGTATACAACTTTCGAGCTATGACACTCATCGAAACAATCTACCAGCCAGACAGCCCGCGCCAGCCTAAGATCGGCCCATTGTTGCCGCCAATGGAGTGTCCGTCATGTCCCTCAATAGCCTGTTGTGCAGTTTGCTCGCCGCCTACGCCTGTGGTGCCAGTGGCACATTTGATGAGGCCCGCCGCGCGGATTAATCTTGGAACAACCCGGTGCCAGCCATTACTCTGCGCTCGTCACTGATCACGGAGGAAGGCATGTCTTTAACATCTGTTTGTGTGTTTTGCGGCGCCAGCACCGGTACCGACCCGGCCTATCGAGAGGCCGCGATTGCCCTGGGCCAGGAACTGGCTCGGCGCAAGCTGACGCTGGTGTACGGCGGTGGCGCGGTCGGCTTGATGGGGATTGTTGCCGACGCCGCACTGGCGGCCGGTGGCGAAGTGATCGGAATCATTCCCGAAAGCCTGAAAAACAAGGAAATCGGCCACAACGGCCTGACTCGCCTGGAAGTGGTCGACGGCATGCACGCCCGCAAGGCGCGCATGGCAGAACTGAGCGACGCCTTTATCGCCCTGCCCGGCGGCCTGGGCACCTTCGAGGAACTGTTCGAAGTCTGGACCTGGGGCCAGCTCGGCTACCACGGCAAACCGCTGGGTCTGCTGGAAGTGAATGGTTTCTACAGCAAACTCACTGCATTTCTTGATCATGTCGTCGGTGAAGGCTTCGTTCGCGGCCAGCACCGTGACATGCTGCAAACGAGCGAATCGCCGCAGGATCTGCTGGATGCACTGGATGCCTGGCAGCCGGTGGCCAGCCCCAAATGGGACGGGCAAAAACCCGATTAACCCTTGGTCCCGGTTTAAAGGCAGAATACGCGCCGCTCAACCTCACCTTCGACCCCAGAGGATCGCCCATGGCTAAACCTAATTACTCCTTCGCCAAGCGTCAAAGAGACTTGGCCAAAGAGCAGAAGAAAGAGGAAAAGTTGCAACGCAAGAAAGCGGCTGCCGATGAAGAGGCCGGCGCACTGAACCAGGATGCAGAAGGCGAAGTGACTGCCGAAGACGCTGTAGAAACACCGAAAGAGCAGGCGCCAGACGCCTGAGCCCCACCGGACAGTGTCCCGCCTATCTTCTGTAGGAGCTGGCCAGCCAGCTCCTACGGCGGACCGCGCTAGTCCATCGGCAAGACCGTCACCCGCACTTCCGGGTCATGGCTGCCGCCCCCCAGAATCACCCCACGCAACGGCGACACATCGGAAAAATCCCGGCCCCAGGCCAGGGTGATGTGCTCCAGCGCCGGCTGGACATTGTTGGTCGGATCAAAATCCACCCACCCCACTACCGGACAAAACACCGACACCCAGGCATGGGACGCATCGGCGCCGATCAGCCGCGCCTGCCCGGGAGGTGGTTGCGTCAGCAGATAGCCACTGACGTAACGCGCGGCCAATCCCCTGGAACGCACACACGCCAGCATCAGGTGCGCAAAGTCCTGGCACACCCCCCGCCGCCGCTCCAGCACCTCCACCAGCGGAGTTGCGACCTGCGTGGCCTCGGCGTCGAAGGTGAACTCGCTGAAGATCTTCTGCATCAACGCCTGTACCCCCAGCATCAGCGGCCGCCCCGGCGCAAAACAGCTTTCGGAGAATTCGACGAAGGGGCTCTTCAAGTGCACATACGGCGACTCGAAGCGATAACGACACGCCTGCAGCACCTGGTCGGCGACTGACTGGCCACTGTAGGTCAGCGCACTGCGGGTCGCCTCCCAGGCCGGCGACTGCTGGAAGTCGGGCAATGCCCGGGCCAGCACCTCGACCGTCAGCCGGGCATTGACCTGCAACTCATCGTGGGGTCGCTCGAATGCCAGGCGGGTCAGCGGGTTGCCGAACACGTCCAGCTCATCGCGACGGGTCGTCGGTGATGGGCTGATCAGCAACTGCTGCTCGGTGCAGCGCTGCCAGGCACAGGGCCGCGGCCACAAATGGGCCAACTGCTGGGCCAGGGAAACCGGGCTGTCGTAGCGATAATGGGTGTCGTGGAGAATCTGATAGCGGGCACTTTTCACACGGACACCGTACGTTGGCTGACATCGTCGACATGGGCGAAATGCCGCAAGGCCAGGCGATCGGACACCTGGTTGCTGACATCGGCGACCTCCTGCAGCAAGTCCGCCAGGCCATCGAGGGCGGCGCGCACACTGCTGTCACCGAAAAGCGGGTTCTCCAGGCAGCCAAGGTCAAACCCGGCCAGGCGCTCCACCAACAGTGGCAAGGCCGCCTCGGCAGGCGCAGCGAAGTCGTGGTTCAAGCGCTTCAGGGAGCGGCTCACCAGTTTCAACTGGAACAACACCGCATGGGGGTTCTGTTCATCGAGCAACAACAGGTCCAGCACCGGGATCAACTGCGCCACGGCCAGGTAACGGGAGCGGTAGGTGATGCTGCTGTTACCCAATTCGAGCAACCATTCCAGGCCCGCCTGATCGAACGCCCCGGCGCCACGCAGAAAACCCGCGAGGCTGCTGCTCAAGAACTGCAAACGCTCGATGCGCCGGCCGATCATCAAGAAGCGCCAGCCTTCGTCGCGGGTCATGTCGTCCAGGGCAAACCCTGACAACGCGGCCAGCGACATTACCAGTCGGTTGAGAAAGTCCAGCAGCTCGCCAAAATCCGCGGCCTCGGTCGAAAGCGCCATGGCTTCGCGCTGCAACTCCACCAACGCCTGCCAGTTCTCGCGCGACAGCTTGCCGCGCACCTGGGACGCTGCCCACTGCAAGCGCTGCAGGTTGGCGCGCAGGCTGAACGACCAGTCGACACCGAGCAAGGCGGCGAGCAGACGCTCGGGCAACTCGCCCTCCTCGGGCAGCAGCATCAGGCTTTCCCCCAGCTCCACAGCCGCTTGCAGGGCCTGCGGATCGTCGCCGTCGACATAACGCGCAAGCATGATGCGCAGCAAACGCGCGCTGTCATCGCAGCGCTCGCAATAACGGCCGAACCAGAACAGGTTTTCCACCACCCGCGACGGCAGGTACGGATCGCGCCGCACCAGGTCGTGCACGCCGAGGGTTCGCTGGGCTTTCCATTGTTCGCCGACGGGGGCCCGCTCGCCCAGCACCCAGGTGTCTTTGCTCGCACCGCCACGCTGCATCGAGACCACTTCGGCATCCGCCTCGGCGGCCACCCGGGTCAGGCCACCGGGCAATACCCGATAGCCGTCGCGACTGGCCACCGCATACACCCGCATGCCGATGGCCCGTGGCTGCAATTGGCCGGTTTCGGCCTGCCACACTGGCGCCTGGGACAGCTGGGCCAATTCTTGCGCCACATAGGCATAGGGTCGCGCACGCATGCGCTGGACCAGATCAAGCCGCTGTTTTTCACTCAAGTCGCGGCCAAACACCGGGATAAAACTCTGTGAGGGAAAGGCCGGCTTGATCAGCAGCTCGGGGAGTTTCGCCAGCGCTTGCTCCAGCACCGGTGGTTCGCCGCACCACCAGGTGGCAATGGACGGCAGGAGCAGTTCCTCACCGAACAGGTATTGATTAATCTTCGGTAGAAACCCCAACAGGCCTGGCGATTCCAAAACACCGCTGCCCAGGGCGTTGGCCACCAGCACCCGGCCCTGGCGCACCGCATCGAGCAATCCTGGAACGCCGAGGGCCGAGTCGGTGCGCAGCTCCAACGGGTCGCAGAAGTCATCGTCGAGCCGGCGCATGATCGCGTGGACCCGGCGCAGGCCACTCAAGGTCTTGAGGTAGACGGTGGCATCCCGCACCGTCAGATCACCGCCTTCGACCAGTGGATAACCCAGTTGGCGGGCCAGGTACAGGTGCTCGAAATAGCTCTCGTTGAATCGCCCGGGGGTCAACAGCACCACCAGCGGCACTTCCTCGGCGCTGGGTGCCTGGCGGGCCAGGGTTTCCTGCAGGGTCCGGAAGAACCCCGCCAGGTGTTGCACCTGCAGGTCGCGATAGAGTTCGGGAAACGCGCGGGACACGATGGTGCGGTTTTCCAGGGCATAACCGGCGCCAGACGGTGCCTGGGTGCGGTCCGCGGTGACCCACCAGCGCCCGTCGGGGGTGCGCGCCAGGTCCACTGCATACAGGTGCAGGAAGGTGCCGGCAGGCGGCTGGATCCCCTGGCACGGCCACAGGAAATTGTTATGGCCAAACACCAGTTCCGCCGGCAGCAGGCCCTCGGCAATCAGGCGCTGCGGGCCATACAGATCCGCCAGCACCGCGTTGAGCAGCCGCGCACGCTGGGCAATCCCGGCCGACAGATGCTGCCACTCCTCGGCGGCGATCACATGGGGCAACAGGTCCAGCTCCCAGGGGCGGTCGGCGCCCTTGGGGTCGGCGTAGACATTGTAAGTGACGCCGTTTTCCTGGATCTGTCGCGCCAGCAACGCCTGGCGCTGTACCAATTGTGCAGGCGAACTGCGCTGCACCTGCTCGAACAGGCGCCGCCAATGCGTGCGCACGGCACCGCTGTCGTCGAGCAGTTCGTGATAGGTGCCCGCCGTGAGCGGGTAACGGTCTAGCAGGTCAGGCATGGAACGCTCGGCAGGCTCAGGAAAAAATCAGGTTAGCGCATAACTATGGCAGGTCTGTTATTGGCTGGTCTGCGCAAACCGGCGCAAATCCAGGGTCATGGGCAACTCATCATTGATAGTCAGGGTCGGGACCTGAAGGGGTCCCGGGCTGTGGCCAAGCCGGAAAAACCGCGCCATGCGCCGGCTCTCGGCTTCGTTGGCGTTGACCGGCAGGCTGTCGTAGTTGCGCCCTCCCGGATGGGCAACGTGGTATTGGCAGCCCCCCAGGGAGCGCTGCATCCAGGTGTCGAGCAGGTCGAACACCAAGGGCGCATGCACCCCGATAGTTGGCTGCAGGCAGTTGGCGGGCTGCCAGGCGCGGAACCGCACGCCGGCGACAAACTCGCCGACCCGACCGGTCGGCTGCAGCGGCACCGCAACCCCATTGCAGGTCAGCACATAGCGCTGCGGAGCCAGCCCCGTGAGCTTGACCTGCAGACGTTCCAGGGACGAATCGACATAGCGCACCGTACCTCCCGTTGCGCCCTCCTCGCCCAGCACATGCCAGGGCTCCAGCGCCTGGCGCAGCTCCAGCTCGATGCCGCTGACCGCATAATCGCCGACCTTGGGAAAACGGAACTCCAGGTGGGCGGCGAACCATTCGGCGCGCAACGCATACCCGGCGGCGTTGAGATCCACCAGCACATCGGCAAAGTCCTGCTCGATAAAGTGCGGCAGCAGGAACCGGTCATGCAGCTCCGTCCCCCAGCGCGCCAACTTGGCGGGCGCATAGGGCTCGCGCCAGAAGCGCGCCACCAGGGCCCGCAGCAACAGTTGCTGGACCAGGCTCATGCGCGCATGAGGTGGCATCTCGAAGGCCCGCAACTCCAGCAGGCCCAAACGCCCGGTCGCACCGTCCGGCGAATAGAGTTTGTCGATACAGAACTCGGCGCGGTGGGTGTTGCCGGTGACATCGATCAACAGGTTGCGCAGCAGGCGATCCACCAGCCAGGGGGCACAGGCCTCACCCGGTGGCGGCATTTGTGCGAAGGCGATTTCCAGCTCGTACAAGGCATCGTTGCGCGCCTCGTCGACCCGTGGCGCCTGGGACGTCGGGCCGATGAACAGGCCGGAAAACAGGTAGGACAAGGACGGGTGGTTGTGCCAGTAGCTGATCAGGCTGCGCAGCAGGTCCGGACGCCGCAGAAAGGGTGAGTCAGCCGGAGTCGCGCCACCCAGTACAAAATGGTTACCGCCGCCGGTGCCGGTGTGGCGGCCGTCGATCATGAATTTTTCGCTGGTCAGGCGGGTCTGGCGGGCTTCCTCGTAAAGGAACTCGGTGCGCTCCACCAGCTCATCCCAAGTGGCGGACGGCTGCACGTTGACCTCGATCACGCCTGGGTCCGGGGTCACCCGGAAATTGCTCAGGCGCGGATCACTGGGCGGCTCATAACCCTCCAGCAACACTGGGCAATGCAGTTCCTGGGCGGTGGCCTCAATGGCGCTGACCAGCTCCAGGTAATCCTCGAGCCGCGCAAGCGGCGGCATGAACAGGTACAAGCGCCCTTCCCGGGCCTCGGCGCAGAACGCGGTGCGGGTCAGCCAGTCGGCCGACTCGTCGAGTGCCGGCACGCGCTCCTCGGCCTCTGCGGGCGTAGCGTGGACCGCCAGTTGCGCGGTGCCCGGCAGTGCTGGGAAGTCCTGGTTGGGGTCCTGCGGGTGAATGAACGGATACTCCGCGGCTTTTACCCAAGGCTGGGAACCCAGTGGCAATCGATAGCCCAGGGGGGAATCGCCGGGAATCAACCGGCAATGCTCATCGCGCAGGTACCAGCGCCCGCTTTGCCACTGGTCGCCCTGGGCGGTGCGCGCCAGCGGCAGGACCTGGCCAATCACTTTGTCCAGGCCCTGGCTGAAGACCTTGCGCAGCCGCGCACGCTCCAGCGGCTCGTCCAGACGCGGGTCTTCGGCGCTGACGTTCAGCGGCAAGTTGCCTTCGCGCCACAGGTAATAGAAATGATCTTCGTAAGCCGGGAACACAAAACGCGCAGGCAATTTCAAGCGCTCGGCGACACTCGCCAGAAAACGCCCGGCCAGCGCACCATCCGCACCGTAGTCCTGCTGCTCATCGGCGATCAACGCACTGTTGTGCCAGACCGGTACGCCATCACGCCGCCAGTAGCAGTTCAGCGACCAGCGCGGCAGTTGTTCGCCGGGGTACCACTTGCCCTGGCCGAAATGCACCAGGCCTTTGGGCGCGTAATGCTTGCGCAGGCGCTGGAACAGCTCGGCAGACAGCCGACGCTTGTCCGGGCCGAGCGCGGCGGTGTTCCATTCGGCGCCATCCGGATCGTCGATCGAAACGAAGGTCGGCTCGCCGCCCATGGTCAGCCGCACATCGCCGGCCAGCAGGTCGCCGTCGATCTGTCGGCCCAGGGTCTGGATGGCCTGCCACTGCTCCTCGGTGTAGGGCTTGGTGACCCGGGGCGCTTCCCAGATCCGCTCCACCGACATTTCATGGCTGAACTCACACTCACAAGGTTCAACCAAGCCGCTGATTGGGGCCGCAGAGGACGGATCGGGACTACAGGCCAACGGAATATGTCCTTCACCGGCAAACAGCCCAGAGGTGGCGTCCAGGCCGATCCAGCCCGCACCCGGCAGGTAGACTTCGCACCAGGCGTGCAAGTCGGTGAAATCCACTTCGGTGCCGGACGGCCCGTCGAGGCTCTTCACGTCCGCCGTGAGCTGGATCAGGTAACCCGAGACAAAACGCGCTGCCAGCCCGAGGTTGCGCAGCAGCTGCACCAGCAACCAGGCCGAGTCGCGGCATGAACCGGATGCGTGCTCCAGGGTGTATTCCGGGGTCTGGACCCCGGGCTCCATGCGAATCAGGTAACCGATGTCTTCGCTCAGGCGCTGGTTGAGGGCCACCAGGAAATCCACGGCCGGCAGCGGTGTGCGCTCGATACCCTGCAGATAAGCCTTGAGCCTGGGGGTCAGCGGCAGGGTTTCGAGGTACGGCGCCAGTTCCTTGCGTTCATCCGCGGCGTAGGCGAACGGGATGTGCTCGGCGTAGGGCTCGAGGAAAAAATCGAACGGGTTGAACACCGCCATTTCGGCCAGCAAGTCGACTTCGATGCGCAGTTGCTCAGTCTTTTCCGGGAACACCAAGCGCGCCAGGTAGTTGCCCTGGGGGTCTTGCTGCCAGTTGATGAAGTGCTGCTCGGGCAACACTTTCAGCGAATAAGAGAGGATCCGCGTGCGGCTATGGGCCGCCGGGCGCAGGCGCACGATCTGCGGGCCGAGTTCGACGGCGCGGTCGTAGCGGTAGTGCGTGACGTGGTGCAATGCGACATGAATCGACACGGCGTGCCTCCTGCGAGCCTAAAGCGTACCGGGCACCGCGCAAGACTTATGCCATACAGCAGCGCTGGCGCTTTCTCCGGTTGCTTGAGGCAGTACAGCACCAAAATCGGGCGCTGCAGGAAAATGGTTTGGCGCAGGTGCACGTAAATGTGGCGATCCGTCAGAAATTGGTTGGCAGTTCCGGCCTCTTCGCGGGCAAGCCCGCTCCCACAAGGATCGCTGCGAATGCAATAAAGCAGACAACCTCCAACACTGTGGAAGCGGGCTTGCCCGCGATGAGGCCAGCAGCTCCAGTACATTTCCCAAGCCTGAAATGCAGAACGCCAACCCGAAGGTTGGCGTTCTGTTCAGCGGGGGCGCGGCTTAGCGCGGCACAACCGGCTTGCGCGCAGGTTTCGGGCCCTTGCCTTTGGCCGCATCCTTACGCTCCTTGGCCGCCTGCTGGTTACGGGCGAACGCCGCAGCCTTGGCCTGTTCACGCTTGTCCCACGGATTGCCACCATCACTGGCACGCGGCGGCAGGCCGGTGTGCTGGGTGAGGATCTTGGTGGTCTTTTCCGTCGCCGCCACTTTATGGCTGCCAGCCGGCGTCGAGTTCTTGCGACGGGCGCTCTGGTAGCTGTCGCTAGCCGGCTGGTGCAGCGGGATCAACTGGTTCTTGCCCGGCCCGATCAGGTCGGCGCGGCCCATGCGGGTCAGCGCTTCACGCAGCATTGGCCAGCCTTTCGGGTCGTGGTAACGCAAGAACGCCTTGTGCAGGCGACGCTGCTCCTCGCTCTTGACGATGGTCACGCCGTCGCTCTTGTAGGTGACCTTGCGCAGCGGGTTCTTGCCCGAGTGGTACATGGCGGTGGCCGTGGCCATCGGCGACGGGTAGAACGCCTGTACCTGGTCGGCGCGGAATCCGTTGCCCTTGAGCCACAGGGCCAGGTTCATCATGTCTTCGTCGGTGGTGCCCGGGTGGGCCGCGATGAAGTACGGAATCAGGTACTGCTCCTTGCCCGCTTCCTTGGTGTACTTCTCGAACATGCGCTTGAACTTGTCATAGCTGCCGATGCCCGGTTTCATCATCTGATTGAGCGGACCTTCCTCGGTGTGTTCCGGGGCGATCTTCAGGTAACCACCGACGTGGTGGGTCACCAGTTCCTTGACGTACTCAGGCGACTCGACCGCCAGATCGTAACGCAGGCCCGAGGCGATCAGGATCTTCTTCACGCCCGGCAAGGCGCGTGCGCTGCGATACAGCTGGATCAGCGACGAGTGGTCGGTATTGAGGTTCGGGCAGATGCCCGGGAACACGCAGGATGGCTTGCGGCACGCGGATTCGATTTCCGGGCTCTTGCAGGCGATGCGGTACATGTTCGCGGTCGGCCCGCCTAGGTCGGAAATGACCCCGGTGAAACCCGGCACTTTGTCGCGGATCTCTTCGATTTCGCGAATGATCGACTCTTCGGAACGGTTTTGGATGATCCGGCCTTCGTGCTCGGTAATCGAGCAGAAGGTGCAGCCACCGAAGCAGCCGCGCATGATGTTGACCGAGAAGCGGATCATGTCGTAGGCCGGGATCTTCTCCTTGCCGTACGCCGGGTGCGGGACACGGGCGTAGGGCATGCCGAACACGTAGTCCATTTCTTCGGTGGTCATCGGAATCGGCGGCGGGTTGAACCAGACGTCGACTTCGCCATGCTTCTGCACCAGCGCACGGGCGTTGCCCGGGTTGGTTTCCAGGTGCAATACCCGGTTGGCGTGGGCGTAGAGCACCGCGTCACCACGGACTTTTTCCACCGATGGCAGGCGAATCACGGTCTTGTCGCGGGTCATGCGCGGGCTGGCCAGGATCTGCACGACTTTAGCTTCGCTCGGATCCTCGACAGGCCCTTTTTCCTGCTCGATGGCGCAGGCTTGGGTGTCCTGGGTGTTGACGTACGGGTTGATGATCTTGTCGACCTTGCCCGGACGGTCGATGCGCGTGGAATCGACTTCGTACCAGCCTGCAGGCGTGTCACGACGAATGAACGCAGTACCACGCACGTCGGTGATGTCTTCGATCTTGTGTCCGTAGGACAGGCGCTGGGCGACTTCGACAATGGCCCGCTCGGCGTTGCCGTACAGCAGGATGTCGGCGCAGGCGTCGATCAGGATCGAGTTGCGCACCCGGTCCTGCCAGTAATCGTAGTGGGCGATGCGGCGCAGGGAAGCTTCGATGCCACCGAGCACGATCGGCACGTTCTTGTAGGCTTCCTTGCAGCGCTGGCTGTACACCAGGCTTGCGCGATCCGGACGTTTGCCGGCCATGCCACCTGGGGTGTAGGCGTCGTCGGAACGGATCTTCTTGTCGGCGGTGTAGCGGTTGATCATCGAGTCCATGTTGCCGGCCGCGACACCGAAGAACAGGTTCGGCTCGCCGAGCTTCATGAAATCGTCTTTGGACTGCCAGTTCGGCTGGGCAATGATCCCGACGCGAAAGCCCTGGGACTCCAGCAGCCGGCCGATGATGGCCATGCCGAACGATGGGTGGTCGACGTACGCATCACCGGTAACGATGATGATGTCGCAGGAATCCCAGCCAAGCTGATCCATCTCCTCCCTGCTCATCGGCAGGAATGGCGCAGGACCGAAACATTCGGCCCAGTACTTGGGATAGTCAAATAACGGCTTGGCTGTTTGCATGACGGTGACCGGTGTTGAGATGAAAAATCGCGGGCGCGGAATATAGCACAAATTTTGACCAATTCCGACGGTTATGGTCGGAAATTACGGCGACCCAATCGCGGGCAAGCCCGCTCCCACAGGGATCACACTAACCCTGGGGGAGCGGGCTTGCCCGCGATGAGGCCCTTTCAGGCACTACACAACTTATTCGTCGTCGAAATTGTAGCTGCCCGGCGCCAGGTTTTCGAAGCGCGTGTACTTGCCGATGAACGCCAGTCGTGAGGTGCCGATCGGGCCGTTACGCTGCTTGCCGATGATGATTTCGGCGATGCCCTTGTGCTCGGTTTCCGGGTGATACACCTCGTCCCGGTAAACGAACATGATCACGTCGGCATCCTGCTCGATCGCTCCGGATTCCCGCAAGTCGGAGTTGATTGGCCGTTTGTTCGGTCGTTGCTCCAGGGAGCGGTTGAGCTGGGACAACGCCACTACCGGGCAGTTGAATTCCTTGGCCAGGGCCTTCAAGGAACGGGAGATCTCGGAAATTTCGTTGGTCCGGTTGTCGCCACCCGACCCCGGGATCTGCATCAGCTGCAGGTAGTCGATCATGATCAGTGCGACGTCACCGTGCTCACGCACCAGTCGGCGGGTCCGCGCGCGCATTTCCGAAGGACTGATACCGGCCGTATCGTCGATGAACAGCTTGCGGTCGTTGAGCAGGTTGACCGCCGAGGTCAGGCGCGGCCAATCGTCGTCGTCCAGGCGACCGGCCCGGACCTTGGTCTGGTCGATACGGCCCAGGGACGACAACATACGCATGATCAGCGATTCGCCTGGCATCTCGAGGGAGTAGACCAGTACGCACTTGTCGCTGCGCAACACGGCGTTTTCCACCAGGTTCATCGCAAAGGTGGTTTTACCCATGGACGGACGGCCGGCGACGATGATCAAGTCAGCCGGTTGCAGGCCGCTGGTTTTCTCGTCGAGGTCGGTGTAGCCGGTGGACAGGCCGGTGATGGCGTTGTCAGTGTTGAACAGGGTGTCGATGCGATCGATGGCCTTGGTCAGCAGGTCATTCACGCTCACCGGGCCGCCGGTTTTAGGCCGGGCCTCGGCGATCTGGAAGATCTGCCGTTCGGCTTCGTCGAGAATCTCTTCAGCCGTACGCCCTTCGGGATTGAAGGCGCTGTCGGCAATTTCGGTGGCGATGCCGATCAACTGCCGCAATGTTGCCCGGGCACGAACGATCTGGGCGTAGGCCTTGATGTTGGCGACCGACGGGGTGTTTTTCGCCAGCTCACCCAGATAACCGAGGCCGCCCACCTGGGAGGTCTGGCCTTCCTTGTCGAGCTGTTCGGCAAGGGTCACCACGTCGATCGGTGAGTTCTGGTCCGCCAGCTTGGCAATCGCACGGAAAATCAGGCGGTGGTCATGACGATAGAAATCACCGTCCGAGACCTGATCGAGCACGCGTTCCCAGGCGTTGTTGTCCAGCATCAGACCACCGAGTACAGCCTGTTCGGCCTCGATGGAATGGGGCGGCACTTTCAACGCGGCGGTTTGCAGATCGTATTGCTCAGGAGCGGAGATATCGTTCATGGCCACTTGGAATTAGGGGATCGTAGAAAAACAAAAGGCACGACCTGTAAACAGGATCGTGCCCGATGTTAACTGGCTGACACGCGAGGTGCCAGTCAGTTAGGTGCTGCTTAAGCTGCTACCACGACAACGCGTACGGTGGCTTCAACTTCAGCGTGCAGGTGCACGGCTACGTCGAATTCACCTACGTTGCGGATGGTGCCGTTCGGCAGACGAACTTCGCTTTTTGCAACTTCAACGCCAGAGGCGGTCAGTGCATCAGCGATGTCGTGAGTACCGATCGAACCGAACAGCTTGCCTTCGTCACCGGCGGTGGCAGTGATAGTCACTTCCAGCTCAGCCAGTTGGGCAGCGCGGCTTTCAGCCGAAGCTTTTTTGTCTGCAGCCAGTTTTTCCAGCTCAGCACGACGCTCTTCGAACGCAGCCAGGTTGGCAGCGGTCGCAGCGGTAGCCTTGCCGTAAGGCAGCAGGTAGTTACGGCCGTAACCAGCCTTAACGTTCACTTTGTCGCCCAGGTTGCCCAGGTTGGCGACTTTTTCCAGAAGGATCAGTTGCATGTGAAAATCCTCTTAACTTTTAACCTTCACCGTTCGCGTTATCGACGTCTTTCGGCGTCAAACGACCGCGAAAATCAATCAGGCTGTCGACAATGGCCAGGACCACCAGCAACGGATAGATCAGCTGCATAAACAGCAACAGCGTTACGTACAACCCCACCAGCCAAAACTTGGCCAGTCGCTTTTCAGCCACCAGCCCATGAATCAAGGCCAGCCCGGCGAACACCAGCGGTACGCTGCACAACGGCGTCAACATGGCCATCTGGGTACCGAAATTCGGCCCCAGAAGCATGCACGCCAGCAGCAACATCGCCGGCCCCAGCGGGATTCGGATGGCGCGAAACTCGCGACCAAAACCACCGGGGTTGTACAACAACGCCTGCCAGTAGCGCCCGACAATCAGGCTCAGCACACTGACGATTTGCAACAAGGCCGCTATCAGGCCAGTCAGGACCGGTGCAATCAGGGCGGCGAGACGCGCTCGCTCCTCTACCGACAATTGCTGGTAGAGGTCACCGAGGGCCAGCGGCAGGATCTTGACCAGTTCCTGTGCCAGCATCTCGATGTGGGGACGGTAAACCGCACCCAGCACCACCGAAAACACCACTCCCATCGCTACGCTGACCAGCAGCGTGCGGTTCCAGGACTCACTTGCGCGTAAAACCAACGCAAGGCCCGAAGATCCCAGCAGCACCATGAGTGCCCGTGGATCATCGGAATACAGCCACCAAATCAAGGCTGGCAGCATCCCCAGAGCAAGGACGCCCAAGGCGTCCTTCAATCCGCGCCGCAGCAGCACCAGGCTCCCTGCGGCAGCACCCAACCAATACAACAACGGCAATGCCGCGCATCCGGCCACTACGAGAGTGGCCTGCATACGGCCGCGCATGATGAACTCAGCTATGGCACGCATGCATTCAATCCCTTACTACGTGTCGACTGCCCGGTCTCAGCGGCCGTGGCTGTCGGTGTAGGCCAGCAGGGCCAGGAAGCGGGCGCGCTTGATAGCGGTGGCCAGCTGACGCTGATAACGTGCTTTGGTACCGGTGATGCGGCTTGGAACGATTTTGCCGGTCTCGGATACGTAGGCTTTCAGAGTGTTGAGATCTTTGTAATCGATCTCTTTCACGTCTTCAGCGGTGAAGCGGCAGAATTTACGACGACGGAAGAAACGTGCCATTTGATAGGCTCCTTAAAAGGTCCGTGGATTACTCGTCAGCGTTATCGCTGTTGTCGCTGTCATCACTATCAGCGCTTTCGGCGCCTTCGTGCTCAGGACGGTCGCGACGCTCACGGCGCTCACTGCGGTTTTCTTCAGCCTTGAGCATCTCGGATTGGCCGGTAACGGCTTCTTCGCGACGGATGACCAGGTTACGGATCACTGCATCGTTGTAGCGGAAGTTGTCTTCCAGCTCGGCCAGGGCCTTGCCAGTGCACTCAACGTTCAGCATCACGTAGTGAGCCTTGTGAACATTGTTGATTGCGTAGGCCAGTTGACGACGGCCCCAATCTTCCAGACGGTGGATTTTGCCGCCGTCTTCTTCGATCAGCTTGGTGTAACGCTCAACCATGCCGCCGACTTGCTCGCTTTGATCCGGGTGGACCAAAAAGATGATTTCGTAATGACGCATGAATGCTCCTTACGGGTTGTAGCCTGCCGCTCAAAAGCGGTCAGACAAGGAGTGAATGACACTTATGGACTTGCTTGCGATAGACACATGCGTGCCTGCCGTCACAGCAAGGGGCGCAATTGTAGAGAAGGGACAGGAGAGGTGCAAGGTTATTGGTGAATATTTGAACAGTTCGTTCGCATGCGCATTTGCGCGACACCACAAACCCCTGTAGGAGCGAGCTTGCTCGCGATGAGGGCGCAACATTCAACATTGATGCCGAATGTTGCACCGCTATCGCGAGCAAGCTCGCTCCTACAGGGAACACAACCGGATCAGGACTTTTTGCCGGTCCCGGCAGCCTTGACGCTGCGCTGACGCTGGGCTTCGAACAGGCAGACACCTGTGGCCACGGACACGTTGAGGCTGCTGACGCTGCCGGTCATCGGCAAGTGCACCAGGTAGTCGCACAGGTCACGGGTCAGGCGACGCATGCCGCTGCCTTCGGCGCCCATGATCAGGATCGTCGGGCCGGTCATGTCCTGCTGATACAGGCTCTGCTCGGCTTCGCCCGCCGTTCCGACCACCCACAAGCCACGCTGCTTGAGTTTTTCCAGGGTGCGCGCCAGGTTGGTCACGGCCACCAACGGAATCACTTCCGCGGCGCCACAGGCTACTTTTCGTACAGTCGGGGTCAGGGTCGCTGACTTGTCCTTCGGCACGATCACCGCCAGCGCACCGGCCGCATCGGCCGAACGCAGGCAGGCACCGAGGTTGTGCGGGTCGGTCACACCGTCGAGCACCAGCAACAGCGGTGCGCCTTCGGTACGGTCCAACAGCTCGTCGAGCATGGCCTCACCCCAGACCTGGCTCGGACTGACGTCCGCAACCACGCCCTGGTGCACGCCCTCGACCCAGGCATCCAGCTCACGACGCTCGGCCTGGCCGACCGCAACGCGGTTTTCGCTGGCCAGCTCGATCAGCGTCTGCACCCGCGGATCGCTGCGGCCTTCGGCCAGCCAGATCTGCTTGACGCGTTTCGGGTGGTGACGCAGCAATGCTTCTACCGCATGCACGCCGTAGATTTTTTCCAACTGACTCATGACTTGGCCTTAGGTTTACGTGCCCCGCCGCTTTTGGCTGGAGCCGAGCCCGCTTTTGGCGGACCCTTACGGTGTTTACTCGGTTTGGCTGGCTTGCCGCCGGTGGCCTTTTCAGGCGCCGACCGTCCGGTCTTTCCCCCAGACGCCGCTTTACCACCGCTTTTCGCTTCGGCCAGCAACGCCTGTTTCATTTCCCGACTCTTGCGCACTTCGGCGTTTTTCGCCGCGGCATCGCTTGGGCGGTAGGCTTCGGCAGCCTTTTCCTTGGCAGGACCACGACGACCGGTTTTCGCCGGCGCCGGTTCTGCGGCGGTCTTGGCAGCCGGAGCGGCGGTTTCGCTGCCGCGCTTCTTGCGGCCGATCGGTGCGCTGATGGTTTTTTCCGCCATCTCGAAGTCGATCTTGCGCTCGTCCAGGTCAACCCGCATCACGCGCACTTCGACGGTGTCGCCGAGGCGGAAGCTGCGGCCGGTACGTTCACCGGCCAGGCGGTGGTGCACAGGGTCGAAGTGGTAGTAGTCGCCCGGCAACGCGGTGACATGGACCAGGCCTTCGACATAGATATCGGTCAGCTCGACGAACAGGCCAAAACCGGTCACGGCGGTGATCACACCCGGGAACGACTCGCCCACGCGATCTTTCATGAACTCGCACTTGAGCCAGTTCACCACGTCGCGAGTGGCTTCGTCGGCGCGGCGCTCGCTCATCGAGCACTGCTCGCCGAGTTGCTCCAGCGTCGCTTCGTCGTACGGATAGATACGCGCCTTCGGAATACTCATCGCGCCAGCACGCTTGACGTGCGGGGTGTTCATCTTCGAATGGATGACACTGCGAATCGCCCGGTGCGTGAGCAGGTCCGGGTAGCGGCGGATCGGCGAGGTGAAGTGGGTATAGGCTTCGTAATTCAGGCCGAAGTGGCCCTGATTGTCCGCGCTGTACACCGCCTGGCTCAACGAACGCAGCATGACCGTCTGGATCAGGTGGAAATCCGGGCGATCCTTGATACCGGCCAGCAAGGCCTGGTAGTCCTTCGGCGACGGACCATCCTTGCCTTTGTGCAGGGACAGGCCGAGCTCGCCGAGGAAGGCGCGCAGTTTTTCCAGGCGCTCCGGTGGCGGGCCATCGTGAACACGATACAACGCAGGAATCTCGTGCTTCTTGAGGAACTCGGCGGTGGCCACGTTGGCCGCCAGCATGCATTCCTCGATCAGCTTGTGCGCGTCGTTACGCACAGTCGGGCGAATTTCCGCGATCTTGCGCTCGGAACCGAAGATGATCCGGGTTTCCTGAGTTTCGAAATCGATCGCACCACGCACGTGACGAGCGGCCAGCAACACTTTGTACAGCGAGTAGAGCTGCTTGAGGTGTGGCAGGACGTCGTTGTACTCGCCGCGCAGTTGACGCGCCTCGGAGAGTTTCGGCGTTTCCAGCATCGCGCTGACCTTGTTGTAGGTCAGGCGGGCGTGGGAGTGGATCACCGCTTCGTAGAAGCAGTAGTCGGTCATTTCGCCGGACTTGGAGATGGTCATCTCGCAAACCATGGCCAGGCGATCGACGTGCGGATTCAGCGAGCACAGGCCGTTGGACAGCTGCTCAGGCAGCATCGGGATCACGCGCTCGGGGAAGTACACCGAGTTGCCGCGAACCTGGGACTCGTTATCCAGGGCCGAGCCGATCTTCACGTAGCTGGAAACGTCGGCAATCGCCACGTACAACTTCCAGCCGCCGGAGAACAGGCGCAGCTTGCCTGGCTTGGACTCGCAGTAGACGGCGTCATCGAAGTCGCGGGCATCTTCGCCGTCGATGGTGACGAACGGCAGATGGCGCAGGTCGATGCGCTTCTCTTTGTCCTTCTCTTCGACTTCCGGCTTGAGCTTGGCCGCCTCCTTGAGGACCGCTTCCGGCCAGACGTGAGGAATGTCGTAGGTGCGCAGGGCGACATCGATTTCCATGCCCGGCGCCATGTAGTTACCCACTACCTCGACCACGTCGCCTTGCGGCTGGAAGCGTGGGGTTGGCCAATGGGTAATCTTCACTTCAACGAATTGACCGACCTTCGCGTTGGCGTTGCGGCCCGGGGTCACCAGCACTTCCTGCTGGATCTTCGGGTTGTCAGCGACGACAAAGCCGATGCCGCCTTCTTCGAAGTAGCGGCCGACGATGGTTTCGTGAGCACGCGACACCACTTCGACGATCATGCCTTCGCGACGCCCGCGACGATCCAGGCCAGACACGCGCGCCAGGGCACGGTCGCCGTCGAACACCAGGCGCATTTGCGCCGGGCTCATGAACAGGTCGTCACTGCCGTCGTCCGGCACCAGGAAGCCGAAGCCGTCACGGTGACCGCTGATGCGGCCAAGGATCAGGTCGAGCTTGTCCACCGGTGCGTAAGTACCACGACGGGTGTAGATCAGTTGAGCGTCGCGCTCCATGGCGCGCAGGCGGCGGCGCAGGGCTTCGACCTGGTCTTCAGTGGTCAGACCAAACTCTTCGACCAGTTGCTCGCGGTTAGCAGGCGAACCTCGATCAGCAAGGTGCTGAAGGATCAGTTCGCGGCTAGGAATAGGGTTTTCATATTTTTCCGCTTCACGAGCGGCCTCGGGATCGAGGGACTGCCAATCGGCCATTAGAGAGTTTTCACCTTGTCTATATGCGGGTTAGTTTGGCATAGGCGTAATGAAACGGGAAATTTCAGGCTACTGAAGGCCCCAAATGCCCTTTCCTGCCGCCGGAATGCGACCGCCCGGCAGCATTCGTAAAATTTTCCCTGTTTTTTTGATATCAGGGGTTTACAGTTAAAACGACGCTCCGTATAGTGCGCGCCATCGACGACGTACAGCGTTGCCGATACTGCCCAGATGGTGAAATTGGTAGACACGCCAGCTTCAGGTGCTGGTGACCGCAAGGTCGTGGAAGTTCGAGTCTTCTTCTGGGCACCAATTACGAGCTTGAGATTAGTTCAATTTCAAGGCTCACACAAAAACCCGCGAAAGCGGGTTTTTGCATTTTAGCGGTTTGATTTAATTTTATTAAATCAGGGGTTTACAGATCAAATAGCGCTCCGTATAGTGCGCCACATCAACAGCGGCAACGTTGTCGATACTGCCCAGATGGTGAAATTGGTAGACACGCCAGCTTCAGGTGCTGGTGACCGCAAGGTCGTGGAAGTTCGAGTCTTCTTCTGGGCACCAATTCAAATTCAAGGTCGATGATCTTGAATCTCACAAAAACCCGCGAAAGCGGGTTTTTGCGTTTCCGGGATTTAAAAAGCATCGCGACCTTCGACAAGGCCTACCAGACCCTCCTCCTCCCCGCAAGGCGCACTTGAGAAACAATATCGTTTATCATTGTTTCAAGTTTTTGCAATGCGACAGTGAGGAACCCTGCGAATGATGTTTCGAAATACCCTGCGCCGCGGCCTGACCTTCACGCTGCTAGGGCTGGCCCTGGCCTGCCCACTCACCCAGGCGGCCGATCCGGTTTCCCTGACGCTTTATAACGGCCAGCACAAGGAAGTCGGCGATGCCGTCGCCAAAGCCTTCGAAGCCAAGACCGGGATTCACGTCAACGTACGCAAAGGCAGCAGCAACCAGCTTGCCAGCCAGGTCGTGGAGGAAGGCGAGCGCTCACCCGCCGACGTGATCTACACCGAAGAGTCGCCGCCACTGAACAAGCTGGGCGAACAAGGCCTGCTGGCCAAGACCGACGATGCCACTCTGGCAGTGCTGCCCAAGGATTACGTGGCCAGCAATGGCACCTGGATCGGCGTCACCGCCCGGGTCCGCGTGGTGGCCTACAATCCGAAACTGATCGACGAAAAAGACCTGCCAAAATCGGTGATGGAGTTCTCCGATCCGAAATGGCAAGGCAAGGTCGGGTTCGTACCCACCAGTGGCGCGTTCCAGGAACAGGCCGTGGCGATCATCAAAGTGCACGGCATGGATGCGGCCGAAGAATGGCTGACCGGCCTGCGGGCGTTCGGCAAGACCTACAGCAACAACATGGTCGCCCTCAAGGCCGTGGAAAACGGTGAAGTAGCCACGGTGCTGGTGAACAACTACTACTGGTTCGCCCTGCAACGGGAAAAAGGCCAGCTCGACTCGAAGCTGTATTACTTCAGCGACGGCGACGTCGGCGGCCTGATCACCGTTTCCAGCGCCGCTGTGCTCAAGTCCAGCAAGCACCCGCAAGAAGCCCAGCAACTACTCGCCTATATGGCCAGCGAAGAGGGCCAGCGTGTGATTACCCAGACCACCGCCGAGTATCCGCTGCATAAAGGCATGGAGTCGGATCGCGGACTCAAGCCGTTCAACGAACTGCAAGCGCCGAAAGTCACCCCGGCCGACCTGGGCAATGCCGAGGAAGCCCTGGAACTGGAACGTGAAGTTGGCTTGAACTGATGAGCGCCTCCCTGCCCGCCTCCGCCTCGCGCGCAGCCTATGTACCCCGGCGCAAGCGGCCTTCGATCTGGTTGCTGCTACCGGTGCTGCTACTGGTCTGCCTGAGCCTGCTGCCACTGCTGTATGTCGGCCTCAAAGCCTGGCAGGCCGGCTGGGCGCAGGCGGTGCATCTGCTATGGCGACCCTATGTGTTCGGCCTGCTGCGCAACACCCTGCTGCTGATGATCGGCGTCACGCTGGCCTGCGCCTTGGTCGGCCTGTCGCTGGCCTGGCTGCTGGAGCGCAGCAACCTGCGGGGGCGGCGCGTATGGGGGGTGATTCTGTGCTTGCCGTTTGCCGTCCCGGCCTTCGTCAGCAGTTTTACCTGGGTCTCCCTGAGCTCCAGCTTCGAAGGCCTGGGCGGGGCGATCCTGGTGATGAGCCTGTCCAAGTACCCGCTGATTTTCCTCCCGGTGGCGGCGACCCTGCGCAATCTCGACCCCGCCCTGGAGGAGTCGGCCCGCACCCTGGGCCTGAACCGCTGGGGCGTGCTCTTCAAGATCACCCTGCCTCTGCTCTGGCCCTCGCTGCTGGCTGGCTCGCTGCTGATTGCCCTGCACATGCTGGTGGAATTCGGCGCCCTGTCGATCATCGGCCTGCAAACTTTCACCACGGCGATCTATCAACAGTTTGAGCTGGAGTTCAGCAACGCCAATGCGGCAATGCTCTCCGCCGTCCTGCTGGCGCTGTGCCTGGTGCTGTTGTGGCTGGAGCTGCGGGTGCGCGGCAAGGGCCGCCATGTGCGGATTGGCCAGGGTGCCGCGCGGCATGCCGAGCAGGTTCGCCTGGGCGCCCTGGCACCGCTAGGCCAGCTTTACTGCCTGTTGCTGGCGATTGTCGGCAGCGGGATTCCCCTGGGCATGCTCGGATACTGGCTGGCGGTAGGCTCATCGGCAGCTTTCCCGATGGCGGCAATCGGCGAAGCGCTGCTGTCATCACTGGCCTTGTCCCTGGGCGGCGCAGCGCTGTGCCTGGTGCTGGCGGTGCCCGTGGGCTTGCTGGTGGTGCGCTACAAGGGCCGCCTGGCGCTCTGGGCTGAACGCCTGCCGTATTTACTGCACGCGCTGCCTGGCCTGGTGATCGCCCTGACGCTGGTCTACTTCGCCTTGCACTATGTGCCGGCGCTGTACCAGACCTCGGGGTTGCTGCTGATCGCCTACGCCTTGCTATTCCTGCCGCTGGCCCAGGCACCGATTCGCACGGCCCTGAACAAGGCTGCTCCGCAACTCGAAGAGGCCGCCCGCACCCTCGGCGCGTCCTCGTTCAGCGCCTTTGTGCGAGTGACGCTGCCGATCATCTTTCCGGCGCTGGGCGCAGCCTTTGCCCTGGTGTTCCTCGATGCGATGAAAGAGCTGACGGCGACCCTGCTGCTCAGCCCGACCGGGCTCAACACCCTGGCCACCGAGGTCTGGGCTCACACTGCGAATGTCGAGTTTGCGGCAGCAGCACCCTATGCGGCGCTGCTGATTCTGGTGTCGGGGCTGCCGGTCTATTTGCTTACGACGCGGATGTATCTGAGCCGCTGAGATCGCCATCGCGAGCCTGCTCGCGATAGCGACAGCCGATACCCCGCATCAAGCCCGGAACTGCCCCAGGCTGGCCTTCAACTGCGCCGCCAAGCCATCCAGCACTTTGCCGCTGGCCGTGGTTTCAACCACCGCCTGGGCCGCCTTCTCGGCCTGGGCATGGATGGTCTGGACCCGTCCGCGCACCGCTTGCGCGCCCTTGGCCTGATGCGCCGCCGCCTGGGTCGCCAGGCCGATGGCCGCATGCACTTGTTCGACAGAGGCCTGCACCGACTGCTGCAGCCGTGCATTGTCGCGCAATACCAACAACCCTTCGTTGGCCTGGCGCCCTGCCTGGCCGATCGCCGCTACCGCTTCACGCGCGCCCTGCTGCAGGGCACCGATGTGCGCCTGGATGTCGCCGGTGGAGCTTTGTGTCTTGCTCGCCAGCGCCCGCACTTCGTCCGCCACAACCGCGAAACCGCGCCCGGTCTCACCGGCCCGCGCCGCTTCGATGGCGGCATTAAGGGCCAGCAGATTGGTCTGCTCGGCAATGCCGTGGATCACCTCCAGGACCACCTCGATCTGCTCGCTTTGCTGGGCCAGCCGCTCGATCACCTTGGCGCCCGTATCCACCTGCCCGGCCAGCGCTTCGATCAAGCTGCCGACCTGAGCCGAGGTACGGGTGTTTTCATCGGTCGCCTGGCGAATATCCACCACCTGCTGCAAGGCCGCCTGCATGGCATGACTTTCAGCCTGCGCCTCGTCCGCCATCTGTGACAGCGCCCGCAGGCTCTCTGCCACTTCATCGCGCTGGGATTTCGCCGCGGCATCGGCCCCGGCGTTACGTTGGCTCATGGCGCCGATTTCCACACCTGTGCGCTGGGCCACATCACCGGCCTCGCGAACGATCGGCTGCAACTTATCCACAAACCGATTGACCGCCGACGCCATGTCGCCGATTTCGTCCTGGCTGTTGATCTGCACGCGCTTGGTCAGGTCGCCCTCGCCCGCCGCCAGGTCATCCATCGCGGCAATCAGTAACTTCAGGCGATTGACGACTCGCCGCCCGAGCACCACCGCGAGCAGCAGCAACACACCGCAGCCGACCAGGGCCAACGCCATGCCGATCCGCCAGCGCAGAGTCGCCGCGGCTTCCTGTACGGTAGCGGTGGTATTGGCCTGCATCTCGCTGGCAGTGGCCTGCGCCGACTGCAGGCGCGCGCGCATGGCTGTAGCGCTGTCAGCCGCGGCGCCCTTGAGGCTGTCACCGACCAGCTGATCGCTGCTGGCGATCAGCGCCGAGAAGCGCTTGTCGAGTGCAGCCAGGTCCGCCTCGACCGAGGCCGTGGAAACCCCCATGAGTACCTTGCCGATTTCCACGCCATTAGGGTTGATCGATGCCTCGACGTAGAACACCGACGGATCGTTTTTCGCCGCATCCAGCACTTTATCCAAGGCGCGCTCGCCCTGGCCTTTCTCCAAAAGGGCCTTGTTGATCAGGTTTTCCCGGTTCAGGTAGCGGGTCAGGTGCTGGCCGGTGGCATCGTCGTACACCACAAACAACACATTGGGATTGCGCTGGGCGCGCCGGGCGAACTCGGACAGGGTCGGAACATCGCTGTCCCACATGGCGCGCGGTGCGACCGATGCCAGGAGCTGGGCCATGTCATTGGCCGAGTCCTTGAGGTCCTTTTCCAGGGTGGCGCGCAGTTGTGCCTGCTCATCCTCGAGTCGCGAAGACAAACCGGCCGTCAGGCGCTGACGGGTACTGGTGGAGAGGTTATCCAGACTGGAAGTGACCTCGCGTCCGGCTTGTTCCAGCTCACCCGAAAGCTTCTGGCTATCGGCGCCCAGTCGCGCGCCCAGATCCGCCTCCAGGGCGGTCACGGTGCTCCGCGTCAGGGCAACCGCCACCAGCACCTGCACCAAAAGGGCGATACCAAGGGTAACGAATACGGGCCGCAACAAACGGCTTTGTAACAGTGAGAGAACGGCCGACACAGAAAATCCCTCTACTTGGATGCTATTAAACTGATAGCACGCTCGAAGGGATATTCACAGCAAAGGTCATGCCGCACGGCAGGCACAAACGACAAAGGGCCCCATCAGGGGCCCTTTGTGTTTTACATCAACAGCTTATTAAGCGAACGGGTGACGCAGAACGATAGTTTCGTTGCGGTCCGGACCGGTCGAAATAATGTCGATCGGCGCGCCGATCAGCTGTTCAACGCGCTTGATGTAAGCACGGGCATTGGCTGGCAGCTCTTCCAGGGTTTTGGCACCCACGGTCGATTCGGTCCAACCTGGCACTTCTTCGTACACAGGCTGCAGGCCCAGGTAGCTGTCGGCGTCGGTCGGAGCAATGTCGTTGCCTTCTGCATCTTTGTAGCCGACGCAGATATTGATGGTCTCCAGACCGTCGAGTACGTCCAGCTTGGTCAGGCAGATACCCGAGATGCTGTTCACATCGATAGCGCGACGCAGGATAACGGCGTCGAACCAGCCACAACGACGAGCACGACCGGTAGTCGCGCCGAACTCGTGACCTTGCTTGGCCAGGTGCGCACCGACTTCGTCGAACAGCTCAGTCGGGAATGGACCCGAACCCACACGCGTGGTGTAGGCCTTGGTGATGCCCAGGATGTAGTCCAGGAACATCGGGCCAACACCCGAACCGGTAGCAACGCCGCCAGCGGTGGTGTTGGAGCTGGTCACGTACGGGTAGGTGCCGTGGTCGATGTCCAGCAACGAACCCTGGGCGCCTTCGAACATGATGTCTTTGCCAGCGCGACGCAGGTCGTGCAGCTCGGCAGTCACATCCAGCATCAGCGGGGTGAGCAGCTCAGCGTATTCCTTGCACTCGGCCAGGGTCTTTTCGAAGTCGATGGCTGGCTCTTTGTAGTAACCCACCAGCATGAAGTTGTGGTAATCCACCAGTTCACGCAGTTTGTCTGCAAAGCGCGGCATGTTGAGCAGGTCGCCCACACGCAGGCCACGACGCGCAACCTTGTCTTCGTAGGCCGGGCCGATACCGCGACCGGTAGTACCGATCTTCAGCTCGCCACGGGCCTTTTCACGAGCCTGGTCCAGCGCTACGTGATACGACAGGATCAGCGGGCAGGAAGGGCTGACACGCAGGCGCTCGCGCACCGGTACGCCTTTCTCTTCCAGCTTGGTGATCTCGCGCAGCAGGGCGTCTGGTGCAACCACCACGCCGTTGCCGATCAGGCACTGCACGCCTTCGCGCAGTACGCCCGAAGGGATCAGGTGCAAGACAGTTTTTTCGCCATCGATCACCAGCGTATGGCCAGCGTTGTGGCCACCTTGGTAGCGCACTACGGCGGCAGCATGTTCGGTCAGCAGATCAACGATCTTGCCTTTGCCCTCATCACCCCATTGGGTGCCCAGGACTACGACATTCTTACCCATAACACTTGTCCTCATTCGCGCAAACTTGGTGCCGGCAGCGGCCGGCAGGAAAACTCAAGAAGCCAGCGGCAATACTTGCCAAAGCCCGTTCTGCTGAATCAATTGCCGGTCGCAGTCCGCGTCACGGGCGGCGGCCAATGGTTGCCCAGGCAATGCCTGGACGACACGCTGACCCTCACTGCGCAACTGGCAAACCTGCTGCCAGAGTGCCGCATCCGTACTGTCAGGCATCCAGATACCGCCAGACGGTAGCTCGATCTCAGCACGCCCCAGGGTCACCAGGGTTTTCAAATCGGTGGAGAAGCCGGTGGCCGGACGAGCACGACCGAAGTCGGCGCCGATGTCGTCGTAACGACCGCCCTGGGCAATGGACTGGCCAACACCCGGCACGAATACCGCGAACACCACACCGGTGTGGTAGTGGTAGCCACGCAGCTCACCCAGGTCGAAGTACAGCGGCAACTGCGGGAAACGCACGGACAGCCGCTCGGCAATCGCCAGCAAGTCGTCCAGCGCTGCCAGCACCGGCGCCGGCGCCTGGGCCAGGCGCTCACGGGCAGCAGCCAGCACTTCACGGCCGCCACACAGGTCGACCAGCGCCCGCAGCATGCCCGCCAGGTCGGCAGGCAGGCCTTCGGTCAAGGTAATGACCTCGTCGATAGCCTTGCGTTGCAAGGCGTCGAACAGCTGTTGCTCGACCTCACCGGACAAACCGGCCGCACGGGCCAGGCCGCGGTAGATACCGACGTGGCCCAGGTCCATATGCACATCCGGCACATCGGCCAGTTGCAGCATGGCCAGCATCAGGCTGATGACTTCGACGTCGCTACTCGGGCTGGCGTCGCCGTACAACTCGGCGCCCAGCTGGATCGGGCTGCGCGAAGTCGACAAGGCACGGGGCTGCGCATGCAGCACACTGCCGGCGTAGCACAGGCGGCTCGGGCCTTCGCGGCGCAGGGTGTGCGCATCGATGCGCGCCACTTGCGGCGTGATGTCGGCACGAAAACCCATCTGCCGGCCCGACTGCGGGTCGATGACCTTGAAGGTGCGCAGATCCAGGTCCTGGCCCGCACCGGTCAGCAGGGATTCCAGGTACTCGATATGGGGAGTCACGACAAACTCGTAACCCCAGCTCTGGAACAGATCCAACACCTGACGGCGCGCCACTTCAATGCGCGCCGCCTCTGGTGGCAGTACTTCTTCGATGCCATCTGGCAGCAGCCAGCGGTCTACCGTTGCCATTACGCCATTCCCCTTTGATCCGGGCGGCCAACCCTCGGCCGGCCTTGAGTGAAGCAGAAAATGTCTGGCCCATGCACAGAATTTCACGCGCATGGACGACGTGGCGATCGGCCTGAATCCGGCCTCGCCAAACACTTTCCTCGAAAAACCTGTCGAGTTGTTCAACCCGACTGCACGCAATCAAACGTGCAGACGCAAAAAAGCCGGGAATTTCCCGGCTGCCGCATCATACACACGTTTTCCCAAAGGATCACCCCGCGAGAGGCTTTAGCCGCCCGGCGGGGTTCCTTTTGGATCAGTGTCGGATCAAGGCTTGGCTTTTTCCAGGTAACGGAAGAAGTCGCTGCTTGGATCCAGGACCATGACGTCGGATTTGTTCGCGAAGCTTTCACGGTAGGCGCGCAGGCTACGGTAGAACGCGTAGAACTCCTGGTCCTGGCCGTAGGCCTTGGAGTAGATCGAAGCGGCCTGGGCATCACCGTCACCGCGAACCTCTTCGGATTCACGATAGGCTTCAGCCAACAGTACGCGGCGCTGACGATCGGCGTCGGCACGGATGCCTTCTGCCAGCTCGTTACCCTTGGCACGGTGCTCACGGGCTTCACGCTCACGCTCGGTGCTCATACGCTCGAACACGCTGCGGTTCACTTCCTTCGGCAGGTCGATGGTCTTGACCCGAACATCGACAACTTCGATGCCCAGCTCTTGTTCCGCCATCTTGTTCAACGAAGCCGTGATATCCGCCATCAGCGCATCACGCTCACCAGACACCACCTCGTGCAGGGTGCGCTTACCAAACTGGTCACGCAGGCCCGATTCCAGACGGCGGGACAAACGCTCGTCGGCAATCTGCTTGAGGCCGGATGTCGCGGTGTAGAAGCGCTCGGCATCCTTGACTCGCCACTTGGCGTACGCATCGACCATCACGGCTTTCTTTTCCAGCGTCAGGAAACGCTGTGTCGGTGCATCCAGGGTCATCAGGCGTGCGTCAAATTTACGCACCTGGTTAACGTAGGGCACTTTCACATGCAGGCCTGGCTGGACATCAGCCTGGACCACGCGGCCGAACTGCAGCAACACCGCACGCTCGGTCTGAGCCACGATGTAGAAGCAGTTCCAGGCAGCGATCGCCACGACAACGCCGACAATAAGGGCGATCAGCGATTTATTGCTCATCAGCGACTCTCCCTGGTACGTGCCTGTTGCTGCAGATCTGCTGCCGCACGCGCATTCGCTTCATTGCTGCTGGCCGCGGCACCGGTCGCCGGAGCGCTGGCAGGACGGCCACTGTCGATCATCTTGTCCAGCGGCAAGTACAGCAGATTGCTCTGGCCATTCTTGTTGCCGGTCACGAGAACCTTGCTGGTGTTGCTGAAGACTTCCTGCATGGTGTCCAGGTACAGACGCTCACGAGTGACTTCCGGGGCCTTGCGGTACTCGGCCACCAGCTTGGTGAAGCGGTCGGCCTCACCCTTGGCGCGCGAGACTGTTTCGTCACGGTAACCGTTGGCGTCTTCGATGATGCGTTGGGCCTGACCACGCGCTTCCGGCACGACGCCGTTGGCATAGGTTTCAGCCTGGTTGCGCGAACGCTGCTCGTCTTCACGGGCACGGATCACGTCATCGAAGGCTTCCTGCACTTCACGCGGTGCCGCTGCGTTCTGTACGTTGACCTGGGTCACGGTGATACCGGTGCGATAGGTATCGAGGAAGCGTTGCAGACGCTCCTTGATTTCGCTGGCCATCAATTCACGACCTTCAGTCAGCACCTGGTCCATGGCGGTAGAACCCACCACGTGGCGCAGGGCACTGTCGGTTGCGTGCTGGAGGCTGATTTCCGGCTGATCGACGTTCAGCACGAAGTCCTGCAGGTTGCTGATCTTGTACTGCACGGTCAGCGGCACTTCGACGATGTTCTCGTCTTCAGTCAGCATTTGACCCTGCTTGGTATAGGCACGCTCACGCGTGACGTTTTCCATGTACTTCTTGTCGATCGGCGGGAGGTAGATGTTCAGGCCCGGGCCAACGGTCTCGTAGTACTTGCCGAAGCGCAGCACTACGGCTTGCTCCTGCTCGTCGACCACATAAACCGCGCTGTACAGCCACACGGCCGCCAGCACGACGAGGCCGATGCCGAGCAGGCCATAACCGCCGCCCTTGCTCGAACTACCGCCATCGTCACCACGTTTCTTACCACCACCGAACAACCCATTCAGGCTTTCCTGCAGCTTTCGGAAGGCCTCGTCGAGATCTGGCGGCCCCTTGCGGTCGCCATTATTGCGGCGCTTACCACCCCAAGGATCCTGATTATTCGAGTTGCCACCCGGCTCATTCCAAGCCATAGCGCTCTCCATCTGATAAAGCAAAGACGCACCCACGGCGCGCCGACCAATGCTACAGAATGCCCGTCATAGCGGCACAACCGCTTTTTCAGGCTTTTATTGCAAAGTGTGTTGCTCGATGAATTCCAGCGGCTGCATCCCCTCGCGGCTCACCAGTCGATTGAGTTCGACCCGTGGCAAACGAACGTCCAGCAAACTGATGCCTTCTTCGTCGTATTCTTCTTTCTGTACTGCGCCCAGCTCGAAGAACTGTGCACGCAGTCGAGCGAATCGTTGCGGCAAACGCAATGTACCCACAAACAACTCACTGCCCAGCAACTCGGCAATCGCTTGCTCAAGTAATTCCAGGCCACTGCCATCACGCGCCGAGAGCCAGACCCGTTGCGGCTTGCCATCGGCATCGCGCTGGATTTGTGGCTCAACGCCTTCAAGCAAATCGAGTTTGTTATAGACCTCGAGGATCGGCAAGTCCTGAGCCCCAATCTCGCCCAGCACCACCATCACCTGCTCGATCTGCAACATGCGATCCGGTTCGGCTGCATCGATCACGTGCAACAGCAAGTCGGAGTTGCTCGACTCTTCGAGCGTAGACCGAAATGCCTCGACCAGCTTGTGCGGCAAGTGGCGGATGAAACCCACAGTGTCCGCCAGGACAATCGGCCCCAGGTCGTCCAGTTCCAGACGGCGCAAGGTCGGGTCCAGCGTGGCAAACAACTGGTCAGCCGCGTACACGTCGGATTTAGTGACGTTGTTGAAGAGCGTGGATTTACCGGCGTTGGTATACCCCACCAGAGACACGGTAGGAATATCTGCACGCGATCGACCCCGTCGCGATTGCTCGCGCTGGCTACGCACTTTTTCCAGCCGCCCCTTGATCTGTCGCAGGCGAACCCGCAGCAGGCGGCGGTCGGTTTCCAACTGGGTTTCACCCGGGCCACGCATGCCGATACCGCCACCCTGACGCTCAAGGTGAGTCCAGCCACGAACCAGGCGGGTGCTCATGTGGTCAAGCTGGGCCAGTTCGACCTGGAGCTTGCCTTCATGGGTACGGGCGCGCTGGGCGAAAATATCAAGAATCAGACCGGTACGGTCGATCACGCGACACTCGAAAACACGTTCGAGGTTACGTTCCTGACTGGGCGTGAGGATGTGATTGAAAATTACCAGATCGGCCTTTTCGGCATGGACCAGGTCGCGTAGCTCCTCGACCTTGCCGCTGCCAATCAGGAATTTGGCGGTTGGCCGATGACGCGGCACGTTAAAAAACGCAACGGTCTCGGCGCCCGCCGAATTAGCCAGTTCCTGAAACTCCTGCGGATCTTCGCGCGCCTCAGGGTCCTGTCCATCCAAGTGAACAAGGATCACTCGTTCACCACCACCGTGGCGCTCAAAGAACAAAGGAGACTCCTATCAGGCGTTACCTGGCTCAGCGTCACCCTGTTCGGATTCGGTTGCGCTAGGCAGACGAATTGGACGAACCGGTACCACTGTAGAGATAGCGTGCTTGTAGACCATCTGGCTGACGGTGTTCTTCAGCAGGATGACGAACTGGTCGAACGACTCGATCGTGCCTTGCAGTTTGATCCCGTTGACCAGGTAGATGGAAACCCCAACTTTCTCTTTACGTAAAGTATTCAAGTAAGGGTCTTGTAGCGAATGCCCTTTTGACATGTGCCGCACTCCTTTAAGGATTTAATAATAAAAAAATAGGTAAGCAGAAAGCTTTCAGCCGTCACACCCCCAAGGATAGACGGCAATTGCAAGGACTCAGCTCAATATGGAGACCGATCCCAAGTATTTCAAGGCGCGTGGCAGATTGTCGCAATCGAGGCTGTCCAGCCAGTGCAAATCAGCCCAACTGCGCAGCCAGGTGAACTGGCGCTTCGCCAATTGGCGCGTGGCAATGATTCCACGCTCCTGCATCTCGGCTGACGTCAGCTTGCCATCCAGGTAATCCCAGACTTGTCGGTAGCCTACAGCGCGTATAGACGGCAACCCCGAATGCAGGTCACTTCTTTTACGCAGGGCTACGACCTCGTCAATGAACCCCTGTTCCAACATTTGTGTGAATCTTTGTTTAATTCGCTCATGCAGCACCTGGCGATTTGCCGGGGCAATGGCCAAGTTTGCGACAGTATAGGGCAATTGTGGGCGTCCCGAAGCGCCTGCTTCAGTACTTTGCGCAGATTGTCGTGCGCGCAGCTCGGTCATGCTCTGGCCGCTGGCCCGATAGACTTCCAGCGCCCGACTCAGGCGCTGCGGATCGTTGGGGTGAATGCGGGCCGCGGAAACGGGGTCAATCACCGCCAATTGATCGTGCAGGGCCTGCCAGCCAAGGCGGGCCGCCTCTGCCTCGATCTCGGCACGAATCTGCGGGTCGGCAGCGGGCATCTCGGCCAGGCCGTCGATCAACGCCTTGTAATAAAGCATGGTGCCGCCCACCAGCAGCGGGATCTTGCCGCGCGCGGTGATCTCGGCCATGGCCTCGAGAGCATCGCGGCGGAAATCCGCGGCCGAATAGGCGTCGGCCGGGTCGAGAATATCGATCAGGCGGTGGGGAAACTCCGCCAGCAAGGCCTTTGAGGGCTTGGCCGTGCCGATATCCATGCCCCGGTAGACCAGCGCCGAATCGACGCTGATCAGCTCACAGGGCAGTACCTTGGTCAGCTCGATGGCCAAATCGGTCTTGCCCGCAGCGGTCGGGCCCATCAGGAAAATCGCTGGAGGGAGCTGGCTCATCAACGACCGCGCAAGAACAGTTTGTCCAGATCGTCCAGGCCCAATTGGGTCCAGGTCGGTCGGCCATGGTTGCATTGACCGCTGCGCTCGGTGTTTTCCATGTCACGCAGCAGACCGTTCATTTCCGGCAGGGCCAGGCGCCGGTTGGCGCGGATCGCGCCGTGGCAGGCCATGGTCCCGAGCAACTCGTTGAGGTGCGCCTGGATACGGTCGCTGGTGCCGTACTCCATCAAGTCCGCCAAAACGTCCTGCACCAGGCGATTGGCCTCGGCCTGCTTGAGCAGCGCCGGGATCTGCCGGATACCCAGGGTTTCCGGGCCCAGGCGCTGCAGCTCGAAGCCCAGGCGCTGGAACCAGCTGACGTGCTCTTCCGCACAGTCGGCTTCGCGCTGGCTGACTGCCAGGGATTCGGGCACCAGCAGCGGCTGGCCGCTCAGGCCTTCGCTGGCCATTGCCACCTTCAGGCGCTCATACATGATCCGCTCGTGGGCGGCGTGCATGTCCACCAGGACCAGGCCTTGGGCGTTTTCCGCAAGAATGTAGATGCCCTTGAGCTGCGCCAGGGCGTAGCCCAAGGGTGGAATGTCGTCCTGACCCTCCGGCAACGCCGCGGCATTCGCCTCGGGCAAGGGTGCAAAAAACTCGCGATAGGCCGCCTGGGCCTCAGCCACCGGCACGCCGACACCTTGGGGCCGTGGCGTGTATTGGTACTGATAACCGGCACCGGCACCCGAGCCCGGCGCAGCGCCGGTATTGAATGTCGGCTGGCCCTGGGGTTGCTCAAGCAGCGCATTGGCCGCCAGGCGCATTTCCCCTTGTGGACCGAACTCCCCGGCCTCGATCCCGGTGGGACGCACCATGCCGGCGACCGGCGCTGGCGCTGCCAACTGGTCTTCCGGACGCACATCGCCGAGGGCGCGGTGCAGAGTGCCATACAGGAAGTCGTGAACCATGCGCCCATCGCGAAAGCGCACTTCGTGTTTGGTCGGGTGCACGTTGACGTCGACCGCCGCCGGGTCGACTTCGAAAAACAGCGCGAAAGTCGGATGGCGTCCGTTGAACAGCACGTCGCGATACGCCTGGCGCACCGCATGGGCCACCAGCTTGTCGCGCACCGCACGGCCGTTGACGAAGAAATACTGCATGTCCGCCTGGCTGCGGTTGAAGGTCGGCAACCCGACCCAGCCCCACAGATGCAAGCCATTGCGCTCGATTTCGATCGGCAATGCCTGCTCCAGGAAACCCGAGCCGCAGATGGCTGCCACCCGCCGCGCACGGGCCGCATCATCATGGGCCTCGTGCAGGCTGAGGATGGTCTTGCCGTTGTGCCGCAGGTGGAAGGCCACATCAAAGCGCGCCAGTGCCAGGCGCTTGATCACTTCTTGCAGGTGATCGAATTCGGTCTTTTCAGTCTTGAGAAACTTGCGCCGCGCCGGGGTGTTGAAAAACAGGTCGCGCACTTCCACCGAGGTGCCCACCGGGTGGGCCGCCGGTTGGACCCGGGACGCCATGTCACGGCCTTCGGTCTCGACCTGCCAAGCCTGATCGGCATCCCGGGTGCGTGACGTCAGGGTCAGGCGCGCCACGGAACTGATGGAGGCCAGGGCCTCACCGCGAAACCCCAGGCTCATCACCTGCTCGAGGTCTTCCAGGTTGCGGATCTTGCTGGTGGCGTGACGGGCCAGAGCCAGGGGCAGGTCATCGGCCGGGATCCCCCGACCATCGTCGCGAACCCGCAGCAGCTTGACCCCACCCTGTTCGACATCGACATCAATGCGCCGGGCGCCGGAGTCGAGGCTGTTCTCCAGTAACTCCTTGATTACCGAGGCGGGGCGCTCGACTACTTCACCAGCGGCAATCTGGTTCGCCAGGCGCGGGCTGAGCAGTTCGATGCGCGCGCCGCTGTTCACCGAGTCGTTCATTCCTTGGCCGCCAGTTCGGTGCCGGGAATGTTCAGGTGCTGGCCGATCTTCAGCTCATCGGATGGCAGGTTGTTGGTGCTGCGCAAGCTGGCCGCAGACACCTGGTAGCGCACGGCGATCATCGCCAGGGTCTCGCCCGGGCGCACGGTATGGTCCCGTGGGCCCTGGGCGATTTTCCCGGAATCGCGCAGCCAGGCAATGTAGGTGCCCGGTGGCGGGTTTTGCTGGAAGAACTGCCGAACGCCACTGCTGATGGAGCGGGCAAGTGCCTGTTGGTGGCTCGGGGCGGCCAGTTTCGAGGCTTCGTTGGCATTGGAGATAAACCCGGTTTCCACCAGGATCGACGGAATATCCGGGGATTTCAGCACCATGAACCCGGCCTGCTCGACCCGTTGCTTGTGCAACGGCGTGACCCGGCCGATGTTGCTCAAGACCTTCTGGCCAACGTTGAGACTGGAGGTCAGCGACGCGGTCATCGACAGGTCGAGCAGGACCCCGGCAAGCATCCGGTCCTTGTCGTCGAGGCTGACGTTGCCGGCACCGCCGATCAAGTCGGAACGGTTTTCGCTGTCAGCCAACCAGCGCGCGGTCTCGGAAGTCGCACCACGGTCGGACAGGGCGAATACCGAAGCGCCGAAGGCCGCTTTCGACGGCGCGGCGTCGGCGTGGATCGAGACAAACAGGTCGGCGCCTTTCTTGCGGGCGATTTCGGTACGCCCACGCAACGGAATGAAATAGTCGCCGGTGCGGGTCAGTTCAGCGCGAAAGCCCTTGATGCCGTTGACCTGACGCTGCAGTTCACGGGCGATGGCCAACACCACGTCTTTCTCACGCTGGCCGCGTGAACCCGAGGCGCCTGGGTCTTCACCGCCGTGACCGGCGTCGATCACCACAATGATGTCACGCTTGCCGGGGGGCGCAGGTGGTGCGGGTGGCAGCTTGATTGCCGGCGCCGTCGGCGTCACCGGCACCGCCGGAATGGTCGCAACGCTGGGCGTCGGGGCCGGCGGCGGTGCGGCGTCGGCCGGGTTGTCGAACAGATCGACCACCAGGCGGTTGCCGTACTGCGCATTGGGCGGTAGCACGAAGCTTTTCGGGGTCACAGCCTTTTTCAGGTCGATGACCACCCGCAGGTCAGTCGGCGTACGTTGGGCCGAACGCATGGAGGTAATCGGGGTATTTGCGGTGGCGACGTTCAGCGGCGCGCCGAGCACGGCACCGTTGATGTCGATCACCAGGCGATCCGGGGCCGTCAGGGTAAAGACGCTGTGCTGGACAGTGCCAGACAGGTCAAACACCAGTCGCGTGTTGTCCGGTGCCCGCCACAGGCGAACACTGTTGACCTTGGTCGCGGCCACAGCGTCAACGGCCAGTGCCGTAAGCAGCATTCCTACGACAGCAACCAACGCGCGAAAGCGCATACCTAACCCCATCATTTATTTGAATTCCAATGCCAAAGCGGCACACCAGGTCTCGCCACGCGGGCTCTGGGGCAACAAACTCAGCGAACGTCCGCTGTCATGCGGGCTAATGGTAATGGTCAGGTCGGGCTTTGGCAAAAAGCCTGCACCTTTCTGGGGCCATTCGATCAGGCACAACGCATCGTCTTCGAGGTAATCACGAATACCCAGGTACTCCAGCTCTTCCGGGTCGACCAGCCGGTACAGGTCGAAGTGGAAGGCACGAATCTCACCGATTTCGTAGGGTTCGACCAATGTGAACGTAGGGCTTTTTACTGATCCTACATGGCCCAGGCCGCGAATGATGCCCCGGGACAGGGTGGTTTTACCCGCCCCCAGGTCGCCGTCCAGAAATACGATGCCATGCCCCTGGGTCACTTGGGCGATACGGGTGCCCAGCGCCACCATGGCGTCTTCATCGGCCAGATACAGGGTTACTTCAGACACGGTGCTTGCTCCTCCAGCAACTGACGAATGGCGGGAATCAGATCACTGGCCGCCAGCCCTCGGCCCAACTTACCTTCACGCTCGCCCGCCGTGGCATGCAGCCATACGGCCAGCGCAGCGGCCTCGAACGCGGCCATCCCCTGGGCCCGCAACGCCCCCAGCAAACCGGCCAGGACATCGCCCAGGCCTGCGGTGGCCATGGCCGGATGACCACGCTCGCAACGATAGACACGACCATCGGGACTGGCGATCAGAGTGCCCGCGCCTTTCAATACGGTGACTGCATCAAATCGTTGGCTCAACGCGCGCGCTACGCTAAGGCGGTCAGCCTGAACCTCGGCTGTCGAAATCCCCAATAGTCGTGCCGCCTCGCCTGGATGCGGGGTGATCACGCAGTCCTTGGGCAGACTGACTCCACCACGGGCCAACAGATTCAACGCATCGGCATCCCAGACCTGGGGCAGCGCTGCGTTGGCCGCTGCCGACAACAGGCTGCGCCCCCAGGCGCCCTGCCCCAGCCCAGGACCGACCACCAACACCGATGCCTGCTCCAGCAGACCCATCAACTGGTTCGCCGACGAGGTGCCAAGCACCATGGCTTCGGGCAACCGGGCCAGTGCCGCCGGCACATGTTCGCTGCGGGTGGCCAGCGAGACCAGCCCGGCCCCGCTGCGCAAGGCACTCTGGGCACTGAGCAGGATGGCGCCGCCAAAACCGCGGTCGCCGCCGATCAACAACACATGGCCAAACTGGCCTTTATGGGCGTTCGCCGAACGTGCGGCAAGTCTCGGCAAATGGCCGGGATCCAATGACTGAACGTCGGGTAAAGGGTGATTTGTCTGCGGCATGCGTCTTCGGGCTCCGATGTCTGGCAGAATTATACGCACCTCAGCTCCGGTTTCTCTTGTCTCATGCCTGCAATTACTACAGACCTCCCCGCGCTCGCCCAATCGATCAAGGACTGGGGCCGCGAACTGGGCTTTCAACAAGTCGGCATCAGCGGTCTGGACCTGGCTGAGCATGAGCAGCACCTGGAGCGCTGGCTTGCCGCTGGCTATCACGGCGAAATGGAATACATGGGCGCCCACGGCAGCAAACGCTCACATCCCGAGGAGCTGGTGCCGGGCACCTTGCGTGTGGTCTCGCTGCGCATGGACTACCTGCCAGGCGATACCAACATGGCGCAGTTACTGGCCCAACCGGAAAAAGCCTACGTCTCGCGCTACGCCCTGGGCCGCGACTACCACAAACTGATCCGCAAGCGCGTGCAGCAACTGGCAGAAAAGATCCAGGCGCTGATCGGCCCGTTCGGCTATCGCGCCTTCGTCGACAGTGCACCGGTGTTGGAAAAAGCCATCGCCGAGCAGGCCGGCCTGGGCTGGATCGGGAAAAACACCCTGGTGCTGAACCGCAAGGCCGGCAGCTACTTCTTTTTGAGCGAACTGTTCGTCGACCTGCCGTTGCCCGTGGACCCGCCCCACAGCACGGAACATTGCGGGCGCTGCACCGCCTGCCTGGACATCTGCCCGACCAACGCCTTTGTCGGCCCCTACGTACTGGATGCGCGACGCTGTATTTCCTACCTGACCATCGAACTGAAAGGCCCGATTCCCGAAGAATTGCGTCCGTTGATCGGTAACCGGGTGTTCGGCTGCGACGATTGCCAGATCGTCTGTCCCTGGAACCGCTTCGCCCGCCCCAGTGGCGAAAGTGACTTCAAGCCCCGCCACAACCTGGACAATGCCGGCCTGGCCGAGCTGTTCCTGTGGGATGAAGACAAATTCCTCAGCAGCACCGAAGGCTCGCCCCTGCGCCGCGCCGGTTATGAACGCTGGCTGCGCAACCTGGCCGTGGGCCTGGGTAACGCGCCGTCGAGCATTCCGGTGCTGGAAGCCTTGAAGGCCCGGGCCGAGCACCCTTCAGAACTGGTGCGCGAGCACGTGCAATGGGCCCTTGAGCAACATCAGGCTTCGTCGTTATAGACGAACTTGGGCATCTCCCAATGAAAGCGGATCGCCAGCAAGCGCAGCAGGAATCCGCCGAACAAGGTGATCAGGATCGCCTGCTCACCCGGCAGCTCCAGGTACAGGCAGAACATGTAGCACCAGGCAGCCGCAAACGAGACGCTGGCGTAAAGCTCGCGACGGAAGATCAGCGGGATGTCGTTGCAGAAGATGTCGCGCAGGATGCCGCCGAATACCCCAGTGATCACCCCGCTGACAGACGCCACCAGCATGCCGTGGCCCATTTCCAGGGCGGTCATGCAGCCGATCAGGGTAAAGGCCACCAGCCCCACGGCGTCTAGCACCAGGAACAGCGAGCGCAGGTGGCGCATCCAACGCGCGGTGAACACCGTGAACATCGCCGCCACCGACGTCAGCACCAGGTACTCCGGGTGCTTGACCCAGGTCAGCGGGTAATGCCCCAGCAACACATCACGCACCGAACCGCCGCCCAGGGCGGTGACGCAGGCGATCAGCACCACCCCGAACCAATCCATGCCCCGACGGCCGGCAGACAACGCGCCAGTCATGGCTTCAGCGGTAATGGCAATCAGGTAGAGCATCAGCAACATGGTGGCGGTCCTTGCAGGAAGGCGCGCAGTCTAGCCATTTCGGATCCGCACCAGAAGAGGGCATATGCTGATCAGCCTGCTTTGCTGGGTCAGGCCTTGATGAAATGCTGGCGGTAGTGCTGCAGCTCGGCGATGGATTCGCGGATGTCGTCCAGGGCCAGGTGGGTGCTGCCCTTCTTGAAGCTGTCGCGCACGTCCGGTGCCCAGCGGGCAGCCAACTCTTTGAGAGTCGAAACGTCGAGGTTGCGGTAGTGGAAATAGCTTTCCAGGGATTTCATGTGGGTATAAAGGAAGCGTCGGTCCTGGCAGATGCTGTTGCCGCAGATCGGCGACTTGCCCTTGGGTACCCACTGTTCCAGAAACGCGATCGTCTGGGCTTCGGCTTCGGCCATGCTGATGCGGCTGTCGCGCACCCGCTGGGTCAACCCGGAACCGCCGTGTTGACGGGTGTTCCACTCGTCCATGCCAGCCAGGATCTCGTCGCTGTGGTGAATCGCGATCACCGGGCCTTCAGCCAGGGTGTTGAGATTGCTGTCGGTGACAATCGTCGCCATCTCGATGATGACGTCGGTGTCAGGGTTCAGACCGGTCATTTCCAGATCGATCCAGATCAGATTCTGTGGGTTTTGCATGTGTCGGCTCCTAAGCAGTGTTGCGCAGTTTAGCCTAGGCAACCCCCTGGGCGTGCTAAACTCGCGGCCGTTTTACCTAATCGCTGCATTATCAACACGGAACACCCATGGCCAAACGCCAACTCAATCGTCGTCAAAACTGGCGCATCGAAAAAATTCAAGGCGAGCGCGCTGCCCGCGCCGCCAAACGCGAATCCAGCGCCGTGCAAGCGCTGGAGGGTGGCGACCTTGGTCCCGAGCAAACCGGCCTGGTCATCGCCCACTTCGGCGTCCAGGTCGAGGTCGAGGCTTGCGAAGGCGAACTGGCCGGCCAGGTGTTCCGCTGCCACTTGCGCGCCAACCTGCCCGCACTGGTAACCGGCGACCAGGTCGTCTGGCGTGCCGGCAACCAGGGCATCGGCGTGATCGTCGCGCAACTGCCGCGCAACACCGAGCTGTGCCGTCCGGACAGTCGCGGCCAACTGAAGCCGGTCGCGGCCAACGTCGACATGATCGTCATCGTCTTCGCCCCGCTGCCCGAGCCCCATGCCAACCTGATCGACCGCTACCTGGTAGCTGCCGAACACGCCGGCATCCGCCCGCTGTTGCTGCTCAACAAATTCGACCTGATCGACGAGCACAACGCCCCGGCGCTCAACGCCCTGCTGGCGGTGTACCGCACCCTCGGCTACCCGGTGCTGGAAGTCTCGGCGCACCACGGCAATGGCATGGAAACCCTGCAACAGCAGCTGGACGGACGCATCAGTGTGTTTGTCGGCCAGTCCGGCGTCGGCAAGTCGTCGCTGGTCAACAGCCTGCTACCGGAAGTCGAAACCCGCGTCGGGCCGCTGTCCGAGCTGTCTGGCCAAGGCACCCACACCACCACCACCGCGCGGTTGTTCCACTTCCCAGGTGGCGGTGAGCTGATCGACTCCCCGGGCATTCGTGAATTCGGCCTGGGCCACGTCAGCCGCGCCGACGTCGAAGCCGGCTTCATCGAGTTCAACGACCTGATCGGCACCTGCCGCTTTCGCGACTGCAAACACGACCGCGAACCTGGCTGCGCCCTGCTCAAGGCCCTGGAAGACGGCCGCGTGCAGCAGCAGCGGATGAACAGCTACCGTTCGATCATCGCCAGCCTGCCTGAAACCAGCTACTAAACAGACGCGCTCGCCGCTCCAGCACTGATGGAGCGGCGGGTGGTTCATGTCGCCCGACAAATCCCTGCACCTTTTAAACATCGGAATTTTCTGTAAGGCCCACGCACGCCTGCTTGTAGGGCGATTCTCTTTCTCTCTGCCGGTCTTGCGACGCCCATTCAAGTGCATACATTCAGTCTCTCTCGCATTCAGGCGATACCGAGGGAAACCCATGCAAACCTATCATCTGTTCATCAGCCACTCGTGGAACCACGCCGACAAACACGACCGGCTGGTGGAGTTGCTCAGCGCACACCCGAGCTTTTCCTTCAAGAACTTCTCGGTGCCGCCGCAGAATCCGATCGTCGGCGCCTTGAACGACATGCAACTGGAGCTGGCGATCGAAAACAAGATCCGCCCCTGCTCTGCGGTGTTGATCATGGCGGGCGTGTATTCGACGTACAGCAAGTGGATCAACAAGGAAATCGAGATTGCCAAACGCCTTGGCAAGGTGATCATCGCGATCAGGCCTTTCGCCGCCGAGCGCACGTCGACGGTGGTGCGTGACGCGGCGCACGCCGAATGTGCGTGGAACACCAACAGCATTGTCAACGCGATCCGCCAGCACACGGCGGTGTAACCATGCGCAAGGGATTGTTCATCGGGATCAACCACTACAGCCACGTCACCCAACTGAGCGGCTGCAACAACGACGCCATGGCCATGGCATCCCTGCTGGAGCGCCATGCCAGCGGCCGACCCAATTTCAGCAACAAGATCATGACCTCGGCCGAAGAAGTCCTGACCGGCCGGCTATTGAAGCAGAGCATTCAAGAGTTGTTCTCCGGGGATTGTGATGTCGCCCTGTTGTACTTCGCCGGCCACGGACAATTTGATACGAACATTGATGAGGGGTTGCTGATCCCCCAGGATTTCCAAGGCAGCGGTGACGGCATCCGCATCAGCGACATTCTCCTCTGGGCCGGCAATGCCACCCAGATCAAAAACAAAATCATCATTCTCGATTGCTGTGAAGCCGGCGCAGCCGCCGATGTCCGCGGCTTAAGGGGCGGCAGCAGCATGATCGGTGAGGGCTTGACCATCCTCACCGCGTGCAAGAAAGAGCAGCCAGCGATGGAGAGGGCCGGCCACGGCGTTTTTACCGGCCTGCTGCTGCAGGCATTGCATGGCGGCGCGGCCAACGTACTGGGCAAAGTCACGCCCGGCAGCGTCTACTCGTTTGTCGACAACGCGCTGGGCGCGTGGGAGCAGCGTCCAGTCTTCAAGACCAACGTGTCGCAATTCGTTGCCTTGCGCGAAGTCGCGCCACTGATCGCCGAGGACATACTGCGAAAACTGCCCCTCTGGTTTACCGAGCCAAGCTTTGTCTTCCCTCTGGACCCCAGCTTCGAACCCACCGACGCCGCCTTCGATCCGGAAAACGGCGACATTTTCGCCCAACTGCAAAAGTGCAATCGCCACAGCCTGGTCGAGCCAGTTGACGCCGAGCACATGTACTACGCCGCCATCAACGCCACCGGTTGCCGGCTCACTGCACTCGGCGCCTATTACCGCGAACTCGCGATCAAGGGACACTTCTGATGCCTGTGTTTATCAGCTACCGCCACACCGACCGCCCCATCGCCATGACCATCAACGAACGGCTGAGCCAGGCTGGGATAAAAACCTATCTGGATGTACTGGATCCTGAATCGCAAACCACCGACGACATCACCGGGGTGATTACCCGCAACATTACCGAGTGCAGCCATTTGCTCGCAGTGGTGTCGGACAAAACCGCGCACTCCTGGTGGGTACCCTTCGAAATTGGCGAGGCGACCATCAGTGACCGGCGAATCTGCTCATTCAAGACCGGCGCCGGAGAACTGCCCGAGTACCTCGACAAGTGGCCAAAACTGTCGAGGATTGCCGACCTCGATTTCTTTATCGACGCCTACCGCGACGAGCAGACAAGCAGACGCGCAATGACGCTGGACTCGATCGTCAGCAACGAGTCGCTACGCTCGAACAACCGGACTAATGCAGATCGCTTCCATACCGAACTCAAGGCCAGGGTCCGCCGCGGCTTTTGAAGCGAACGGCGAGCATGAAAAAGCCGACATCGCTGTCGGCTTTTTTATGGATCACTGCTTGGGGGCTTCAGATGGCTTGGGCAGCGGATCATCAAACAGATTCAAGCGCTCGCGCAGCTCATGGGCTGGCAGCGGTTGCTGGTCTGCGGGCAAGGCATCCGGGTCGACTGGCACTGCCGGCACTTCGCCCGGGGCCCCTTGGCCCTGGGTCGGCACCGGCGCCGGCTCGGCGCCTTGTTCACCTTCGATGGCACGCTGGGCCTTCTTGGTCAGGACCACAATGTCGATCCGGCGGTTGACCGGGTTGAACGGATTCTTGCGGTCGAACATGGCCGACGAAGCGTAGCCCACCACCCGCGCCACCTGCGTTTGCGGATAGCTGCCAGCCACCAGCGCTCGTCGCGCGGCGTTGGCACGGTTGGACGACAGCTCCCAGTTGCCGAAATCACCGCTGCCGGCATAGGGCTTGGCATCGGTGTGGCCGCTGATGCTGATCTTGTTGGGCACCGCCTTGATGGTGTCCGCCATGGCCAGCAGGATGTCTTCGAAGTACGGCTTGAGGCGTGCACTGCCGGAGTCGAACATCGGCCGGTTTTCCGAATCGATGATCTGGATGCGCAAGCCATCCGGGGTGATCTCGAACAGGATCTGGTCCTTGAATTTCTGCAGTTGCGGGTTTTCCTCGACCTTGTTCTGCAACTCCTGCAGCAGCAACTCGAGGCGTTCCTGCTCGACCTGTTCGGCCACGCCTTCGGCCTGCTCGGTATCGACCGTCACCTTGTCCGGCTGCGGCTGGAATTTGGCCTCAGGGTTGAGGGTCTTGTCCGGCGCCAGCTCCGGCGAACCGCCGAGGTCAATGACGTAGGGCGTACCGCTCTCGGTGAAGCCGATCGGGTCCTTGAAGTAGCCGGCAATGGCGATCTTCTGCTCCGGCGTGGCCGTGGACAGCAGCCACAGCACCAGGAAAAACGCCATCATCGCCGTCGCGAAGTCAGCGAACGCGATTTTCCAGGCACCCCCGTGATGCCCGGCCGCGATGCGCTTGACGCGCTTGATGATTATCGGCTGATTGTTTTCCATGACTCAGCGACCGCGAACTGCTTGTTCCAGCTCGGCGAAGCTAGGACGGTGCGCCGGGTACAGCACCTTGCGCCCGAATTCCACCGCCAGCGACGGCGGCATGCCGGAAGCCGAGGCCACCAGCGAGGCCTTGATGGCTTCGTAGACGTTCAGCTCTTCCTTGGCGTCGTGGGCCAGGGAATGGGCCAGCGGACCAAAAAAACCGTAGGCGGCGAGAATACCGAAGAAGGTCCCCACCAGTGCCGCACCGACGTGCAGGCCGATGGACTTCTGGTCGCCCTCACCCAGCGAGGCCATGGTGACCACGATCCCCAGTACCGCCGCGACGATACCAAAACCGGGCATCGCATCGGCAATGCCGTTGACTGCATGGGAGGGGTGTTCCAGGTCTTCCTTGAGACTGTACAGCTCCATGTCGAACAGGCCTTCGAGCTCATGGGGCGCCATGTTGCCGGACGACATGATGCGCAAGTAGTCGCAGATAAACGCAGTCATGCGCTCGTCCTTGAGCACCGTCGGGTACTTGGCAAAAATCGGGCTGGCGGCGGCGTCCTCGATATCCCCTTCAATCGCCATCATGCCTTCGCGGCGGCTCTTGTTGAGGATCTCGTAGATCAGGCCCAGCACCTCCAGATAGAAAGCGTGGGTGAAGCGTGTGCTGAACATGCTCAGGGACTTCTTGAGCACGTGCATGGTCATGTAGCCGGGGTTGGCCTGGAGGAATGCACCCAGGGCTGCGCCGCCGATGATCAACACCTCGAAGGGCTGGATCAGGGCGGCAATCTTGCCATGGGAAAGCACGTATCCGCCGAGCACGCTCGCGAATACGACGATGATGCCGATAATTTTAGCCATAGGTAGAAGGTACTTACTTAAGTCGGGTTCAAGGTCATATTCGGAAGTTAAACAATCTCTTCTTCTACTTATCGGCAAAACTGCGCCAGACTATAGCCAGTTATGGCGAAAAGCCAATTTGCCCCGCCCCGGGCGTGTTTGAAGTCAACGATGATCGCGCCCGACCATGGTTAATGAAACGAACGTCCCACCGGCAAGCCCCTCCACCCTGCAGGACTGGGTCCAGCGTCTCGACGCTGTGGTCTTGCCCGTACCGCAGGCCAGCCATGACCGCGTGTGCAAAGCCATCAACAGCAGTCGCAGCTCCCTGCGCGATATCGCCGACTTGATTCAGGGCAGTCCAGCCCTGGCCCTGAGCGTGATCCGCGAGGCCAATCGCCATGCCCACGGCAGCCTCAGCGAACCTTGTGAAAACCTGGAAGTGGCGCTCACTCGCCTGGGCCTCAAACGCACCGCCGAACTCCTGGCACGCCTGCCCGCCATGCCCGAGCGCGATATCCCGCCGGCACTGCGCAAGCTGCAACTGATCAGCCAGCACGCCTCGCAACAGGCCAACGGTTTTTTTGCCAGCCGCCTGGCGCGCCTGTGGCAGGACATCCACTGGGGCAGCCTGTTGTTTCTGGCCCCCCTGTGGCCGCTGGCCCTGAGTCACCCACAGTTGCTGCAGGAGTGGGAGCGCCGGGTGATCCACCAGGGCGAGGCAGCGCACAAGGTCGAAAAACAGCTGTTCGGGGTACGCCTGCTGGAACTCTGCCAGGTGCTGGTGGAGCTCTGGCGCTTGCCCTTCTGGGTCGCCCAGGGCTATCGCCTGCTGCTCACCGAGCAACGCGAGCTGGTGCAGGTGCTGCACATTGCCCGTGACGCCGACCATCCACTGCGCCAGCAAAACCGCCTGGATGACGATCCGACCTTGCGCCGCTGGCTCAACCAGCCCGCCAACAGCGTGCTGCTGGCCAACGGCCTGGCGCTGTCGGCCCAGCAATCCTGGGTCGGCCCGCACACCCGGCGCTGGCAGTACCTGACCAGCCTCTACCTGCAAATGCCGATGGATGAGGTGCAGCAGCAACAGCACCAACAGGCCGCGCAAAGCGCGCGCAACCACGGCCAGCCCGACCTCTGGCACCCGGCCGAGGCGCTGCTGTGGCCCTGGGAAGATGCCCAGGGCCGCGGCGAACAGGCTCCCGCCGCGCCCTCGGCCGAGGACCTGCAGCGCTGGCGCAAACACTGTGCCCAACTGCTGGCCGAGCCGAGCCCCTTCAGCAACGCCCTGCACCTGACCACCTGCGCCCGGGATGCCTTGGCGGCCTGCGGCATGCGCCGGGTCATGCTGCTGATGGCCGACCGCACCCAGAGCAACCTGCGCGTCCACCAGACTTGGGGCTTGCCCAAGGACAGCGCCACCCTGCAACTGGCGGTCGGCCAGAGCAGCGTGCTGCAGCGCTTGCTGGCGCAACCGGCACAATTACGCCTGACACCTGCCAACCATGCGCAGTTTTGCGCCCACTTGCCGGACAGCCTGCGCTCGCTGTTCGACGGCGAGCACTTGCTGCTGCGCTCGCTGACCAACAAAGGCAAAGTGATCATGCTGCTGGTCGCCGACCAGGGTGGCGGCGCGTTTGCCGACATCAGCGTCCAGGCGTTCGGCAAAACCGCGCAGTGCATCGAAAAGGCTCTCAATACCTATAGCGCGCGTTGATCCCTCGCTCATCCGCTTTTTCCGTCGACGGATTTGCCAATCTGGCGAAGTGATACTAATCCTTACTCACTAGCGATCATCCTGCGCAGCCCCTCCCCCGAGCAACGACGGGGAGTGATACGTCAACAGTCCATCTCCAAGGACAGCAATTATGTCTGGCAGTCATTCTTGGACACGACTGAGTCGTCGTGGATATGGCGTTTTCTGGGTGATCGGCGGCCAGGCGGCGCAGAGCCTGACCAGCTTCCTCACAGGCCTGGTGCTGGGTCGCTGCGTCTCGCAAGAAGCCCTGGGCGCCTACGCCCTGGGCTTGAGCTTCTGCTTCCTGATCATCTCGTTGGGCGACACGCTGATCGCGACGCCCTACACCTATCTGCGCGCCAGCGGCGAAGGGGAGCCGCACGCCCTGTTCAGCAGCGCCTTGTGGGGCAGCGCCGGACTCGGCCTGGTGGTGGCGTTGGTCTTGACCCTGCTGCACCAATTCGGGGCGGGCTTGCCCAGCGAGCTCTGGCCTGCCCTGCCCCTGGCGGTGATGGGCCTGGTGATGCGCGAATTTCTGCGGCGGCATTTCTACGTGATCAACCGCTCCAGGCAAGCCCTGATCCTCGACCTGACCAGTGCCATCGGCCAGTTGCTCGCCCTCGGGGTCTTAGCCTGGGGTGGATGGCTCAGCGCTGAAACAGTGTTCTTTGCCATCGCCGGGGTTTGCGCCCTGTCCTTTGCGCTGAACCTGCCGCAGGCCCAGGCGTCATTCTTCTGGCCGCCCATCAGGCAACTGGCGACTCAATGGCGTGCCTTCCTCGGCTATGGCGGCTGGCTGGTGGCCGGCGGGTTGTGCCATGTCGCCAGCGTGCAACTGTACCCCTGGCTAGCGCTGCTGGGGGGCGGCCAGGCGATGGCCGGCCTGTATGCGGCGTGCATCGCGGTCACCAACCTGATCAATCCGTTGCTGATCGCCCTGACCAATCATTTCCGCCCACGCTTCATTGCGCACTATCAAGAGGCAGGCCCGGCCCGTTTGCTCCGCTATATGCTGCTGCGGGCGTTGCCATTCCTGCTGCCGGCCCTGGGGTTCGTGCTGCTGGCGTGGCTGGCTGGGGAGCCGTTACTGGGCGTGCTGTACGGACCCGATTTCAGCAAAGGCGGGCCGGCGCTGGTGTACCTGGCCTTCGGCCTGCTGGCCGTGGCAGCCGCCGCACCGATACAGCTCGGGCTCCTGGCCTTGCGGGCGCCGGTGAGCAACCTGTTCTACCACGGCACCAACCTGACAGTGCTGCTGGTACTGGCCTTGATCTGGCACGACCGGTTGTCGCTTGAGCTGCTGGCCCAGTTCTATTGTGGCGCAAATGTTGCTGGCCTTTTGATGCTAGCGATTATGTTCCAAGTAATGGCAAAAAAAACTAACCGCTGCACTGGTGAAATACAGGTGAGTGACTAAAGTCAAACTTCGCCTAATGGCTATTAAGTATCAAAACGCCACAAGTTCGCTGTTGTCGTTGGAGCTATCTGTAACAAAAAACACTTATGGACCCTTGATCCGCGCAGTAGGGGTCGGCGAATGGATTGGACGTTTTATCAGACTCAGGTTTTTGGCCAAGGAGTTAACGTCATGCGCAAGATAGTAGTAACTGGCGGCGCCGGCTTTGCGGGCTCGCATATTGTCGACGAAGTTTGCCGGCATTTCTCTGACGCCAAAGTTGTGGTCTTCGATAAGATGACTTACGCCGGCGATGTTCGCAACATTTCCCATCACTTGTTTCCCAATCGCGTGCAGTTGCTGGTCGGCGATGTTGCCGACCTGGATATGTGCCGCCGGGTGGTCAAGGACGCTGACCTGGTGATCCATGCCGCAGCCGAAAGCCATGTGGATAACTCTTTCGGCAACTCCCTGGAGTTCACCCGGACCAATGTGCTGGGCACCCATGCGTTGATGGAAGCCTGCCGCCAGGAGAAGGTCAGGAAGATCGTCCATGTCAGCACCGACGAGGTCTACGGGCAGGTCATGGAAGGCGCGGCCAGTGAAAACGAGGTCTTGCGCCCCACCAACCCCTACTCATCCTCCAAGGCCGCGGCCGAGATGATCCTGCAGGGTTACCTGCAGTCCTACCACGAACCCATCGTGATCATCCGGGCCAACAACCTCTATGGCATCCGCCAGTTTCCGGAAAAGATCATCCCGCGTTTTATCTGCCACATGCTGACCGGACGCAAACTGACCCTGCATGGTAATGGCACCAATCGCCGGCACTACCTCAGTGCACAAGACTTCGCCGAAGCGGTGGTGTTCGTGGCTGAAAAAGGTGAAGTCGGCGAGGTCTACAATATCGGCACCACCGAGGAATATACCAACCTGCAAGTGGCCGAACTTATCAGCAAGGCCTTCGACAAACCCTCGCGCGAAGTCATTACCTATATCCCCGACCGGCCGTTCAACGACGGGCGTTACTCAGTGTCCTGGGACAAGCTCATGCACATGGGCTGGAAGCCCAAAAACAACCTGAGCGACGACATCAGCATGTTAGTCGACTGGTACCGCGACAACTTCGCGCGCTACCCGGAGTTGTTTGGCGAGTTGCCCGCGACCGCTACGGTCGAGGTCGAAGTCGCCGGCCTGCTGCCGGTACAGGAAGTCTCCAACGGGCTCTCCAAAGGCCTTAGTTCCTGACTCAGAGTTGTTGTCACTTGCGCAGTTGAGGCGAGGATATTCCATGTCAGTTAGCGAAACGCTCCCGGGCGCCGCCCCGGACGCACAGGTGCAGGGTACGCGTGCTAAAAAAAGGGCCCGCCGTTTTGATGCCCCGGCCTTGGCTGGCCTGGAAATCCTCCTGACTCGGCTGGGCCGGGTGCTGGGAGGATTGCTCGCGACCGTGCTGCTCAACGTCCACTACTGGTGGCTCACGGATCGCTGGTGGGCCGATGCCTGGACGGTCGGTTTCGTGGTGGTCTGTGCCTCGGCGGTGATGCCCGTGCGGGTCTACAAAGGCTTTTCGCGCCAGGACCGCAAAGCCCTGCGCTGGGTCAGCTCGGTGCTCAACGGCGCACTGGTGACCCTGCTGGTGCTGGTATTCATGGAGATCGGCCAGATGCCGATGCTGGCTCCCTGGTCCTACCTCGCGCTGTTCATCATGCTGGTGCTTTTTGCGCAAGTAGCCGGTCAGTACGTGTCGCGCTACACCCGCTCCTGGGACCGCAAGCTGCGCCTGGTCATCGTCGGCGCAGGCGAGCAAGGCGTGGCGATTGCGCGCTACCTGACCGCCCGGGAACCGGAAATCGTGGTGATCGGTTTCATCGACGACCGCAGCTCGCGCATTGATACCTCCACCCTGCCGTTCCCCCTGCTCGCCGGGGGGACCGCGCAGCTGGACCAACTGCCACCGGACATCGACGGAGTGATCATCGCCCTGCCCAACCAGGCAGGCGACCGGGTCAGCTCGCTGGCCACCCGCCTGCGCGGGCAGATGGGCAATGTCTACCTCGCCCCCGAGGAGCCGGTGCTCGGCCATCCCTTCCTCAGCCGCCCGCACAGCGGACCCGGCAACATGTTGCTGCTGGGCATGAACCCCTTGCCTATCGAAGGACGGCTGATCAAGCGGGTGTTCGACATCAGCTTCTCGGCGGTCGTGCTGTTGCTGTTCCTGCCCATTGGCCTGGTGCTGGGCGCCCTGATCCGCCTGGAGTCGCCTGGGCCGGCGCTGTTCACCCAAGGCCGCTACGGCCTGCGCAACCGTCTATTCCAGATCTACAAATTTCGCAGCATGCGGTTCGACCCCACGCCCGGCGAAATCTGCCTGAACCAGCGCCAGGATGCCCGCGTGACCCGGATCGGCAACTTCATCCGGCGCACCAGCCTCGATGAGTTCCCACAGTTCATCAATGTGCTGCTGGGGGATATGTCGGTGATCGGTCCACGCCCTCACCCGCCGGGCGTCAAGGCCGGCGACCGCACCTACGAGAACGTGGTGGTGGACTTCGTCGAGCGCTACAAGGTGCGCCCAGGCATTACCGGCTGGGCCCAGGTCAATGGCTCACGGGGCAATACCTTCACTGAAGAGTCACTGACCGAGCGCTTCATCTTTGACGTGCAGTACATCCAGAACTGGTCGCCAGAGCTGGACTTGTGGATCGTGATCAAGACCATCTTTGGTGGGTTGGGAGGCAAGAATGCATTTTGAATCGATGCCCGTCGCCAGCCCGAACGAGGAAGCCAATCTGGGAATGCGCAGCAGCATCATCGTGCTGACCCTCAATGCCCAGGAGCACCTCAAGGCCCTGCTGCCGGCCCTCGCCGCCCTGAAACAGGCGCCTCGGGAGGTGGTGTTCATCGACTCCGCGTCCACCGACCTGACGCCGCAGATGATCGAGACCGCCGGGCATCGCCTGGTGACCATCCAGCGCAGTGAGTTCGGCCACGGCAAGACCCGCAACCTGGCGCTGCAGTTGTGCGCCGGCAGTGAGTTCCTGGTGTACCTCACTCAAGATGCCTGCCCCCAGGGCGATGATTGGCTGCAACGCTTGCTCAAGCCCTTTGCCGACCCACAGGTGGCCCTGGTCTACGGCCAGCAGCTACCGCGCCGGGAGGCCACCGACACCGAACGTTTTGCTCGCGAGTTCAATTACCCCGATCGCCATGAGCGCACGACCCAGGCAGACATCGCGCGTATCGGAATCAAGGCGGTGTTCTGCTCCAACTCCTTTGCCGCCTATCGTCGCGACGCACTGGAGGCCGTCGGCGGATTCCCCACACAGTTGCCCCTGGGCGAAGACATGGCCGCAGCCATCCGCCTGCTCGGCAAGGGTTATGCCCGGGTCTACGAACCCGCGGCCCAGGCCGTGCACAGCCACGACTACAGCATCAGCCAGGAATTCAAGCGCTACTTCGACATCGGCACCCTGATTGCCATGGACAGCGAACTGAGCAAGGCGCGCCTGTCGACGTCCGGCGAAGGCCTGCGGTTCGTCAAGGTCGAGATCCAGGCTGCACTCAAGCGCGGCCAGCCCCTGGCAGTTTTTTCCATCCTGCTGCGCACGGCGGGCAAGTACCTGGGCTACTGGCTCGGTGAGCGTTACCAACGGGTACCGCTGGCATGGCGCCGGCGGATGAGCATGCATTCAATGTTCTGGAACCAGCCATGAGCATTGTCGTCGTCGGGGATACCAGCCTGATCGCCCAGGCCTTGCGCCAGTGCGAGCAGACGGCTGGCTGGGGTTTTATCGGCCACCGCGAAGCCCTCGCAAGCGACACCTGGCTCGACGGTGTCAGCCAGGTGCTGAACCTGGCGTACAACCCGGCCCTGCGCAACGGCTACGAACACGCCCTGGACTTCGAACTGGCCCTGGCCCGGCGCATCGAACCGCTGCCGCAGGTGCGCTACATCATGGCCAGTTCACGCCTGGTGTACGGCCCCGCAATCAATGACCAGGCCTTGCACGAATCCCAGGAACCCCAGCCCGTGGCGACCTACGGGATCGGCAAACTGATCACCGAACGGGCGATCACGCAGATGCTCGGCGAGCGCCTGACCATCGTGCGCATGAGCAATATCTTCGGCTACGAACTTGAGGAAAGCCGGCGCAACTTCTTCGCCATCGCCTTGCGCAGCCTGCTTGGCCAGCAGCGCATCGTGCTGGACATGAGCCCCTTCGTCGAACGCGATTTCCTCCCCGTGGAAGTCCTCGCCAGTTGGCTGGCACGAATCGCCCAAGACCCGCAGCCAGGCATCTTCAATCTTGGCTCAGGCATCGGCACGCCCACCGGGCGTATTGCCCAGTGGTTAATCGAAGGTTTTGGCGGCGGTGAGTTGCTGGTGACCAACCTGCGCGAATTCGACGGGTTCCGCCTGGATATCTCCGCCGCCCGGGCCACCTATGGCATCCCGGGCCTGACTGCCACGGCGCTCAGGCAGCATTGCCAAGCCCTCGGCGCCCGTCTGCATGATGAGAGTCGATTGCTCCAGGGGGATGCGTGATGAAGACGCTCACGGTTTCCATCGTCAATTACCGCACACCGCAACTGGTGGTCGAGTGCGTGGCATCGCTCAAGCATTTCCCGCCCAGTCGGGCAACGCTGGCCATTGCCGTGGTCGATAACGCTTCGGGCGATGACAGCGTGTCGGTCATCGCCCAGCAGTGCCCGGACATTCAACTGATCGCCTCGCCGGACAACCTGGGTTTTGGCGGCGGCAACAACCTGATCCTGCGCGGCTTGCGCAGCGACTACGTGCTGCTGCTCAACAGTGATGCCCAGGTCGAGGCCGGCACCCTCGACCGGCTGATCGAAGTCCTCGAACTGCAACCGCAGGTGGGCGCGGTCAGTGGCCGAGTCGTCAATGCCAGCGATGGCGCCGACCAGGATTTCCCCTGCCGTTTCCCCAGCCTGACGCAGATGGTCAAGCGCATGCTGACCGGCCCGCAGTTCCCGGCCAACGGCCAGTCGGCCCCCATCAGCCTTGAGCGCCTGCATGGCGCCTGCATGCTGATCCGCGGCGAGTTGCTGCACAGCGTCGGGCTGTTTGACGAAGGTTTTTTCATGTACGACGAAGACGTCGACTGGTGCGTGCGGGCCCGCAACGCCGGCTGGGAGTTGCTGCTGGTGCCCGACGCGCGGATTCTGCACCACGGCGGCAGTTCCTCCGGACGCGCACCCGCTGGCCAGCGCCGCCAGGCGCCGAGTGAAACCGCACTGCGCATGCGCTATGAGCTGCGCCGCAGCCGCTATCGGCTGTACCGCAAGCACCGCAGCCTGGCCGAAGTGCTGCTGCTCAAACTGCTGACCGACCTGGTGATGCTGGCCGCCAGTGCCAAGACCCTGCTGGCCGCCGTCCTGCAGCCGGCGCGGCGCGAGGAAGCCCGGGCATTGCTGCGGGCCAATGCCCGGGTGATGTCGATCAACCCCCTGCGCATCGAGGTGGTTGACCATGGCGTTTGAGCCCTCACCCTACGAGCCCCTCGATGACCGGACTCAGCGCCGGGGCGTGGTGCTGGCCGGGGTTCTGGGGTTGGTGGTGGCGTTCACCACGGTCTACATGCCCCTGGCGGGCATGGCCTTGTCGTTGGCCTTCGGCGGCGTCCTGCTGCTGGCCCGCCGGCCGCAATGGTTATTCCTGGGTTTTGTGATCAGCCTGGCCATCCCGATCCAGAAGACCGTCGGTGGCATTCCACTGAACGCCGCCGATGCGCTTGTCGTGCTCTGGGCGCTGCTCTGGCTGTTCATGCTGCAACGCCCGCAAGCGCCGCACCTGGGGCGGATGCGCGTACCGTTCCTGATCCTCGCCATCACGCCCTTCCTGATCGCGGTGTTCCTCGCACAACTGGGCTCCATCGCCCCCGGCGCCAGCATCAAGCAGTCATTGCGGGTCGTCGAATGGTTCGTACTGTTGCCGGTGCTGTTGATGGTATTTCGCCCGGATCAGGACTTCTGGCGTTTCGCCGCGATCACCCTGATCTGCACTCCGGTCTTCTTTGCCATCGATGGCCTGGTGGAGTATGCCACCCACGGCCACACGCTCACCGGCATGCTGGGCATCCCGGTGCCTGGCCCCAGCGGTGACGAACCGGCGATCCACCACACCTTCGATATCTCCGGCCGGGCGGGCAGTTCCTTTGGTGGGGCGCAGGGCCTGGCCATGTACCTGGTGATGCTGCTCAGCATCTCCCTGGCGCATCTGCTGAACTCGCGCAGCGGTGGCCTGAGGGTCCTGGCGGGCCTGGGGATCGTCATCAGCATCGCCGGGATGATGGCCGCCCAATCCCGAGGCGGGCTGCTCGGGGGGCTGGCGTGCCTGTTGGCGATCTGCCTGATGCTGCGCCCGCAGCTGTGGAAATTCCTGGTGCTGGGGTTGATCGCGGTGGCCGTGATCGCCCCCATCGGCCTGGGTCTGTGGCCCAGTTGGGACGGCACCCTCAGCGGCCTGGTGCCGGGCCGCCCGGATGCGGTGATTGACCGCCTGACCATCTGGGGCGTGGTGCGTGACGTGTGGTTCGACAACCCGTTGATCGGGGTCGGGCTGGGCAATTTCCGCGATGAGTTCTACGCCCGCGGCGTAACCCTCAACGTCGAACTCGGCTACCAGTCGACGCATGCCCACAACACCTACCTGGAGCTGCTCGCCGACACCGGCGCCCTGGGGCTGCTCAGCTACCTGGCCTTCATTGTCATGGTCTTCCGGCAATTGATCCGGCGCTGGAAGCGCAGCGTTGGCGACCCCGGCGACACCTTCACCCTGGCCGCGGTGGGCACCCTGACCGCGTACTGCGTGTTTGCCATGGTCGACATGCTGCTGCTGCAAAACATGCACTTCACCCTGGTGCTGCTGCTGAGCCTGGGGCTGACCGACAGTACCGCCCGCGCCCTGGGGCTGACCGGCGTCAAGACTCAAGAGGTTGCTGGATGAAGATCATGCTGCTGGTCGAGGAACTGGGCATCGGTGGCCTGCCCAACTACGTGCTGGACCTGGCCCGGGCACTGAACGCCCAGGGCGACCGGACCCTGGTGGCGCACCAGGGGCAACAGGTCCCGGCGCACCTGGATTGCACCGGGGTGCAATTGCTCGGCCTGGGGGATGCCGATTCGCCCGGCCAGGCCCTGGAGCGCATCCAGGCCTGGGAGCCGGACCTGGTGCACGTGCACCTGTGCAGCGACAGCGACCTGCTGGCGGCATTGACCAACAGCGGCCTGGCGCTGATGCGCTCATTCCATGACTACACGTCGATGTGCCTGCGCCGCGGCCGTCGACGTTTTCCGGGAGATCGTTGCCAGCGCCCGCTGGACTGGTCCTGCGCCTTGAATGGTTGCCTGATCGGTCCGCCGAAAGCCGGTGGCCGTATGCCACGACTGATGGACCTGGCGGGCAAACTCAACGAACGCGGGATGTACCAGCGCTTTCGCGGGGCCGTGGTTGGCAGCCAGCATATGGGCCGGGTACTGCGGATCAATGGCTTCAGCGAGCAGCGGATCCATGTGGTGCCTTACTTCAGCCGGTTCGACCAACAGGCCCAGCAGCCGCAGGCCGTTGGCAAACCTGCCCTGCAAGGACGTCCCCTGCAGTTGCTGTTTGCCGGCCAGGCCGTCAAGGGCAAGGGCCTGGAGGTGTTGGTCAAGGCCCTGGCCGAGATCCAGGGTGACTGGCGCCTGGTCGCCATCAGCAGCGGCCCGCGCCTGGCTTCGGCCCGTGGTCTGGCGGAAAAACTGCAACTGAGCTCGCGCATTACCTTCATCGACTGGCTGGCCTCCGAAGAACTGGCCGGGCACTACCAGGGCGCCGACCTGTTCGTATTGCCTTCGGTGTGGGACGACCCCGGTCCCTTGGTGGGGATTGAAGCGATGGCCTTCGAGACGCCGGTACTGGCGTTCGCGGTCGGCGGCATTGCCGACTACGTGCGCGATGGCCACACCGGCCTGCTGGTCACCGATGTCAGTGTCAAGGGCCTCGCCGCCGGCCTGCAGCGCGCCCTGGACGAACCCGAACGCCTGGCGGTGCTCGGGCGAGCCGCCCGTGAGTGGGTCAAGGCCAACCACAGCCGCGACGGTCACATCCGCGCCTTGCGCGCGTTGTATGAGCAGTGCACCCACAACTTACCGGCCCATCCACCCCTGGGACTGATCTACGGGAGTGCGCGGGTATGACCGTATTGCGCCAGTTTGCCGGGTTCTACAGCAAGGCGATTGCGCCCTGGGCCGTGGCCAAGGGTGAGCTGCTCAGCGTCCAGCGCCTGCGTGGGCTGGCGGTGCTGATGGTGTTGGTGGTGCACGTCGAAGACATCGGCCGCAAGCTGCCGGTGATGGCCGACTTTCACAGCACCTACGCCATGCGCGTGGGGTATTCGGCCCCCGACCTGTTCTTCGTGATCAGCGGTTTCATCATGACCTACGTCTCGGCAGGCAGTGCGTTCCAGCCCAAGCGCTGGGTCCTGAGCCGGGTCTTTCGCATCGTGCCGCTGTACGTGCTGTTTACCGGGCTGGTGGTGCTGATGTGGCTGTACAGCCCGAGCATGACCATGGGCTCGGGCAGTCACGACTGGGTCAGCGCGCTGAAGTCGATGCTGATGCTGCCGCAAGCCGGCCTGCCGATCCTGTTCGTGGGCTGGACGCTGGAACATGAAATCGTGTTCTACACCATCGTCTTCCTGGTCATGCGTTTCAGCACGATCAACGCCTTGCCGTGGGTGATGCTGACCCTCTCGGTGCTGGCCCTGGTCAAATGGGCACTGCGGGTCCATGGCGGGATCGACTTCTGGGACTACCACCTGTTTTCGCTGTTCATCATCCAATTCACCATCGGGGTCGGGGTCTTCAAGATCTATCAGCGGGCCCGGGCCTGGGGCTTCTGGCCGCCCTTCGTGGCGGGCTGCGTCCTGCTATTGCTGGCGTCGATCTTCGCCGACTCGGGACAACTCAACCGCGAACAACCGATCCGAGTCCTGAGCTTTGGCCTGTCCTATGGCGCCTTCATGTTGGCCGGGCTGACCCTGGAATGGCAAAGCCGCACCAAAGGCCACGTGCCCACGCGCCGGGACTGGATGGTGCAGATCGGCGATGCCTCCTACGCGATCTACCTGACACACCCGTTCGTGCTCGCCAGTTTTGGCCGGTTGTTCAAGGTGGTCAGCGTGACCCCCTTCGGCGCGGTCGGAGTGGTGATCCTGGCGGGCCTGACTACGATTGGGGTGGGGTATGCCGTGCATGTGTTGCTGGAAAAGCCGGTCATCGAGATTGGCAAACGAATCACCCGAGCCATTGCATAAGCAACTAAGGAAGAATCAATCATGAATGCAATCAGTCATCCCATCGTGCCCTCTGCGGGTGTAGACGAGGCAAGACTGAGGTTTCCGATGCAGGAAATCATGGCCAGGGTCCTGCGCGACGCCACTGACGAGGCACTCACGCAACTGATGTTCATCGGTGTGGCGCGCAAGGTCGGCACCACCTTTGTCGCGCAGCAGGCCGCCAGCCACCTGGCGGCCGCCTTCGGCAGCGTGCTGGTGATCGAAGTCAGCGCCAATGTCGACGACACCGAAATGCTCGCCGGCGACCTCAAGCGCCTGCGGGTGCCGAACCATTCGGTGGTACGCATCAGCCTGTCGGTCAACAGTTGCCTGAAGCTGCTGGGCCACGGCGGTGAATCGCCGGCGAAACTGGCCGAGCGCCTGCGCGAGCATTTTGACCTGGTGCTCTGGGACATGCCGTCGCCGACCTTCGCCCCCGTGTCGATCGTTGCCGCTCGCCACATGAATTCGATTGTGCTGGTCGCACAGGCCAACAAGAGCCGACGCCATGCCGCCAAGTACGTATGCGACCGCCTCGAGGACAGCGGCGGCAACGTGCTGGGCGTGGTGCTCAATCGCACCCTCAACTTTATTCCGGAGTGGTTGTATCGCTGGTTGTAACCGTGGCCAAGAAAAACATGAATTTCACCTGGGGATAAGAACGGACATGGCGATCATGGACTGGTGTGGGGCGAGCGCGAAGTTTCTGCTAACCGCTGTACTGATGGGGGGCCTGCTGAGTGGTTGTACAACGATCAAGACCGAACAGATGGCTGGGTCGCAGACTTTGCCGCTGCTAGGCAAGGATGGGGTGGTGCCCGGCGGAAAATACCTGATCCGTCCCGGTGATGACCTGGACATCAAGTTCTACACCGCCAAGGACTACGACGAGGCGATCCCGGTGCGGCCCGATGGCTTCATCAGTATGCAGCGGGTCTCGGACATCAAGGCCGCCGGGTTGACGCCCGACGAACTGAGCGCGGCCATCAGCAAGGCCTACACGGGCAAGCTCAGTGATTCGAGCGTGTCGGTGATGGTCAAGTCCTTCAAGGGCTTTCGCGCGTACATCGGCGGCGAAGTGGCCAAGCCCCAGGTCATCCCCATGGAGGGTGGCATCACGGTGATGCAGGCGATCTACCGCGCCGGAGGCCTGCGTTACACCGCGCACCCGGAATCCGTGGTGCTGATCCGCAAGCAGGAAAATGGCGAGCCCAAGAGCTACCACCTGGACCTGAGCGACGAGGCCATCGAACTGGGCAAGAACGACATGGCCGTGGCTTTGCAACCCTACGACGTGATCTATGTCCCGCGCTCGCCGATTGCCAACGCCAACCTGTGGGTGACGCAATACATCACCGACCTGCTGCTGTTCAAAGGCATCAACTTCGGCTTCTCGGTCAACCGCAACTACAACAGCGGGGACAGTTCGGATGGCACCTTCTAATCCACGCGTGAGGCTCTGGAGCAGCCTGCTGCTGGGGTTGCTCGCCTGTTTGCTGGTGCCCGTGGCGCAGGCCGAGATGAAATACGGGATCAACGCCAAGTGGGGCGGTGGCGGCTACGAAGAGCTGGTCGCACGCTTTGCCCTGGCCCGTTCGCTGGGCGTCAAGCAGGTACGTATCGACTGGGAGTGGCGCCTGGTGGAAGGCCAGAAAGGCGTCTACGACTGGACCCCGATGGACAACCTGGTCAAGGCCGCCGCCGAGCAGGATATCGAGCTGTTGCCGATCGTCCACTACGCGCCGAACTGGGCCCTGCCAATGCTCGCCTTCAAATCCAGTGGCACCTACGAGCTGGCGCCTTCGAGCGACTACTACGACAACTTTGCCGCGTTCATCAAAGCCTGTATCGAACGCTACGGCCCCGCTACCAAGGCCGGCATCACCTACTGGCAAATCTGGAACGAACCCAACACCCCGCAATTCTGGGGGCCGTCGCCCAAGCCCAAGGACTTCGTCAAGATGATGAAGGCCGTGAGTCACGCGGTGGCGGAACAACGGCCGAGCATCAAACTGGTACACGCCGGTATCTCACGCAATGACATCACCTACCTGTGGATGCTCTGGGATATCGACCCCTCCTACGGCGAGTACTTCGACATCCTGGCGGTGCACCCGTACCTGTTCAACAAGGACGCCAGCGGCATCAACGCGCCCCAGGACATGGACGCCGACGAAAGCAGCCTGGCCAAGATGGGGTTTGTCGGCAGCAAGGAAGACAACACCTACCTGGGCAAACTCTTCAACCTGCAACTGTTCATGCACCTGCGCCAGTCGAGCAAGCCGATCTGGATCACTGAGCTGGGCTATGTGGTCGCCGCGCCACCCCTGGGCGTGACCGAAGCCCAGCAGAGCGCCAAGACCAAGGCCACCCTGGACTACATCAACCAGCACCTGAGCGGCAAAAGTTTCGGCAAGGGCTTGCGCGGTGACCTGCCGGCCGATGTCGAGCGGGTCTACTGGTTTTCACTGGAGGATTACGAGTCCCCCGATGGCCTGGGGAATTTCGGCCTGATTCGTGCGGACGGTACCGAGCGGCCCGCCGCCGCCGTGTATCGCCAATACGCCCAATAAGAGGGGATGAACATGAGTATCCGCGACGTTCTTAATATTCTCTTCAAGCGGCGTTATGTCGCGATCTGCTTCTTCCTGGCGGTGTTGATCGGTGGGTTTGTCGGGCTCAAGGTGTACCCGGCAACCTACGACGCCACCGCCCGCCTGCTGGTGCGCCTGGGCCAGGAAGACATCTACATGCCGGTGCTGAGCAGCAGCCAGTTCCGCACGCCGATGATGTCGGTGGTGCGCGAAGAACAACTGCACTCCGAAGCCGAGATCATCACCAGCGAAGGCCTGTCCGAACAAGTGGTCGACAAGCTGACACCGCAAGTGCTGTTTCCCGGCATCGACATCAACCATCCCTGGTATTCCCCCAAGGGCTGGCTGCAGATGGCTACCCAGACCTACGCCGGTCTCGAGAGCTTCTTCTTTCCGCAATCAGGCAACCGCGACCTGCGCAGCAAAGCCATCTCGCGCTTGCAGAATGACCTGAGTGCAGAACCGGTCAAGAGCTCCAACATCATCGAGGTCACGCTCAAGAGCAAATCGCCGCAGGCCGCCGCATTGGGGGTCAACGAGCTGGTCAAGCACTACCTCACCGAACGGGTCAGGGTTTACCAGCGCGAGCAGACCGGCTTTATCTCTACCCAACTGGAAGAGCTCGACGGCCAGATCAAGGGCATCGAAGGCACCCTGGAACACTTCCGCAATGACCGGCAGATCATGGATGTCGACCTGCAACGCAGCATGCAGATCGAAAAGCTCAAGGACGCGCGCAAGAACATCGATACCACCTCTTTGATGGTCGAGCAGACCGACAAGCAGATCGGTGTTCTTCGCAGTCAGTTGAGCGGCTTGCCCCAGGTGACCGAACTCGACGGCCAGCAAGGCTCCAACAGCTACGCCCTGAGCGAGATGAACAAGCAGCTGACTGACCTCAAGCGCCAGGAGGCCGACACCATCGCACGGCTGTCGCCGAGCGATCCGAAGGTCAGCTCACTGCGTGAACAAATCACCGTGGTCGAACGCGGGATCGCCGAACAACGCGGCCAGCGCGACACCAACTCGCGGCGCGGGATCAACCCGCTCAACGCCCGCGTGCGCGATGACCTGATGAAAAGCGAGGCGGCCATGGCCGGTTATCGCCAGGGCCTGGCCACCCTCAAGGAGCAGGAGGCGGCGGATGTCACCCGGCTCAACGAAATCAACAACGTCGAAGCCCAGTTCAAGGAACTGGAGCAGAAACTCGGGGTACTGCGCGACAGCCGCAAGCTGTACCTGGAGAAACTCGAGGAGACCCGCTTCCTCAACGAGCAGGCCAGCTCGCAGATCGGCAACGTCTCGGTAGTGAGCTGGGCAACCGTCAATACCAAGCCGGTCAGCCCGAAACTGTGGATGGTGTTGATTGGCGTGCTGGTCGGTGGCTTGCTGGGCGGGATCGGCCTGGCCTTCGTGATCGAGTTCTTCGACGACAGCCTCAAGTCCGACTCGGACGTGCGCCGCTACCTGGGCCTGCCGGTGATCGCCAAGGTGCCGAACCTGGGATGACCCCTGGGGGGCGAGCCTGCTCGCCCCCCCTCCCTCATTGATCACAAGCCCTCTGTTAGTGCTTGCGCTACAATCGTCTCCCTTTGTGCTCTGGAGACCTCACATGCCTGACTTCTCTGGCTTGCCGTTGGTGATCGAGCCGGGCGACCTGCGCGCCCGCCTCGACGCCCGCGAACTGATCCTGGTGGACCTGACCAGCAGCGCCCGCTATGCGCAAGGGCATATCCCCGGCGCACGCTTCGTCGACCCCAAGCGCACCCAACTGGGCCAGCCGCCAGCACCGGGCCTGATGCCGTCACAGGCGGCACTCGAAGCCCTGTTCGGCGAGCTGGGGCATAACCCTGATGCGGTCTACGTGGTGTACGACGACGAAGGCGGCGGTTGGGCCGGGCGCTTCATCTGGCTGCTGGATGTCATCGGTCACCACCGCTATCACTACCTCGACGGTGGGTTGCTGGCCTGGCAGGCCGAAGACTTGCCGCTGTCTGGCGAGGTTCCGGCGGCGGTCGGCGGCCCAGTCGGGCTGACCTTGCACGAGGGCCCCACGGCCACCCGCGAGTACCTGCAAAGCCGCCTCGGCGCCGCCGACCTGGCGATCTGGGATGCACGCGGCCCGCTGGAGTATTCCGGGGAGAAAGTCCTGGCGGCCAAGGGCGGGCATATTCCCGGGGCGATCAACTTCGAGTGGACCGCGGGCATGGATCAGGCGCGTCAGTTGCGCATCCGCAGCGACATGCCGCAGATCCTCGAGCAGCTTGGCATTACCCCTGACAAAGAAGTGATTACCCACTGCCAGACCCACCACCGCTCTGGCTTCACCTATCTGGTGGCCAAGGCACTCGGTTATCCGCGGGTCAAAGGCTACGCCGGTTCATGGGGCGAATGGGGCAACCATCCCGATACGCCCGTTGAGATTTAAGGTTTTTAAGGACAGTTAATGAAAAAGCGTTTGTTTATCCTCAGCCAGTACCTGCTGCCCCACCACCTGCTCTCGCGTCTGGCCGGCTGCATTGCCGAATGCCGCGTGCGCTGGTTCAAGAATGCCTTCACCGCCTGGTTCGCCAAGCGCTACCAGGTAGACATGTCCCAGGCGCTGGTCGAAGACCTGACCGCCTACGAGCACTTCAACGCGTTCTTCACCCGCGCCTTGAAAGACGGTGCTCGGCCACTGGACCAGACCCCGGGCGCGATCCTCAGCCCGGCCGACGGTGCGGTCAGCCAACTCGGTCCGATCGAGCACGGCCGTGTGTTCCAGGCCAAGGGCCACAGCTTCAGCGTGCTGGAACTGCTGGGTGGCGACACCGCGAATGCCGCGCCGTTCATGGGCGGCGACTTCGCCACCATCTACCTGTCGCCCAAGGATTACCACCGCGTGCACATGCCGCTGGCTGGCACCCTGCGCGAAATGGTCTACATCCCGGGGCGGATCTTCTCGGTCAACCAGACCACCGCCGAAAACGTACCGGAACTGTTTGCCCGCAACGAACGTGTGGCCTGCATTTTCGACACCGAGCGTGGCCCGATGGCCGTGGTCCTGGTGGGTGCGATGATCGTTGCCTCGATCGAGACCGTCTGGGCCGGGCTGGTCACGCCACCCAAGCGCGAACTGAAGACCTTGCGCTACGACGAAGCCGCCCGCGCACCGATCCACCTGGAAAAAGGTGCGGAGCTGGGTCGCTTCAAGCTGGGTTCGACGGCTATCGTCTTGTTTGGTCCGGACCAGATCCAGTGGGCTGAAGAACTGGCAGCAGGTTCGCCAGTGGTGATGGGCCAGGGTCTCGGCTCACCAAAAGCCTAAAGTCCACGCTGTACCTTGTGGGAGCGGGCTTGCCCGCGAAAGCGTCGGCACAATCAACATAGATGTTGAATGTACCGGCCTCTTCGCGGGCAAGCCCGCTCCCACATTTATAGGTGGTGTATCAGAGTTGACCGTCGCGATCGCGGAACCCCAGCAGATACAGGACTCCATCCAGCCCGAGGGTGGAAATCGCCTGTTTGGCCGACTGCTTGACCAGCGGCTTGGCGCGGAACGCCACACCCAACCCGGCAATCGCCAGCATCGGTAGATCGTTGGCCCCGTCACCGACCGCAATGGTCTGTTCCAGACGCAATCCTTCCTTGTGCGCCAGTTCGCGCAGCAGATCCGCCTTGCGCTGGGCGTCGACAATCGGCTCGACCGCCACCCCGGTGACTTTGCCGTCGACCACTTCCAATTCGTTGGCAAACACGTAGTCGATGCCCAGCTTGGCTTGCAGCTGCTTGGCAAAGTAGGTGAAGCCACCCGACAGGATCGCCGTCTTGTAACCCAGACGCTTGAGCTCGGCGAACAGGGTTTCGGCGCCTTCGGTCAAGCGCAGCGAGGCGCCGATGGAATCCAGCACACCGACGTCCAGGCCCTTGAGCAAGGCCAGGCGTTCCTTGAAGCTGGCACGGAAATCCAGCTCGCCAGCCATGGCCCGCTCGGTGATTTCAGACACCTGCTCACCGACGCCGGCCGCCTTGGCCAGTTCGTCGATGACTTCGGCCTCGATCAGCGTCGAGTCCATGTCGAACACCGCCAGGCGACGGTTGCGGCGAAACAGCGAGTCTTCCTGGAACGCGATATCGACGTTCAACTCCTGGGCCACGCTGAGGAACTCGGCCCGCAGCGCTTGCGGATCAGCCGCCTCGCCGCGCACCGAAAACTCGATGCAGCCCTTGCCCTTGTCGGCCGGAGTGTCCAGCGGCATGCGCCCGGACAGGCGGTCGATATGGTCGATGTTCAGGCCGTACTTCGCGGTGATCGAGCTCACGCTCTGCAATTGCTCGGCTGTCACTTTGCGCGTCAGCAGGGTCACGATGTGGCGTTTTTTACCCTGGTTGCCGACCCATTGCTGGTAGTCCTCTTCGGAAACCGGGGTGAACCGTACCTGCTGATCAAGCTTGTAAGCCGTGAACAGGATGTCCTTGAGCACCGACTTGCCTTGCTCGGTGTCGGGAATTTCAACCAGGATGCCGAACGACAGGGTGTCGTGGATCACCGCCTGGCCGATGTCGAGAATGTTCACACCACCCTGGGCCAGAACACCGGTAATGGCCGCAGTCAGACCCGGACGGTCGACTCCCGTGATGTTTATCAGGACGATTTCGCGCAAGGCGCACCCCCGCAAGTGGAAAAAAACCGCATTCTACCCACATTCAGTGACCATCGGGCACAGCGAGCGCTTTGCCGGTCTGGGGGCTATCGCTATACTGCGCGTCAACTCCACGGACAAAAGAGCCGAGCTCAGTGAACCGGCCCACGCCAGTCAAACCCGATAACTTCTTCCTGCTGATCTTCCGTGCACTGCGCCACCGCCGTGTACCGATTGCATTGCGCATTGCCAGCCATAACGTGATCCTGGTCGCATTGGCCCTGGTGATCTACGCCTGCGTGATGGGTCTGCAGTTCAAACAGGCAATGCACGAACAGGCCGATGCCCTGGGTCAGAGCCTGACCACCCAGACGGCAACCTCGGCCACCGAGCTGCTGGTGTCCAACGACATCCTCAGCCTCAACGTGCTGCTGAACAACCTGACCAAGAACCCCTTGGTGGCCCACGCCGCTATTTATAGCGTGGACAACCGGATCCTGGCCGAGGCGGGGCAACGTCCCAAGCAGGGCCTGTTGGGCGAAACCCAGGGCATGTACGAGAGCAAGATCACCTTCCAGGACGTGTCGGCCGGGCAACTGCGCATCAGCCTGGACATGCAGCAGTTCGAACAGCCGATGACCATCAGCCTGCAGAGCATGGGCATTCTCAGCGCCATCCTGTTGGCCCTGGCCTTGGCCCTGAGCCTGCGCCTGGGGCGCAACATCTCCACGCCACTCCTGCAATTGCGGGTGTGGCTGCGTGACATCGACGAACACACCCCGGCCACCCAGCGCCAGGACGAGATCGGCGACCTGGCCCGCCAGTTGCACGCCAGCTTTGCCCCTGAGCCGGTAGCGCCGGTGGTGGTTGACGAGCCGGAAATCGATGAACTGGACGATGTCGAGGACGACGAGCCAGCGTTCGAAGTGCGCAACCTGCGGGACCCGAGCTTCGATGAAAGCGCCCCGGTGGCCAGCCTGAAAGCGGCGCCCCGGCACGTGATCAGCGCCGAAGAAGACGAAACGGACGACGATGAAGACCCGTTCGCCGATGTTCGCGACAGCGCCACCAGCGCGGTAGTCGTCAAGCCACAGCCCAAGGTCGTCGCCTCCAGCCAGCCGCAGTTCAGCGCCGTGCTCGCCGTGCAACTGGGCGCCCAGGAGCAGCTGCGGCGCCTGCCGCGGGCACGCCTGACCGAGTTGTTGGACCGCTACCGCGACTGCCTGGACCAGGCTGCGTCGCTGTACGAGAGCGAGCTGCACACGCTCAACGACGGCAGCACCCTGATGCTGTTCCACACCCAGGACAGCGGCGAAGACTACCTGACCAACGCCATCTGCTGCGGTGAGCTGTTGCGTGCCCTCGGCCATCAGTTGCAGATCGAAGTCGCCGACAGCGGCATCACCCTGCAATTGCAACTGGGCCTGACCCTGGGCGAAGAACTCTTCGGCCTGAGCCAGATCGACCTGCTGTTGACCGAAACCGCCCAGGACGCTCTCGCCCTCTCCCAGCACAGCCGTAACCTGCTGCTGGTGGAGCGCAAGATCAGCGACGACGCCTTGATCCGCCAGCGGGCCCGCATCCGTCCGATCGCCAGCCCTGAAGGTGCCTGCTGCGTCGAGCGCCTGATGGAACCCTACCCTTCGATGCTGGAGCGGCAACTGGCGCGCATGCACGAGACCCGCGCCTAAGCCCGACCGCGCCACACCCAAGCCCGCAGCCGAGTAATCGCCTGCGGGCTTTTTATTGCGTCCCGCAGTTGCCAAGGGGGGGGCAGCTCCATTGGACCAGGTAGGAGCGAGCTTGCTCGCGAAGAACCCAAGAACAACGCGCTGATTCAGACAATGCACGTCATCGTTAACGTCCATCGCGAGCAAGCTCGCTCCTACAAGCAGCAGTTTCGGGGTCGGCAGAAACAACAAAACCCGCACGGGGCGGGTTTTGTGGGGGCGACGTGCAGCTTAGAAGCGGAACACTTCCATGTCCGTGCGAATAGGCGCGGCCATCGGAATCTTCGGCTGTTTCTCACGTTCGGCGGGCACCGTGGGTTTTGCCGCAGCAGGCTTGCGTGGAGCTTCGGCAACAGGTGGCTGGTTGGCCAGCGGCTTCAGGGCCACCGACAACTGCTCGGCCAGGCGCTGCAACAGCACGCCCTGGGCTTGGACCTGTGCAGCGGTGCCGCCGGCATGTTGCTCCTGCAGGTGAATGATGCGGTTATCGCGGACCTGGCCGCGACGGTCGATCAAGCGCCACTGGGCATCGAGCACCGCCGGTTGCGATTCGCCGGAGTCCAGGCGGGTAATCGACAGCAATACCTGCACGTCCGGGGTGAACCCCAGGGTCGCCGGTGCCAGGACCACGCGTTGGCTGTCCAGCTGACCCGCGACCTGACGCAGCAGCAACTGATTGATGTCCGAAGACAGGCTGCCCGCCCAACGACCATCGGTCGACGCTTGCAGGCTGCCGTCCGGTTGACGCTGCAACAGGGTTTCACGCTGCAGGTAATCGGCAATCAACACCGGACCCAGCAACACCGCCATGCCTGAGCTTTGCGCAGGCTGTGCCGGGGTGCCGCTGTCCAGCTGATACAGCGACACCGGCTGGTGAACGCTGCAACCCGCCAGGCCAAGAACGCCAGCGAGCAACAAAATTAGAGGAAAGCGCAGAACAGTCATCATCCCATCCAGGTGACGGCCACAAGGCCAGCCACTGTGAAAATACTCAAAAAATATGAAGAACGCTCGACCACGCCGGCGCTTGAAAGGCCATATCATCCGTGAATATGCCTTGCGACTCCAGCGCGAAAGCATCGATCTACGCGTTAAATCGTAGATCGAGCGCTCTAGACCGCTTAATTGAGAGTTTCTACCAATAGTGCATCGACCCGCTGGAAGCCCCGCGGCAGTTTATTGCCCCGGCGTCCACGCTCACCCTTGTAGTGCTCCAGGTCATCGGCCTTGAGTGACAGTGTGCGCTTACCGGCCTGCAATACCAGCGTCGCGCCTTCCGGCAGCACCGCGATATCCGTGACATATTCCTCGCGGTTAGCTACACGTTCGCCGGGGATACCGATGATTTTGTTGCCTTTACCCTTGCCCAGCTGCGGCAGGTCGCTGATTTTGAAGATCAGCAGGCGACCTTCGGTCGTCACCGAAGCCAGCCAGTTCTCGTCACGGTCTGCGACCGGACGCGGCAGGATCACCTTGGCGTTGTTCGGCAGGCTCAACAGCGCCTTGCCCGCCTTGTTCTTGGCTTGCAGGTCCTCGCCCTTGACCACGAAGCCGTAACCCGCGTCGGAGGCGATCACGTACAAGCCATCATCCTCTGGCATCAGGACACACTCGAAGGTCGCACCCGGTGGCGGAGTCAGACGGCCGGTCAACGGCTCGCCCTGGCCACGGGCCGACGGCAGGGTGTGGGCCGGCACCGAGTAACTGCGTCCGGTGGAGTCGATGAACACCGCAAACTGGTTGGAACGACCGGCAGCAGCAGTCTTGAAACCGTCCCCGGCCTTGTAGGAAAGGCCGGTTGCATCGATATCGTGGCCCTTGGCCGAGCGTACCCAGCCTTTTTCCGACAGCACCACCGTAACTTTCTCGTTCGGCAGCAGATCATGCTCGGTCAGCGCCTTGGCTTCGGTGCGCTCGACAATCGGCGAGCGACGGTCGTCGCCATACGTCTCGGCATCCTTGAGCAGCTCGGTGCGTACCAGCTTCTTGAGCTTGGCTTCGCTGCCCAGCAGGGCTTGCAGCTTGGCCTGTTCCTTGAGCAGTTCGTCCTGCTCGTCGCGCAGCTTCATCTCTTCCAGGCGCGCCAACTGACGCAGGCGCGTGTCAAGGATGTAGTCGGCCTGGATTTCGCTCAGGGCAAAACGTTCGATCAGCTTGGCCTTGGGATGCTCCTCGGTGCGGATGATGTGGATCACTTCATCCAGGTTGAGGTAGGCAATCAACAAGCCGTCCAACAGGTGCAGGCGACGCTCGACCTTGTCCAGGCGAAACTGCAGGCGGCGACGCACCGTGCGCACCCGGAACTCCAGCCACTCGACCAGCAACGCGCGAAGGTTCTTCAGCTGCGGCTTGCCGTCCAGGCCAATGATGTTGATGTTGACCCGGTAGGTGGACTCCAGCTCCGTGCTGGCGAACAAGTGCTGCATCAGGGCTTCATGATCGACCCGGCTGTTGACCGGAATGATCACGATCCGGCACGGGTTCTCATGGTCGGACTCATCACGCAGGTCGGCGATCTGCGGAGCCTTGGACGGCTTGGCCTGCATCATCGCGGCAATCTGCTCCAGCACCTTGGCCCCGGAAACCTGGTGCGGCAGCGCGGTGACGATGATGTCGCCGTCTTCGACGTGGTACACGGCGCGCATGCGCACCGAGCCCTTGCCGGTCTCGTACATTTTCAGCAGGTCGGCGCGCGGCGTGATGATTTCCGCCTCGGTCGGGTAGTCCGGGCCCTGGATGTGCTCGCACAGTTGCTCGACCGTAGCCTTGGGCTCATCGAGCAAGCGCACGCACGCCGTGGCGACTTCGCGCAGGTTGTGCGGCGGGACGTCGGTGGCCATGCCCACGGCGATGCCGGTGGTGCCGTTGAGCAGGATATTCGGCAAGCGTGCCGGCAACACCAGCGGTTCATCGAGGGTGCCGTCGAAGTTCGGCCCCCAGTCGGCGGTGCCCTGCCCCAGCTCGCTGAGCAATACTTCGGAGTAACGCGACAGCCGCGCTTCCGTGTAACGCATGGCGGCGAAGGATTTCGGATCATCCGGCGCACCCCAGTTACCCTGGCCGTCCACCAGCGTGTAGCGGTAGCTGAACGGCTGGGCCATCAGCACCATGGCCTCGTAGCAGGCAGAGTCGCCGTGCGGGTGGAACTTGCCGAGCACATCACCGACGGTACGCGCGGATTTCTTGTGCTTGGAGTCAGCGTCCAGCCCCAACTCGCTCATGGCGTAGACAATACGTCGCTGCACCGGCTTCAGGCCGTCGCCGATATGCGGCAGGGCCCGGTCCATGATCACGTACATGGAGTAGTTGAGGTAGGCATTTTCGGTGAAGTCGGCCAGTGAGCGGCGTTCTACGCCGTCCAGGCTGAGATCCAGGGAGTCGCTCATGCGGGCCTCATCATTTCGTGGTCTGGCGCAGCAGCAAGGTGCCACCGCGCTGGGTAAATTCGAGTTGTTTCAGGGCGCTCATGCCCAGCAGCACTTGATCGCCGCTCAAGCCTGGCGCCACCAGGGCGCGCACGTCATGCAAGACAATGTCGCCCAGTTTCAATTGTTGCAGTCGGGTCCGGTAGCCCTGGCTGCGGCCGTTGGCCGTGCTCAGGGTGACCGCGGCACCTTTTTCCAGATTCAGCCGTTGGGCCAGGCCGGCCGGGATCGACACATCGGTGGCCCCAGTATCGAGCATGAAGTTCACCGGCTGACCGTTGATCTGGCCATCGGCAACGAAGTGTCCCTGGCCATTACCCACCAGCTTCACCTCGATAAACCCCTCACCCTGCTGCGAACTGACCTGGGTGTTGGGATTTTCCTGGCGCTGTTCCCAGTCGCCGAAAAACCGCGTTGCCAGGAACAGCCCGGCACACCAGGCGAGCACCAGCAGCACCCGGCCGGCGCGTTTTCCCGGCGCCTGCTGACTCATGACTTGGCGCTCCAGCCACCCTGCGGCGCAGCGAAGCGCCAGACGATCGGACGGACTTCGCCGTCAGCCCGGGCGCCGTTGTTGTTGTCGATGCCGATCCAGGCACCTGAGGCGTCGATCACCAGCGCCTCGGCCAGGCCGTAGGCTTGCGGATAACGCCGCGGCGCCTGCAAGGCATCGGCGGCATACGACCAGCAACGCTCGACCAGGGCCGTCACCGCGTCACGGCGGCAGATTTCATAGGCGTTGCGCTCCAGGGTAAAGAGCTTGCCGTCGAACCACGCCAGGTCGGCGAAGTCCCGGGACACCGGCCGGGCATGGGGAAACTGCGCCGGTTGCATCTGTGTACCGGCTTCGCTGAGCAGCACGCAGGCACCGTCGCAGTCCCACACGGTTTGTTGCCGCTTGAGCCGCAACAGCCCACGTCGCTCACGCTCGGCCGCCAGCCACAGCTGGTTGCCCTCAGGGTCGACAGCCAGGCCTTCAAACAGCGCATTGAAGTGCAGCAACATGCCACTGGCCCGCGCTTCGCGCACCAGCATCGGGGAAATCTTCAGCCATTGCGCGGCGCCCGTCGGCGGCACCTGCAACACCGCTGCATGGGCCTCGCTGACGATGTAGCGATTGCCGGCCTTGTCGCAGCTGATGCCCTCGAAATCGAAGTTACCACCGCGCACGATCGACGACGCCCAGGTGCGCGACTTCAGCCCCCAGGGCAAGCCGTTGTCAGGCACCGGCGGCACGTCGACGGGCACCGCTTCGGCCTGCCAGACACCCTCGCCGGTGGCGAGACGGTATATCTGCCCATCGTCGCGATCGGAAACAGTCCACAGTTCATTGCCGCATTGCGCCAGGCCCGACAGATTGCCGCCGTGCATGCCTTGCACGGCATGCTCGGACAGCATCGTCAGCTCAGGCACCGGCTGCGCGAACGCAGCCCCTGCCAGCAACAACCATGGGAGGGCAAAACCGCTCCGCATCAGGCCAGAACCTCGGCCAGGTTGCCCTTGGACTCCAGCCAGGACTTGCGATCACCTGCACGTTTTTTCGCCAGCAGCATGTCCATCATTTCCGAGGTGGCGGCAAAATCATCCAGGGTCAATTGCACCAGGCGCCGGGTGTTCGGGTCCATGGTGGTTTCGCGCAGTTGCGGCGGGTTCATTTCACCCAGGCCTTTAAATCGGGTGACCTGGGGCTTGCCGCGTTTCTTCTCGGCCACCAGGCGGTCGAGAATGCCATCGCGCTCGGCTTCGTCGAGGGCGTAGTAGATTTCCTTGCCCAGGTCGATCCGGTACAACGGCGGCATCGCCACGTAGACGTGACCGGCATCCACCAGCGGGCGGAAATGCTGGACGAACAAGGCGCAGAGCAAGGTGGCGATGTGCAGACCGTCGGAGTCGGCGTCGGCGAGGATGCAGATCTTGCCGTAGCGCAGTTGGCTCATGTCCGCCGCGCCCGGATCGACACCAATGGCGACGGCGATGTTGTGCACTTCCTGGCTGGCCAGCACTTCGCTGCCGTCCACTTCCCAGGTATTGAGGATCTTGCCGCGCAGCGGCAGGATCGCCTGGAACTCTTTGTCCCGCGCCTGCTTGGCCGAGCCGCCGGCGGAATCACCTTCCACCAGGAACAGCTCGGAGCGCATCGGGTCCTGCCCGGCGCAGTCGGCGAGCTTACCCGGCAGGGCCGGCCCCGAGGTAATGCGTTTACGCTCGACTTTCTTGCTGGCCTTGAGGCGACGGCCGGCGTTGTTGATCGCCAGCTCCGCCAGGAGCATGCCGGTTTCCGGGTTGGCGTTGAGCCACAGGCTGAACGCGTCCTTGACCACCCCGGACACAAACGCCGCCGCCTCGCGGGACGACAGGCGTTCCTTGGTCTGGCCGGAGAATTGCGGCTCCTGCATTTTCATCGACAGGACGAACGCGATGCGCTCCCAGACGTCTTCCGGCGCCAGCTTCACTCCACGCGGCAACAGGCTACGGAACTCGCAGAACTCGCGCATCGCATCGAGCAGGCCCTGACGCAGACCGTTGACGTGGGTACCGCCCTGCGCCGTGGGGATCAGGTTGACGTAGCTTTCCTGCACGCTGTCGCCGCCTTCGGGCAACCACAGCAGCGCCCAGTCGACCGCTTCCTTATTACCAGCCAGGCTGCCGCAGAACGGCTCGTCCGGCAGGCGCTCGAACTCACTGACCGCGTCCACCAGGTAGGAACGCAGGCCGTCTTCGTAGTGCCACTCGACTTTTTCGCCGGTGGCCTTGTCTTCAAAACTGACCAACAGCCCCGGGCACAACACGGCCTTGGCCTTGAGCACGTGCTTGAGGCGGCTGATGGAGAATTTCGGCGAATCGAAATACTTCGGATCCGGGGCAAAGAACACGCTGGTACCGGTGTTGCGCTTGCCGACACTGCCGACCACTTCCAGCTCGGTTTTTTTGTAACCGTCGGCGAAAGTCATCTGGTATTCGTTGCCGTCACGCTTGACCCGCACCCGGACATCGGTCGACAGGGCGTTGACCACCGAAATGCCGACCCCGTGCAAACCACCGGAGAACTGGTAGTTCTTGTTGGAGAACTTACCGCCGGCGTGCAGTTTGGTGAGGATCAGCTCGACGCCCGAGACGCCCTCTTCCGGGTGGATATCCACCGGCATGCCGCGGCCATCATCGCTGACTTCCAGCGAGTGGTCGGCGTGGAGGATGACCTGGACCGATTTGGCGTGCCCGGCCAAGGCTTCGTCGACACTGTTGTCGATGACTTCCTGGGCAAGGTGGTTCGGCCGACTGGTGTCGGTGTACATGCCGGGGCGTTTACGCACCGGGTCGAGGCCCGAGAGGACTTCGATGGCGTCTGCGTTATAAGAGCTAGCGCTGGGAGTGGCCATGGGGTCTCGTCGTCAGTCGTTCATGAAAATAGGGGCAAGGGTTCACAGTGCTGTGAAATCGATCGCCTGGTACACATCTGCGCCAATGCCGGCAAAACTCAACAGGGCCGGCATCTGTCCGGCAAATCCCTGGAAACTATGGTCGCCGCCGGCCTGGATGCGCAACGCACAGGCTCGGTAATACTGTTGGGCGAGGCGATAGTCCAGCGTTTCGTCGCCGGTCTGCAGCCACACCTGGTAGCGCCGTGGGTCCTGGGGCGCCGGCACTTCCAGCTCGGCCAGGGCCGTGATGTGGTCGTGGGTCAATTCCCAGGTCTGTTCGGTATACAGGTTTTGCTGCGTCCCCAGGTAGCCGTCGAACATCCGGTGCGGACTGACGGCAGGGTTGACCAGCAGGGCCTTGAGGCCATGGAGCTCGGCCAAGTGAGTGGCATAGTAGCCGCCGAGTGAGCTGCCGACCAGCAGTGGCCGTCCCAGCTCGGCAATCGCCTGCTGTAACTGACCGATGGCCTCACGCGGGTGATGATGCAGGGCCGGAACGCGCAATTGGTCAGCCAGCCCCAGACGCTCCATCACTCCGATCAGCTGGCTGGCCTTTTTCGACGCAGGCGCGCTGTTGAAGCCGTGGATGTAGAGGATCGAACCGGACATTTGAGCTCCCTGGCGGTCGGCAAAAGAAAGCGCAGTTTACAGGGAGTCGGGCATATCGCGAGCAGGCTCGCTGCCACATTTGTTTCCTGTGTGGGAGTAATCCCTGCTCGCGATCGCCGTGAAGCGGTGTTTCTGCTCAGTAACCGTCAGAACCGTAATCGACCGTGAAATCGAATCCGATGACCCGCTCCACTCCGGTTTCCAGCCGCCCATCGGGCAACAGGCGCAGCCAGCGGTAGCCTGGCGCCAGGGTATCGACCCGGAAATCTTCGCTGCCGGGTTCGAACTGGATACAGGTCGAAGGCGATGCCAGCAACCGCACGCCGTTGCGCAGTTGGTCGATTTCCTGATGCACATGTCCCCATAACACGGCGCGCACCTGGGGAAAGCGGTCGAGCACGGCAAACAGCGCTTCAGGGTTACGCAAGCCGATAGGCTCCATCCACGGACAGCCAATGGGCACCGGGTGATGATGGAAACACACCAGATGATGACGTTCGGGCGCTTCGCTCAGGGCGCGGGCGAGCAATTGCAGTTGATCGTCCTGCAGGTAGCCCGGCACCGAACCCGGCACGGCGGAATCGAGCAAGGTGATCCGCCAGTTGCCGATGTCCAGCAACGGTTCCAGCAGCGAACTCTGCACGGCCGCCTGGGCCATGACCTGCGGCTCGTCGTGGTTGCCCGGAATCCAGCGGGCAGGCGCGTCGATCTGCTCGCTCAAGCGGCGAAACAGCTGATAGGAGGCCAAGGTGCCGTCCTGGGACAGATCGCCCGTGGCAATCACCAGGTCCACCCGGGGCTGTTGCAACCGCACCAGTTCGATCACCGTCGACAGGCTGTCGCGAGTGTTCATGCCCAGCAGCGTGCGGTCAGCCTCGGCGAACAGATGGCTGTCGGAAAGCTGCACCAGCAGGACCGGGTCGTTGGCGGTCAGAGTCGATACGCTCGGCAAGGTGTTCTCCCAAGGCGCGATCACGCAGGTGGATAAGTGGCGCAATTATGCTGGGGCATGGGTAAAAGAGGAAAGCCGTGAACCGGACACAGTTCACATCTGCCGCTTAACGCACCACTTCGTATTCGTGCCCGCACGCCAGGCAATGGCTCAGCCATTCGCCGAGGAAGACGTTGAGCTGGGACTTTTCGTCAGGCTGGTGCATGAAGGCATTGGGGTAAGGATAGATGCCGCGAAAGCGCCGCGCATGTTCGGCGCTGACCACTTCGGCCATGCGCGCATCGTGATAGACCTGCACCTCCAGCTGCGGCACCGGCAGCCAGGGCAGGCTGTGTTCCTGGCGCACACGCAGGGTGGTGGTGTAGGGACAGGTCAGCAGGACCTCGAGGGTCAGCACCCCGAGCATCTGGTCGCCCTGGGTCATGGCGATGCGCCGCGCCGCCGGCGTATTGCGCATGTCCGGCAGCAGCCGCAGCAAGCGGGCATAGTTGGCCTCGCAGGCGCTTTGCAGCCCCACCAGGTCGACCCGATAGCGGTCGCGCTGTTTGTTTACGACCATAGCCCCCTCACTTCAACGCGGTTCAAAGCCAGCCATTGCAAGGCAATAATGCTCGCCGCGTTGGAAATCCGCCCATCACGCACGGCCTGCAGGGCATCTTCAAAGTCCCAGACCGTGACGCGAATATCTTCTGCTTCCTCCAGCAACCCATGCAGGCCGCCAGCCCCCGTACTGTCACACCGCCCCAGGTACAGGTGCACGTATTCAGTGCTGCCGCCAGGCGACGGGAAATAGTTGAGCATCGGCCACAACGCCGTGAACTCAAGCCCAGCTTCCTCCTGCGCTTCACGGTGAGCAACTTCTTCCGGTTGTTCGTCCTTGTCGATCAGACCGGCGACCAGCTCGATCAACCACGGGTTGTCGGTCTTGCCCAGGGCCCCCACGCGAAATTGTTCGATCAACACCACCCGGTCGTGCTGCGGATCGTAGGGCAGGACGCAGACTGCATCGTGGCGCACGAACAGTTCGCGATTGATTTCCCGGCTCATGCCACCGGCAAACAGCTCATGGCGCAGGTGTACCCGGTCGAGCTGGTAGAAGCCCTTGTGGCAGTTCTCGGTGCGCACGACGTCGACGACAGTCGGGGTGGCATTGGTAAAGTCAGTCATCACAATCCTCGTCTACTGCAGATCCGCTACGAGGCTCCAACCTCGACTTCGCGCCATCCTAACGCGCTCGCCACCTTTGATGCAGCCCCTTTGCAGTTGCCGGGATAGACGGCAGGGGGGCAAACCTACTCTAATTGACACTATTGAGCTTAGTGGCGAACTGACCGCCCCGCTGGCAGTCGAAGCCGGTAACTTTTTGCCTACCCTTGATCCATGAAGGACGCCCATGTCACTTTTGAAAATCGCCTCCGTGGCCTGTATCGCCCTGACCCTTGGCGCCTGCCAAAGCCTGTTCGAGCCTAGCTACAAGGCGCCGCTGGAAACCCTGCGCGACACCGCAGAGACTATCAAGCCCGGCTGCACCGGTGCCGAATGCCCGCTGGTCAACATCGATCTCGTGCGCTTCCCCGGCGAACCGCAACTGGATGGCATCATCGAACGACGCCTGCTGCAAATGACCCCCACCACCGCCGATGCACCACTGCCGGCTTCGCTGGCGGCCTATCGCGAACAGTTCCTGCGCGATGCCGCCCCGCGCAACAGCAGCTACTTGCAGGCCAAAGTACGCGAGCAGCATGACGGACTGGTGATCATCGAGCTGTCCAGCTATCTGGACAACGGCACTGCCACTGGCAAGCCGGGACGCGGCTTCATCAACTACTCGCGCCAGGAGCACAAGGTGCTGACCCTGGCCGACATGCTCAAGCCGGGCGAGGAACAGGCATTCTGGAAAGCCGCCCAGGTAGCGCACAACAGCTGGCTGATCAGCACCCGCCTGGATCAGGAAGCGGAATTCCTCAAGGCCTGGCCGTTCAAGCAAACCCCCAACGTTGCCCTGACCACCGCCGGGGTGATGCTCAAGTACGACGTGAACACCATTGCGCCTTACGCCCTGGGCCACGTCGAGTTGAAGATTCCTTATTCGCGCCTGGGTGGCATCCTCAAGCCCGAGCTATTTCCCGCCCGAAAGTAACGATGCGGCCCAGCACCAGCTGCAACAGCCCTGCCAGGATCAGCGCCGGCAGGGTTGCGCCCAGCTCGGGATAAAGATTGGCCAGCAAGTGATAGGTAACCACCCCGCCCAACCAGGCGCACAGGGCTGACCCGCGCAACGCCGCGCAGGTCGCCTGGGCACCGCGCTTGCGCAGGATGAAGTGATCCACCAGCACCACACCGAACAACGGCGCGAACACCGAGCCGATCAGCAGCAGGAAGTTCTGATACTGGGCCAGTGGCGCCAGCAGCGCGATCAGGGTGCAGATCACACCGATGGCCAGGGCCAGGTGCTCGACCTTGAGCCGTGACAGGGTCGCGCTGGACACCGCCGCCGAGTGAATATCGGCAAAGGCGTTTTCCGACTCGTCGAGCAGGATCAACAGCAGCGGAATCCCCAGGCCGGCACCGGCCAGCGCCAACAGCAAGGCATTCACGTCACCGCTGGGGGCAAACGCCAGGGTGTAGGCCACGCCCAGGCTCATCAGCCAGAAGTTACCGATGAAAAAGCCCAGCGCCGTGCCGCCGAAGACATTTTTCGCGCGCTTGCCGAACCGCGAGTAGTCCGCAATCAGCGGCAGCCAGGACAGGGGCATGGCGATCGCAATGTCGAAGCCCACGGCGAACGGCATCGAACCGTCACCGGCCTGGGCCCACAACGCAGCCAGGTCAGCCTTGGCAAACAGGTTCCAGGTCAGCCAGATGCACGCTGCCAGCAACAGCCAGATGCCCCACTTGCGCAGGATCTGCCGCACGAACGTCAGGGGGCCGCTCACCGCCAGCAGGGTCGCCAGGGCGCCGAAGAACAGGGTCCACATCAGCGGGTTGGCCATCAAGCTGCCCTCGCTGAATCCACGGACGCCCAGCAGGCTGGCGGCATCGCGCATGACGATGATCTCGAACGAGCCCCAACCGATCAACTGCAGCAGGTTGAGCAGCGCCGGCAGGCTTGCGCCCTTGCTGCCCAGAGTCAACTTGAGCGCGGCCATTGACGACAGGCCAGTATCGCTGCCGATCACGCCGACGGCCGCCAGCAGCAGCACGCCGACCAGGGTGCCGAGGAAAATCGCCAGCAACGAACCCGACAGGCCCAGGCCCGGCGCAAGCAAGGCGCCGGTCTGCAGGACCATCAGGCCGATGCCGAGGGAAAACCACAGGGAGAACAGATCACGGCCGCCGAAGACACGTTTGTCGCTCGGCACCGCGATATCGGGTGAATAAGTGCTGGGTTGAATGCTCAAGGGTGTTATCTCAGAGGGACATTTTTTGTTGTGTTGACCGCTATCGCGGGCAAGCCCGCTCCCACATGGACTGCATAAATCCTGTGGGAGCGGGCTTGCCCGCGATGGGGCCCTCTCAGGCCCCGACCCTTCGGGTCAGATCAAACCTTCTTGTACAGCTGGCTGCCTTCCTGCTTGAAGCGCTCGGCCTGTTCGGCCAGGCCTTGGGCGACGTCCACGTCCACCGCTTCGATCCGTTGGTTGGCCGCATACTCGCGGACTTCCTGGGTGATCTTCATCGAGCAGAATTTCGGCCCGCACATCGAGCAGAAATGCGCGACCTTGGCCGAGTCCTTCGGCAGGGTTTCATCGTGGTACGAGCGGGCGGTGTCCGGGTCCAGGCCGAGGTTGAACTGGTCTTCCCAGCGGAACTCGAACCGTGCCTTGCTCAAGGCGTTGTCGCGGATCTGCGCGCCCGGATGGCCCTTCGCAAGGTCGGCGGCGTGGGCGGCGATCTTGTAGGTGATGATCCCGGTCTTCACGTCATCCTTGTTCGGCAGGCCCAGGTGTTCCTTGGGCGTGACGTAGCAGAGCATGGCGCAGCCGAACCAGCCGATCATTGCGGCACCGATGCCCGAGGTGATGTGGTCGTAACCCGGGGCGATGTCGGTGGTCAGCGGGCCGAGGGTGTAGAACGGCGCCTCGTCGCAGCACTCCAGCTGCTTGTCCATGTTCTCCTTGATCAACTGCATCGGCACGTGGCCCGGGCCTTCGATCATGCACTGCACGTCGTGCTTCCAGGCAATCTTGGTCAGCTCGCCGAGGGTTTCCAGCTCACCGAATTGTGCAGCGTCGTTGGCGTCGGCAATCGAGCCCGGACGCAGGCCATCGCCCAGCGAGAAGCTGACGTCGTAGGCCTTCATGATTTCGCAGATGTCTTCGAAATGGGTGTAGAGGAAGTTTTCCTTGTGATGCGCCAGGCACCACTTGGCCATGATCGAACCACCACGGGAAACAATGCCGGTCACGCGCTTGGCGGTCAGCGGCACATAGCGCAGCAACACGCCGGCGTGGATGGTGAAGTAGTCGACGCCCTGCTCGGCCTGCTCGATCAACGTGTCGCGGAACAGCTCCCAGGTCAGGTCTTCGGCGGCGCCGCCGACTTTTTCCAGGGCCTGGTAGATCGGCACGGTGCCGATTGGGACTGGCGAGTTGCGGATGATCCACTCACGGGTTTCGTGAATGTGCTTGCCGGTGGACAGGTCCATGACCGTGTCCGAACCCCAGCGAATGCCCCAGGTCAGTTTCGCCACTTCTTCTTCGATGGACGATCCCAGGGCACTGTTGCCGATGTTGCCGTTGATCTTCACCAGGAAGTTACGGCCGATGATCATCGGTTCCAGTTCGGTGTGGTTGATGTTGGCCGGGATGATCGCGCGACCGCGGGCGATTTCCTCGCGCACGAATTCGGGGGTGATGATTTTCGGCACGCTGGCGCCGAAGCTGTGGCCGGCGTGTTGCTGGTCCAGCAGGCCGGCCGCGCGGGCCACTTCCAGCTTCATGTTTTCGCGGATGGCGACGTATTCCATCTCGGCGGTGATGATGCCTTGGCGCGCGTAGTGCATCTGGCTGACGTTGGCCCCGGCCTTGGCGCGGCGCGGATTGTTGACGTGGGCGAACCGCAGCTTGGTCAGCTCGGCATCGGCCAGGCGTTCCTGGCCGAAGTTGGAACTCAGGCCTGGCAGGCGCTCGGTGTCGCCACGGGCTTCGATCCACGGCGAGCGCACGTCGGCGAGGCCTTTGCGCACGTCGATGATGACGTTCGGGTCGGTATAGGGGCCGGAGGTGTCGTAGACCACGACAGGCGCATTGATTTCACCGCCGAAGTCGGTCGGGGTGACGTCCAGGCTGATTTCGCGCATCGGCACCAGGATGTCCGGGCGCGTGCCCTGGACATAAATCTTTTGCGAGCGGGTAAAGGGCTGCACCGATTGTTGATCGACCTTGGCCGATTCACTCAGGTGGGTCGCATTTTTTAGTTTTGTGGTCATCACGGGCTCTCCAGACAGCATCCAGGCAGTGGATTGTCGGAGCAGAACCTGAAAGGCACGGAGGCACCAGGACTGGTGCTGTGCATCATCTCGCGAAGCGTTCGATTGTCGAACAATATCCCGGACGAAGCACAAGAGGACTCGCCGGGTGACGAGAAATCTTGTTCCCTACGCAGGCGCTAACCTGATCAGGTTCAACGGGATCCGAAATTATTCGATCTCAGCCTCATAGCAAGGCACCCCGACAAGAACCCGGCCAGTCTAGACATAACCACCCAAGAACGCCAACCCCGGATTAAACAGCGTGATGAATGGCGTAATTGCAGGATTGTTGCCCCAGGTCACCACAACTACACTCGCTACGCCATGCCACGCCTTGACGCTGACGGGCCCGCGCCGTAGCTTGGCGCTCTATTTCTTGTCGCATTTTCAATTCTAGGGATCGCCTCATGCTGCGCAAACTCTCACTGGCTCTCGCCGTGTCTTGTGCGTCCAATGGAATGGCCTGGGCAGCAGACACGCCCCTGTCGACCAAGACCGACCTGGTCAGCGTCTACCAGGAGGCAGTCGACAACAACGCCGACCTCGCGGCGGCCCGTGCCCAATACGGCGCGCAAAAGGAAGTCGTGCCCCAGTCGCGCGCCGGCCTGCTGCCGAACCTCTCCGGTGGTGCGGAAATCGCCAATGTGCGTACCGACATCGACTCCCCGGCGGCCATTGCCAACCGCAACGCGCATTTCTACCAGGCAACCCTGGCCCAGCCGTTGTTTCGCGCCGACCGCTGGTTCCAGTTCCAGGCCGCCAAGGATGTCAACGAACAAGCCGCGTTGCAGCTCTCGGCCACCGAGCAGGACCTGATCCTGCAGACCGCCCAGACCTACTTCAACGTGCTGCGCACCCAGGACAACCTGGCCTCGACCAAAGCCGAAGAAGCCGCCTTCAAGCGCCAGTTGGACCAGTCCAACGAGCGCTTCGACGTCGGCCTCTCGGACAAGACCGACGTGCTGCAGTCGCAAGCCAGCTATGACACTGCCCGGGCCAACCGGATACTCGCCCAGCAACAGGTGGATGACGCGTTCGAGGCCCTGATCACCCTGACCAACCGGCAGTACAACTCGATCCAGGGCATCGTCCACACCTTGCCGATCCTGCCGCCGGCGCCCAATGACGCCAAGGCCTGGGTCGACACCGCCGCCCAGCAGAACCTCAACCTGCTGGCCAGCAACTACGCGGTCAGCGCGGCCGAAGAGACCCTCAAGCAACGCAAGGCCGGGCACGCCCCGACCGTCGATGCCGTGGCGCAGTACAAGAAGGGTGACAACGACGCCTTCGGCTTCAGCAACCCTAGTGCCTTTGGCCAGCCCTACAGTGGTGACGTGACCCAGACCACCGTCGGCTTGCAGCTGAACATTCCGATCTACAGCGGCGGCCTGATCAACTCCCAGGTCCGCGAGTCGTATGCACGCCTGGACCAGAGCGAGCAACAACGTGAATCGCTGCGCCGCCAGGTGGTGGAGAACACCCGCAACCTGCACCGCGCGGTGAACAGCGATGTCGAGCAGGTGCAAGCGCGCCGCCAGTCGATCATCTCCAACCAGAGCGCGGTGGAGGCCACTGAAATCGGTTATCAGGTGGGGACCCGCAATATCGTCGACGTGCTCGACGCCCAGCGCCAGCTGTACACCTCGGTGCGCAACTACAACAACAGCCGCTACGACTACATCCTCGACAACCTGCGCCTGAAACAGGCGGCCGGCACCCTGAGCCCGGGCGACCTGCAAGACCTCAAGCGCTACCTCAAGGCCGACTACAACCCGGACAAGGACTTCCTGCCACCGGACCTGGCCAAGGCTGCGGCCGAGCAGTTGAAAGCCCGACCTTGAGCTGACACTCAAACCCTTGTGGGAGCGAGCGCCCGCTTGCGGCTTGCTCGCGATGGCGGCGGCACATCCGACATCAATGTGACTGAGCAGCCGCCATCGCGGGCAAGCGGAGCGCCGCCCGGCCCGCTCCCACAAGGCGCTCGGTGTATTCAGGACCTATCTGAGCAACCGCCCCAACCCATCCAGCAACCGCTGCAACGCGCCCTGGTTGGCGCGCATCACGGTCAATCCCGCCTCAGCCATTTGCTGCGCATCGCGTGGCAGTTCGAACAGGCGCTGCACCGCCACCGCCAGCCCATGGGCGTCCTCCACCTCTTGCAGGGCCTTGGCATTGCGCATCAACGCCGCGATCTCGAGGAAGTTGAACAGGTGCGGGCCACTGAGAACCGGCTTGGCCAATGCCGCCGGCTCCAACAGGTTATGCCCGCCGTTCGGCACCAGGCTGCCGCCGACAAACGCACTGTCCGCCAAGGCATAGAGAAACAGCAGTTCGCCCATGGTGTCGCCGAGCAGCACCGCGGTATCGGCGTTGACCGGCGCGCCGCTGGAGCGCCGGACCGTGTTGAAACCCTGCTGCTGGCACAGCTCGAACACCGAGTTGAAGCGCTCCGGGTGACGCGGCACCAGAATCAGCAACGCGTCCGGGTGGCTGGCGAGCAACTGCCGATGAGCCGCCAGCACTACCTCGTCCTCACCCTCATGGGTGCTCGCGGCGATCCACACCGGTCGCTGGCTCGCCTGCCATTGCTCACGCAGATCGCTGGCGCGTTGCAGCAAGGTCGGGTCGATGCTCAGGTCGAACTTGATCGAACCCGTTACCTCGACCGTTTCCGCCCGCGCCCCTAGCGCCCGGAAGCGCTCGGCTTCGGCATTGGTCTGCACAGCGAACAGGCTCATTTCGGCGAGCATCGGCTGCGTCAGTTGGCGAAAACGCCCGTAGCCCTTGGCCGAGCGTTCGGAGAGCCGGGCGTTGGCCAGCGCCACGGGAATCGCGCGCTTGGCGCATTGGTGAATATGGTTGGGCCACAACTCGGTTTCCATGATCACCGCCAGCTTGGGCTGGACCCGGTCGAGAAAACGCGCGGCGGCACAAGGCAAGTCGTACGGCAGGTAGCAGTGCTGGATCCGCGGTTGATTGGCGAACAACGCCTGGATTCGCTCCGAGCCGGTCGGCGTCATGCAGGTGACGGTAATCGGCAGCTGTGGATAACGCTCCAGCAGCGCACGAATCATCGGCGCCGCGGCGATGCTCTCGCCCACCGACACCGCGTGCACCCAGATCCCGCCGGGCGCCATCGGTGGCAGGCCGATGGAAAATCGCTCGCCGATACGCTTGGCGTACGCCGGCGCCTTGCGCGAGCGCAGCCACAGTCGAATCGCCACCAATGGCAGCCCCAGGTAAAACAATGCGGTATAGAGGGTTCTGTTCATGGGGCCGGAGTTTATCGACTTTTTCAGCCAATCGCCTGCAACTGCACGGCAAAACGTTCGGCCAGCCACCGCGCCGCCGGCCCCAGCGTCTCATCGCGGCGCCAGACCAGCTCCACCACCAGCGCCGGCGGCGTCCACTCGCTGAGCAGTTCGACCATCTGCCCCTGATACGCGGGGTACTGCACCACGTGCCGGGGCAACCAACCCCAGCCCAGGCCACGCATCAGCCATTCCGCCAGCACGTAGAAGCTGTCGGCGCGCCAGACCTGCGGACTGGCCTGTTCACTGCCGGGGTAGACGCTGGAATGGGTGGCCATCAACAGTTGCCGGTGCTGGGCCATTTGCTGGCAATTGACCTGGCCACCCGCTGCCAGCGGATGCCCCACGCCACACACGGTGACCATCTCGACACTGCCCAGCACCCGCCGCTCCAGCGCTTCAGGGATCTGCTCGTGATAAAACAGCAGGCCCAGGTCGGCCTGGCGCTGGACCAGCTTGCGCGCGACATCGCCCTGGGCGGCACTGGCCAGTTGCACCTCCAGGCTGGGGAATTGCTCAGCCAGCGCCTCCAGGCTGTCGAGCACCGGCTGATAGGGCATCGCCTCGTCCTGGGCCAGGCGCAGGCGCGCCTCCTGGCCACGCATCAAGGCCTGCGCCCGGCCATTGAGGCGCTCGCACTGGCGCAACACTTCCCGCGCCTCTTCCAGCAAGGCGCTGCCGGCCTCGGTCAGCCGTGGCTGGCGGCCGCTGCTACGCTCGAACAGGCTGACACCCAGGTCCGCCTCCAGCAGTGCAATCGAACTGCTGACCGCCGACTGCGCCTTGCGCTGGTCGCGGGCCACGGCAGAAAACGAGCGCTGCTCGGCGACGCTGACGAACAACTGCATCTGTTCCAGGTTCCACTGAATACTCATGCTGTAACCCATCTTCAAATCAGATAGGTAATGACTTTACCGCATCTAAGGAATCACTAGAATGCCGACCTCAGAAAGCAACACTTCATACGAGGATTGACCCATGACCGCTTACTACTACCTGGCCATCGCCATCTGTGCCGAAGTGATTGCCACTGTTTCGATGAAAGCGGTCAAAGGTTTCAGCACGCCCCTGCCACTGGTGCTGGTGATCGTCGGCTATGGCATCGCCTTCTGGATGTTGACCCTGGTGGTGCGCAGCGTTCCCGTCGGCGTGGCGTATGCAGTGTGGGCCGGCATGGGCATCGTGATGGTCAGCGTCGCCGCGCTGTTCATCTATGGGCAGAAGCTCGATGTTCCGGCCATGCTGGGCATGGCGCTGATCGTGCTAGGGGTGGTAGTGATCCAGCTGTTCTCGAAAACCGCCGGGCACTGACCCACGGCAGCCGCTACATAGCGCTCGGCATGAATCTGTATACTGCGCCCCTAGTCTTGAACACTGAGGTCGCCGCATGCCATCCGTTATTTCCACCGACGTACTGATTGTCGGCGCTGGGGTTGCCGGGCTCTGGCTGAATGCACGCCTGCGCCGCCAGGGGTTTGCCACCGTGCTGGTGGAGAGCGCCAGCCTCGGCGGTGGGCAGAGTGTCAAATCCCAGGGAATCATCCATGGCGGCGCCAAGTACGCGCTGCATGGCGCCCTGACAGGCGCCTCAGAAGCCATCGCCGACATGCCGCGGCGCTGGCGCGAGGCCCTGGCCGGTGACGGCGAGCTGGACCTGTCCGGCGTGCGCCTGCTCTCCGAAGCCCATTACCTGTGGTCCCCCGGCACCCTGGCCGGCAACCTCACGAGTTTCTTCGCCAGCAAGGCCGTGCGTGGACGGGTCGACCAGGTCAAGGGCGAGCAATTGCCGCCAGCCCTGCAAGACAAACGCTTCAAGGGCAAGGTCTATCGCCTGGCCGAGTTGGTTGTCGATGTCCCCAGCCTGATCAGCCGCCTGGCGCAACTGGCCGGTGATGGCCTGCTGGCTGCACAGCAGATCGAACCGTTGCTGGAAGACGGTCAGTTGGTCGGCCTGCGGGTCGACGAGCGGGAGATCCGCGCGCAACGCATCGTCCTCAGCGCCGGCGCCGGCAATGCCGACCTGCTCGCCGCCCTGGGCCTCAGCCAGCCGGCCATGCAATGCCGGCCGCTGCACATGATCCTGGTCAAGGGCCCGAGCCTCAAGCCGCTGTACGCCCATTGCCTGGGCGGTGGGCCAAAACCGCGCATCACCGTCACCACCCATCCGGCGGCCGATGGCCAATGGGTCTGGTACCTGGGCGGTGATATTGCGGAAGCCGAAGGTGTAGCACGCGAACCCGCTGCGCAAATCGCCGCCGCGCAAAAAGAACTCGGGCAACTGCTGCCCTGGATCGACCTCAGCCAGGCGCAGTGGGCAACCTTGCGCGTCGATCGCGCCGAGCCGCAGCAGTCGGGCCTGAGCCGTCCCGACAACGCCTTCCTCGCCGAGCAGGACCGCCTGCTGGTGGGCTGGCCAACCAAGCTGGCACTGGCCCCGGACTTTGCTGACCGGGTGCTCGCTGCCCTGCAGCGCGACGGCATCCAGCCGAGCCACCCGGCGCCCTTGCCCGACCTGCCGAAACCACCCATGGCGGTACCGGCCTGGGAGCAACTGCTGCCATGAGCCAGGTCACTCTGCACGACTTGCACCGCCCGCTGGGCAGCACCGGCCTGCGGGTTTCGCCTCTGGGCCTGGGTACCGTCAAGCTGGGTCGCGATCAAGGGGTGAAGTACCCCAACGGTTTCCAGATCCCCGACGACGACGAAGCGCGCATGCTGCTCAAGCTGACTCGCGACCTGGGCATTAACCTGATCGACACCGCCCCCGCCTATGGCCGCAGCGAAGAACGCCTCGGCCCGCTGCTGCGTGGCCAGCGCGAAGACTGGGTGATTGTCAGCAAGGTCGGTGAAGAGTTCGCCGACGGCCAGTCGCGCCACGATTTCAGCGCCGCCCATACCCGCTTCTCGATCGAGCGCAGCCTGCAACGTCTGGAAACGGATTTTATTGACCTGGTGCTGGTGCACTCGGACGGCAACGACCTGGCGATCCTCAACGACAGTGAGGTCTACCAGACCCTCGCCGCGCTCAAGGCCGAGGGCAAGATTCGCGGTTTCGGCTTCTCCGGAAAAACCGTCGAAGGCGGCCTGAAGGCTCTGGAACAGGGCGATTGCGCCATGGTCACCTACAATCTCAACGAACAGGCCGAGCGGCCGGTGATCGACTACGCTGCTGCACACGGCAAAGCGATCCTGGTCAAAAAAGCCCTGGCCAGCGGTCACGTGTGCCTGAGTCCGGGGGTGGACCCGGTACGTGCCAGCTTCGAGTTGTTGTTTGCCCAACCCGGGGTTGCCAGTGCTATTGTCGGGACCATCAATCCGCTGCACCTCGCCCACAATGTGGCGACCGTTGCTCAAGTCCTAGCCAGTCGTTGAACCGCCGCCGAGGCGGCCGACCCCGACGCAAGAAGGAGCCGACATGCCGCGCACGCTCATAAGAAAGAACCCCAGCAACTTCAAGACCCTGCCGTTATACGTCGAAGCGACTCCCGAAGGCCTGAGCTACCAGAGCGTCGGGATGCCGCTCAACTTCTCCCAGACCCTGCAACGTCGACGCCCGGTCACGGTGGCCAATGCCGAACACTTTGCCCTGGAGCTGGCCAACCTCGGCGTGTCAGTGCGCCTGACCCTGCATTGGCAGAATCGCGACTATTGGGTGTTGGTGCGCCAACGCCGCCAGGACCGTGGCGATGTGGTGCTCAAGCTGATTTCCGGTTACGTTCCGGCCCACGAGCTGAATCTGCCGCTGCACACGGCGATTCAGGAGATCGCCGAAGAATGCCTGCTGGAAACCCCGGAAGGCTGGCTCGGCGGTCGGTTCAACGACACCTGGCTGCCAGCGCCCTATGCCACCGCCCTGCATTACCGCGAAGCCATGCCGTTTCGCCTGACCCCGGAGTCGGGCGCGGCACGCCCGGTGCGCTGCGCCAACCTGCAATTGATTGAGCGCCCACGGGCCTACGTGCACCTGCCCACGGCGTCGCTGCAACTGATTTACGATTTGCGCCTGGATGTGCCCAAGGAAGCCAAGTCCCTGAGCCTGTTCCATGTCGACGAGCGCCTGGAAGGCGATCAACTGGTCGCCCGCCTGGATCGCAAGCGCCCGGACCTGTACCTGATGCCCCTCAAGGATGGTCAGCCGCTGCCCGAGCTCTACACCCTGAAAAAGGATCAGTTGTACCCGGCGAGCACGCGCGGTCTGTACCTGGCCGAGAGTTTTGCCCGGCAGGAAGGCTGGCTGGTACGCGATGAACGAATCAAATGGAAGGACTGGCTCAAGCAACAAGGCTTGAGCCAGCCAGGCAAGCCGTCAGGCTTGAGCCGCCTGACCGGCAAGGCCAGGCAACTGCTGAAGAAAATCGTGCCGCGCAAGGCGACCCGATAAACGCGGGCGGTGGCGAGGGAGCAAGCCCTCGCACCGGTTCAGCCTTACTCGGTCTTGCGGATCTTCTCGACGATAGCGGTCGTCGAGCTGTTTTCCACCAGCCCCAACACCTTCACCGTGCCGCCATAGGCGCTGACGATATCGGCGCCGACGACCTGGTCGATCCCGTAGTCGCCACCCTTGACCAGCACGTCCGGCTTGACTTGGGTCAGCAGGTTTTCCGGGGTGCCTTCAGGGAAGCTGATCACCCAGTCCACCGCGCCCAGGCCCGCCAGTACGGCCATCCGCCGATCAACGCTGTTGATCGGTCGGCCAGGGCCTTTCAAGCGGCTCACCGAAGCGTCGTCGTTGACCGCGACGATCAAGCGATCGCCCTGGGCCCGCGCCTGCTCCAGGTAGGTCACGTGACCCGCATGGAGAATATCGAAGCAACCGTTGGTAAAGACGATCGACTCGTTGTGCGCACGCGCATCGTCGACGGCCAGCAACAGTTGCTCGAGCCCCAGTACGCCGCGCTCCGAGCCTTCTTCACGCTGAATCGCCCGACGCAATTCCGGAGCACTGATGGCCGCCGTACCCAGCTTGCCGACCACAATGCCCGCCGCCAGGTTGGCCAGTGCCACTGCGTGGGGCAGTTCTTCGCCAGCCGCGATCGCCGCCGCCAAGGTCGAAATCACCGTATCGCCGGCACCCGTCACGTCGAATACCTCGCGGGCACGCGCCGGTAGGTGCAGCGCCGGATGATCGGGACGCAACAAGGTCATGCCGTGCTCGCCACGGGTCACCAGCAACGCGCCGAGATCCAGGTCGTGCATCAGCTTGGCACCCTTGCTCACCAGGTCGTGCTCATCGACGCAACCGCCGACGATGGTTTCGAACTCGCTGAGGTTAGGGGTGATCAGGCTGGCGCCGCGATAGATCGAGAAGTCCTTGCCCTTGGGGTCGGCCAGCACCGGAATGCCACGGGCACGAGCCGCCTGGATCAGCACCTGGTGGTTCTTCAAGGCGCCCTTACCGTAGTCGGACAGCACCAGCACCTTGATGCCTTCGAGCAAATTATCGACCTCGGCGCCGAGCGCCAGGGCGTCGGTGGCGAAGGGTTCTTCGAAATCGATACGCAGCAGTTGCTGGTGACGACTCATGACCCGTAGCTTGACGATGGTCGGCTGGTGGGCGATGCGCTGGAACAACGCCCGCACGCCAGCGCCCTTGAGGCTGTTGGTCAGGCTGTCAGCAGCTTCGTCGTCACCGGTCACGCCGACCAGGGACGCTGGCGCGCCGAGCGCAGCAATGTTCAACGCAACGTTAGCGGCACCGCCCGGGCGGTCTTCGATTTGCTCGACCTTGACCACCGGCACCGGTGCCTCAGGAGAAATCCGTGAGGTACCACCATGCCAATAACGGTCGAGCATGACATCGCCGACCACCAAGACAGGGGCTTGATCGAATCGCGGCATGGACAACTTCATGGTGCAACCCACATACAAAATGAACAGGGGCGCGATATTAGCACAGGGTGAACGCTGGCTAGTTCGAGAGCTTCATCGGCTGTGATGCAGACTGTGAAATTGTTTATTTTTTAAACAATTCAGACAAATAGAGGGGTGAGCCAGGCTCACCCCGCTGTCGTTATCAGGCAATACCGGCCGGAGTCGGCTCATCCAGACCCATGGCGTGCAGGCGCGAATAGTACCCGCCCTGGGCTAGCAACTGGGTGTGGGTACCGCGTTCAACGATTTCGCCGTGATCCATGACCAGGATCAGGTCGGCTTTCTCGATGGTCGACAACCGGTGGGCAATCACCAGAGTGGTGCGGCCCTTCATGACTTTATCCAGGGCTGCCTGAATATGGCGCTCGGACTCGGTATCGAGGGCGGAAGTCGCCTCATCGAGGATCAGCAATGGCGCGTTCTTCAACAGGGCGCGGGCAATGGCCAGGCGCTGGCGCTGGCCACCTGACAGCAGCACGCCGTTTTCCCCGACCTCAGTGTCCAGGCCCTGCGGCAACTGGGAAATGAAGTCCATGGCATAGGCGTCTTCAGCGGCCTTCTCGATGTCCTCGCGAGGCGCGCCGGCCAGGTCGCCATAGGCAATGTTGTTGGCGACCGTATCGTTGAACAAGGTCACATGCTGAGTGACCTGGGACACGTGCTTGCGCAGGTTACGCAGGCGATAGTCTTCGATCTCGACCTCATCGAGCAGGATCTTGCCGCTTTCGTGATGGTAGAAACGTGGAATCAGGCTAGCCAGTGTCGATTTGCCGCTGCCCGAACGCCCCACCAGCGCGATCATCTGCCCGGGGGCTGCGCTGAAGCTGATGTTTTTCAATACTTCCCGATCGGTACCCGGGTAGGTGAAGCTCAGGTTGTGCACATCCAGGCGACCGCTGATGCGCTCGCGCTCGACTGTGCCGCTGTCGACTTCCGGCTCGACGTCCAGTTGCTCGAAGATGCTTTCAGCACCGGCGACACCCTTCTGGATGGTCGAGCTGACTTCAGACAGCTGGCGGATTGGCTTGGGCAACAAACCGGCAGCGGTGATGTAGGCCACCAGATCACCGGCGGTGGCATCACCGCGCAGGAACAGCACCAGGAACATCAGCGAGGCCATGGCGGTATAGATCACCAACTGCAGCGCCGGGGTGTAGATGGCGCTGGTGCGGGTCATGCGCAGCTGCTTGTCAGTATTGCTTTGGCTGGCCCGGGCAAAACGCTGCTCTTCGTAGCTTTCGCCACCGAAGCTGCGGACCACGCGATAGCCTTGAATGGTTTCGGAAGCGACATGGGTCACGTCCCCCATGGCCACCTGGATTTTTTTGCTCTGCTTGCGGAATTTCTTGCTGGTGTTGCCGACCATGAAGGAAATGATCGGCAGGATCGCCAGCATCACCAGGGTCAGTTTCCAGTTCATCCACAACAGGTAGGCAAACAGGAAAATCACTGTCAGGCCTTCACGAATCACCACCTTGATGGCGTCGGTCGCCGCCCCGGTGACCATGGTCACGTTGAAGGTAATGCGGGAAATCAGATGCCCGGAGTTATGGGTATCAAAATAGCGGTTAGGCAATACCAGCAGCTTGTTGAACAGCTCCACCCGCAGGTCATGCACCAGGCCCAGGGAAACCTTGGCCAGGTAGTAGTTACTCAGGAACGAACCCAGTCCCTGCCACGCCGCGATCAGAATGATCAGCAGGGGCACGGCCACCAGCAACTGCAGGTCCTGGAGGAACGGCACATTGGGGAAGAGCACGGCTTCGGGGTTGCTCAAGCCATCGACGAAGTACTTGAGAATCCCGGCCAGCATCGGTTGAGTGGAGGCAAATATCACAAAGCCCAGGATACTCAACAGGAAAATGCCTACGTAGGGTTTTACATACCCCAGCAGTCGAAAATAGATTTTCAGGCTTGAATCCTGTTCCGCATTGGGCGGTGCTGCACTCATCGTAGAGCTCACTTCTTAGGTAGAACGCGGAATTTTATCACAGGCTTGGAACTTGGCCTGTGTCCATACCAAAACGCTGGCCAGGCCCACCGGCAACCAACTGATGAACCACTCGGCACGCGGCGAACCACTGATGCTCGCCGCATCGAATTGCATGGCCAGGAACGAGAACATCCAGATCCCGATGATGCCACGGCCGTACACCGTATCACGTGCCCGCCACGCCTCGCGCAGCACGGCAAACCAGACCACACACCAGAGCAGCAGCCCGGGCAGCCCCAATTCGATGGTGATATGGGTAAACAGGTTGTGGGCGTGATCGAACTCATGGCCTTCGGTAAACACCGAGTAGGCCGAACCCAAGCCCAGGCCACGCCACGGGTGCTGGGCAATCATGTCCAGGCTGGCCATCAGGATTTGCGGGCGGAATGAGGCGCCCCGGGCCATCACCAAAGGCTCCAGCAGCCAGAATGCGAACATCGCCATCGTCAGTGCGCCGACGGCGATCAGACGGCTGTGGCGGTCGCGACTCCAGATCGGCATGCTGACGAACGTCAGCAACAGCGCCAGTGCCGCGCCCCGGCTCTGGGACAGCACGACAAACCCGCACAGGAATGCCAGCGCCACCACCCAGACCGCCTGTTTCCAGCGCTCCTGCGGGATCCAGTGCGCCAGCCAGACAGCTGCCAGGCCCAGCACATAACCACCCAGGATCGGATGAGCCAACTGGCCCAGGCCAACCAGGCGCGCGGTCCACAGGTTATCGTCGACCAGGTAGAACTTGATGGCCGCCAGCACCGCCGTCAAGGCCAGCCCCAGGCCGCCCCACTGCATGATGCGAATCACCCGCTCGGGGCGGGTATTGGCAAGTACCGGGAAAAACAGCAGGAAGACGATGACGTACAGCGCGCGCTTGGCCCCGCGCGAAGGTTCGGGATCCTGGGTCCAGAGCAGGGTCAGCAACGCCCAGGCTCCCAGCGCCAGGACCGCCAGGCACAGCACCCGCTGCGCTTGCCACAACTCAGCCAGTCGAGCCCATGCCGACCAGGCCAGAAACAGGGTCGGCAACCAGAGAAACGCGACCAACCCTTGCTGGTAAATCTTGTTGGTTGGAGCGAACGCGATAGCGAGCAAAAACCATAGAAGACCTGTCGCCATCCAAACCTGCGCCCAACGCGTTTCCTGCATCTACCCGCTCCCGCTGAAAAATCCAAGTGCCAACACGGCATGGTTAAAACAACAACTTTTCGGCATCATTGATCGCACATACGCCCCATTTTTCTACAAGGCTTCCTACATGCAATGCTTCCGGCTTCCACACGCCGCTTTAACTCAAATGGTTGAAGGCGCCAGAGTACTAGAAGCCGACAGCTTCGGCCCGAAAGTATTCCTTTTGCCGGACGGCAACATTCTCAAGCTGTTCCGGCGCAAGCGACTGCTCTCGTCGGCCCTGTTTCGCCCGTACTCGAAACGCTTTATCGAGAACGCCGCCCAGCTCGAAAAACTCGGCATCCCGACCCTGCAGACGCTGAAATTCCATCAACTGGAAACGCCCGGCATGACGGCAGTCCTCTACCGCCCCTTGCCTGGCGAAACCTTGCGCCAGATTGCAGCCAAGGCAGGCTTCGACTGGCAACAGGCATTACCCGCATTGACCCTGTTCATTCGCCAGTTGCACAGCGCTGGGGTCTACTTCCGCTCGCTGCACCTGGGCAACATCGTGGTGACGCCCGACAATCAGTATGGCCTGATTGATGTCGCCGACATGCGCTTCACCCGCGGGCCGCTGCCACCGCATCTAGTCAAGCGCAACCTGCAACACTTCGCGCGCTATATTGAGCGCGAGAAGCTGAACGAGAGCTTTCCAATGCACACTCTCGAGCAATCCCTACTGCCGGCATGACAACAGGGTCCGGGCTGCCTGGCTGAATTCCAGCCACCCGCGGTCCGGGCACAGTACCGCCGATTGAGCCTGGGCAATCTGCTCGGGAGCGACGCTGAACGTCTTGATCAGCGCCTCGCTCCAGGCTTGAGTGTCTTCTGTCGCGGCGTACCACCCCGCCTCTGCCAACTGCTCGCGGAACACCGCAAGCTCGCTGCTCAATACCGGCACACCGGCCAGTACCGCCTCCTGCAGAATCAGGCCCAGGCCTTCTTCCAGCGACGGGATCGCCACCCAGTCGAATGCTCGGTACAGCCTTGCCACATCGTCCAGGTGCCCAGGCAGCGAGACATTCCCCTGCAGGCCGAGCTGGTTGATCCGCTCCTGCAGGGCGGCGCGTGCATGACCTTCACCGACAATCACCAGGTGCAGGCGCGGACGCTCGATCAGCGCCATGGCAAACGCCTCAATCAAGCAGGCAAATCCCTTGTTACCCACCAGACGCCCCACTGCGCCCACCACCGGAGTGTCATCGGTGGGCAGGTGCAGACGGGTTCGGGCCTGTTCGCGAGACAGCAGGCGGGAGCGAAAGTCGACAGGGTCAAGCGCACTGCGCAACGTGACGACCGGCAAATGCAGAGCGCTGGCCAATGACTCAGCGAGAGTTTGGGAAACCGCCGCCAGGGTCAACCGGGAGGAATCGAACCCCGCCAACAACTGACGATCGGCGGCCCTGATCCGGGTTTCCCCGTGAAACAGCACCACCGCACGCAGCGACGGCAGTTTTTCCAGGACCGGCAACAAGGCGCGAGCAGTGCCCAAGCCATCGAGCAACACCACTTGTGTATCCGTGTCCTTGAGGGCGCGGTGGAAGTGCGCGCGCATCCTGCTCTGCAGCAGTTTCCAGACGTGTTTGCCCTTGAGCCGGCTGGAGGACAAGTGCCATTCCCGGGTTTGCCCGATATCGGCGGCACAGCCTTGCTTATCGCCGCACAGCAGCCAGGTATTGACCGTGATGATCGGATCCACCTGGCTCAGAATCTGCCGATGAACCTTGTGGATGGAGGCAAAGGCTGAGCCACCGGACCACATGACATTGAGGATACTCATCGAGCGGGGCACCCTTTTCCACATCGGCTTGAGGCACTGTTGGACCCCAACAGTGCCTGGTCATTGCCAGTTATAGTTTCAAATGCTCTCAAACGCTTGGAATACCCGGTCAAATACCCAACTTCAGGCGAATTCGTTCGACCAGGCTCAAGGCCGCGCGCGGTCTTAGCGGGGGCTGGAGCTCTTCGACGATCCGCTGGCCGACCCGCGCAAAACTGAACTGGCTGACGGCCAGGTCCCGGCCATTGCGGGCAATGCTGGCTGCCAGCCCAGGATCGGCACGCAGCAGCGCAAGCTTTTCCTGCAACTGTGCAATGTCACGATAGAACACGATGTTGTGCATGTCCTGCAGGCCCAGCGCACGGCTCTCGGCCTCGCCCTGGTCGAAGGCCAGGAGCACGCAGCCGCAGGCCATGGCTTCGAAATTCTTGATCATGAACTCGCCCATGCCGACATCGGCACTGACGAAAAAGCGGATCCGGTTGAGCGTATCGCGATACTCGTCACCGGACTTGGTGCGAGTCACCACCAGCGGTTCGACACTGGCCAACTCGTCGAGCAATGCCTTGCGCCCACTGTAGGCAACGCTGTTGGTACTGCCGACGAAGGCCAGCTCGATATCACGCTCCCGGCCCTGATCCTGCAACAGGCTCTGGTCATAGCCCTTGGGCACGAACACCGCGTCGAAGCCCTCCTGGCGCAAGCGCTCGGCAACCACGAAGCCGGAACTGATGACCCGTGCCCACGGTACGCGGCGGTAGTGCGCACTGAACTTGCCGGTGTATTTGCAAGGAATGTAGTTCTGGTAGGCGTCGTGTTCGAGGATCACCAGGTTGGGGATGGTGCGGATAAAACTCGCCTGGCGGATTTCCTGCTTGAACCGCAGGAAAAACACGATGCGGTCATAACGCGTCACATCCACTTCACGACGGAAGTAGCGGCGCAGGTTGCGCTGTTCGTCACTGCTGAGCCACCGCAGGTCGCATTCACAATGATCGGCCACGCCTTCATACAAGCGGTCGAGAATCGCCCGCTGTTCTTTCTGCACCAGAAATAGAACCTTCATCGTTTTCCTTGCAGTGCAAGCCAGCCCAAAAAAAGTGCAGAGATTAACCCACGATCTCAGTAGAAAGATGTCCCGCAATACATAATTACAAACGCCAGAACAGCTCGTGGCGACGCACTGCCTTGCGGAAAAACTCGTTTTCGCCATAGGGCGAACCCCGACGCCCTGCCAGCCAGCGCTGCAAGCCACGGCGCAAGCGCCGCTTGAACGGTGCGCGGGGCTGCAGGTCATGCATCATGCCCAGCGCCATGGCCTTGTCCCGCTGCTGTTCGAGCGACAGGCTCAGGCAATACGGCTGCAGCACCTGCGACCCGTCGAACACCGGCGGCAAGGCAATCCCGGCACCGGAGTCGCCCATGGGCCAGCGATCGTTGTCGTGCAGGTGATTAGCGTAGCCGAGCAGTACCGAGGGCTGCCACTCAAGCCCCTGCAACGCCTCCAGCACCGCTTGCTGGGCACAGATGTGGTCAGGGTGGGGATCGAGCGAGCTGTGGGGCAGCACGATCACCTCAGGGCGCGCCTTGAGCAGGACTTCGCGCAGGTCGGCCAGCAGATTGTTCCAGGTCGGCTGGCCGTCGAGGTCGCCCGGCAAGGTAAACGGGTTGAACCGGCGGAAGGCGCGGATATCGCCCAGTTCGGCCTCGCGGGAGGCCACCGGCTGTTGCGGTGCCGCCTGCATGGCAGGCAACTGCAGGCAGAAATACCCCAACTGCACGCAGTGCGCCTCGGGCACACCGGCCCAACGGGGCACCGTAATACTGTCCCAGGCGCGCAGACGGCCCTTGAGCCGCGATGCCTGGACCTTGTCCAGGCCCATCGCCTGATAATGTTCGGCTTCGATTTCACCGGCCGTCAGGGTAACGATCCAGGTCTCGGCAGCCTGGCTGTACAGGCCGAATGCGGCGAGTTCGGCATCATCGGCATGGGGCGCAATCACCATGACCCGCTGCTGGCGGTAGTCCGGTTGTTCGATCGACCACAGCAGCGGCTCCCCGGCCAGCCGGCAGAAATGCCCACGCAAGCGCAACTGACCGGCAGACAGAACCTGCGCCTGGCCACTGAGGTTGAGGTAACGCAGGCCACTGACCCCGCGTTCGAAGACTTGCCGATCCGGCTGATCACCGCCAGCCAGCTCGACCACCGGGTCGAAAAAGCGCCCCAGCCAGGTGCTCTTGACCTGCACGGCCAGGACCAGCGTGGTGTCGTCCGCCAGGATCACGCCCTCATCCAGCAACAGCCGGTCCCCGTCCAGGCGAACCTTGGGCTGCGGGGTGTACGGCGGGAAGCTGTAGACGTAATCGTCCTTGGGCGAATAGAACAAATGGTCGGCGAACCAGGCCTCGTGGGCGACCCAGGCCAGCACCGCCAGCACCAGCGGCACCCACCAGGCCAGCAGCACGCCGATGCCGACCAACAGCACCAGAGTGATCAACAGGCCGATGCGTTTGTTGCGTCGATGACGCTTGAGCAGTTGCTGCTTGCGACTCATGGGCTGGCTCATACAGTGAAGACGGGCACGGGATTGCACCAACGGTCCTTGTATTCACGATCTGCGCGACCAAACGAAAAGCGCAACGGCTTGTCGACTGCCCGCGCCTGCTCCCAGGCACTTTGTGTGTTGAGAAAGCTCAGCACGCTACCGGGGCTGAACTCACGGGTCTCGGGGTCGACCCCGCCATTGATGTACTCGACGCTGATCCACTGCGGCGCTTGCACCCGGTACACCAGCTGGATCGCAATCGGCGCATCGTTGAGGAAGATCACCGAACCGATCAACAACTCGCGCAGCAACTCCAGCACCTCGCTCATGCGCGCCGCACCCGTGGCTGGGAAACCCCAGCGGCGCTGGAACAGATCGCAGTAGATAGCGGCCAGTTCGCTGCTGGAAAACTCGCTGACCGGCCGCACCACGCCGCCCGCCTCTTCCAGCAAGCGCAGTTCACGGCGCTGGTTGTAGCGAAATTTCTTCGACAGTTCTTCGGGTGTGCGTGCCATCGCCAATTGCTCGGCTTGCAGCCTGAGGCCGGTGAAACGACCTTCATTGAGCGCCGACAAGTAGCGGGCACGATGGCGCAGCACGGCTTGGGCATCAGGGGCGGCCGGCAGAATCAACTCGGCATTGCCGAGGTCAAACAGACCTTTCTTGCCATGACGCTTGAGCACATCCTTGGACAAGGCCAGGTCGCGGCCCCAGGTCGGGATCGCCGCCTGCAGCTCGCCGCCCTGCTCCCAGGCCAGGTAACGTACGGGAATACCGGCCAGGTCAGCCAGGCGCTCGACCACCAGCGGGTGAGTCGCGACGCTGCCCCCCCAACGTTGCCAGGCGTCGCTATAGGTCGACGCGTCGACAACGGACCAGCCGCGTTCGCGCCAGCCTTGAAATCGGTTGAGCATCAAGCCCTCGTCGTCAGATCAATGACAGGCGGCAGACGCCAGAACGCCTCGCGTACCGCGCGATCGGAAAATTGCTGGCGCAGGCGCTCAAGCATCAGCTCGGCGCACAACTGGCGCTCCCGCTGGTCCATCCGGGCCAGGTGTTGCAGTCCTTGCGCCAGGTGCTCGGCGTCGCCCAGAGGAAACAGGATACCGACGCCTTCGACCACTTCCTTGGCCCCGCCACACGCTGTAGCCAACAACGGCACGCCGGCCGCCATGGCTTCGAGTAGCACCATGCCAAAAGGTTCATGGTCGGAGCTCAAGGCAAACACATCAAAGGCGCGGAAGTAGCGACGCGCTTCAGGCACTTGGCCGAGGAACAACACGCGATCGCCGATCCCCAGTTCGCGGGCCAGTTCCTTGAGGTCCTGCTCCAGGCGGCCGGTGCCGAGAATCGCCAGTTGGCTATCGACCGGCAAGCCTGGCAAAGCCTGGGCAAAGCCGTGGAGCAGCGTGGCCTGGTCCTTGTCCGGGTGCAGGCGGCCAACGTTGCCGACCACCCAGGCATCCGGCGACAGGCCCAACTCTTCCCGCGCCTGGGCGAAGGACAGCTGGCTGGCCTGCAAGGCGTCGACATCGATACGGTTGTAGAGCGTTTGAATGCGTGCTGCCGGCCATTTCGGCAGGCAGCGGCGCATGTCGTCGCGCACCGCGTCAGAGACCCCGAGCAGGCTCAGACGCTTGCGGAAAATCTGCGCAAACAGCTTGCGCGTACGCCGCTGGTAGTCACCAAAGGCGTGGTGCACGCCAATCACCGGCAGCGCCGTGGCGAGCAAGGCGATGTAGATCGGCTTGAACCGGTGGGCGATACAGAAACTGAACTGGCGCGACTGGGCGATCTTGCGCAGATCGGCAATCGCGCCCAGCTTCAGGCCACGAATGGCCTTGGAGCTGTATTCCATGAACAGCACTTCGTCAGACGCGCAGCCGGCTGCGACTTCGGCATCGGCCACCCCGGTGAGGAACACCGTGGTCACACGATAACCGGAGCCCGCAAACAGGCTGGCGTACTGCCGGGCGCAGTCCAGGAACGGCCCGTCATAGCCGTGACAGAACTGCAGGACATGGCGCTCAGCCGAGCGTGTCATAAGCGTCCGCGCCGTCTTTGACCACTAGAATGTCTTCCATGATCAAATACTGTAGATCGGAACCGAAGAACATGTTCAGCGCGTCGGTCGGCGAGCAGATCATCGGTTCGCCACGACGGTTGAGCGAGGTATTGAGCGACACACCGTTGCCGGTCAGCACTTCCAGGGCTTTCATCATGTCGTAGTAGCGTGGGTTGTATTCACGCTTGAGCACCTGGGCACGGGAGGTGCCGTCTTCATGGACGACTTCCGGCACGCGGGTCTTCCACTCTTCAGCCACTTCGAAGGTGAAGGTCATGAAGGGGGCCGGGTGATCAATCTTGATCATCTGCGGCGCCACGGTGTCGAGCATCGACGGGCAGAAAGGCCTCCAGCGCTCGCGGAACTTGATCTGGTGGTTGATCCGGTCAGCCACGCCAACGGCGCTCGGGCAACCGATGATCGAACGACCACCAAGGGCACGCGGACCGAACTCCATGCGCCCTTGGAACCAGGCTACCGGGTTGCCATCGACCATGATCTTGGCGATGTTTTCCGGCATGTTCTCAAGCTTGCGCCAAGCAGGCTTGCTCGGGTGACGGGCACACGCGGCGATCACGTCTTCGTTGCTGTACGAGGGGCCGAGGTAGACGTGTTCCATCTTCTCGACCGGTACGCCACGGGCGTGGGACACGTAGGCAGCAGCGCCAACTGCGGTACCGGCATCGCCGGATGCAGGCTGCACAAACAGCTCTTTGACGTCGTCGCGGGCGATGATTTTCTGGTTCAGCTTGACGTTCAACGCACAGCCACCGGCGTACGCCAGCTTGCCGGTTTCCTTGAGCACATCGCCCAGGTAGTGGTCGATCATCTGCAGCGAAATTTTTTCGAACAGCGCTTGAATGCTGGCGGCGTAGTGGATGTAAGGCTCGTCGGCGATGTCACCTTCGCGCTTGGGACCCAGCCACTCGATCAGCTTCGGCGAGAAGTAGTAACCCTTGCCCTTCTCTTTATAACGACGCAGGCCGATGACGTTGGCGTAGTCGGTGTTGATCACCAACTCACCGTTTTCGAACGAAGCCAGGCGCGAGAAATCGTATTTGCTGGCGTCACCGTACGGCGCCATGCCCATGACCTTGAACTCGCCGTCGAGCATGTCGAAGCCGAGAAACTCGGTGATCGCGCCATACAGGCCGCCGAGGGAGTCCGGATCGAAGAATTCCTTGATCTTGTGGATCTTGCCGTTTTCGCCGTAACCGAAGAAGGTCGTGGCGTACTCGCCCTTGCCGTCGATACCCAGGATCGCGGTTTTCTCTTTGAAACCGGAGCAGTGATAAGCGCTGGAGGCGTGGGCCAAGTGGTGCTCGACCGGCTCGATCTTGATTTTCTTCGGATCGAAGCCCAGTTGCTCCAGGCACCAGACGATCTTGTTGCGATAGCGCTTGTAGCGACGGTTGCCCATCAGGATCGCGTCAAGTGCGCGATCCGGGGCGTACCAGTAACGCTTGGCGTACTGCCAGCGGGCCTTGCCGAACAGGCTGATCGGGGCGAACGGGATCGCGACTACGTCAACGTCTGAAGGTTTGATACCGGCCTGTTCCAAGCAGAACTTCGCCGATTCGTAAGGCATGCGGTTCTTTGCATGTTTATCGCGTACGAAGCGCTCTTCTTCAGCAGCCGCGACCAGCTTGCCGTCGATGTACAGCGCTGCGGAAGGATCATGGCTAAGGGCGCCGGACAGGCCAAGAATCGTCAATGCCACAGGGGTCTAGCCTCTTTAGTCTGCATGCAGGCGACGTGCGCCTGGAAATAATGTGTCCCCGCACCAAGGCGAGAAACAGCTAAAGGGCGAGATTATAGCGTAAAGATGACGGGCGGCGAGGACTGCGTCCTCGAACGCAGCCTCGCGGGCTCGACAGCTGCTACGGGGGGGTTGGGGTATTGCCGGGATCTATGGTGTAGCGGAGATCGCCATCGCGGGCGAGCCCGCTCCCACAATGGTCGGCGTCGCTTAACTGATCGGCATTAGCCGCCTCGCCTGCTTTTACCACTCAGGCCGACTGTCAGGTCGCCGTGCTCTTGATCTTGATCCACCCGCCCCATCGGCAGGCTGAGCGAAGGTGTCCATCCGGGGGGAGGCGCGTAGCGCCGTGCGGCGAAGCCGCATGCATCGAGAGGAGGTGCAGCGAAGCAAACCGGAGGCGATGCCCCCGGATGGATACCGTAGAGAAGGTACCCCGAGCCTAGGCGAGGGGCCGTACGCCTGGGGCAAGCGTTTTTTTGGTTACTTTTTTTAGGCGCTTGAAAAAAAAGTGACCCGCCGTTGGGCGGAACCCTAAGCAGCCATCACCGCAGCAACGGATATACCCCCAAAAAAAGAGTCACACCACCTGCTTGGGCAACCGCTGATCAATCACCCGATACAACGCCGACCCCTCACCCCAATTACGCATGAACCGCGCCCGATCCCGCGCATAAGCCGGCGCAAAACTACTGAGTGAAGCGTGCTGACACATCGAATCCAGGTCAATCAACGACCAGCGATCCCGGTCCCAGAACAGGTTATGCCCCTTGAAATCCCCATGACTGATGCGCTCGGCGATCAACTCGGCAAACAGTTGATCCAGCGCCACCAACTCAGCCTCAGGCGCCTCGCCACTTTCCACATAGGGCGCAAAACGCTCAATGATGTCCGGCCCCGGCAGATACTCGGTGATCAGGTAGGCCCGGCTGCGCAGCCAGAAAAACCGTTTTTCCAGCAACGCCAGCGGCTTGGGCGTGGCGATGCCGAGGAACGCCAGGCGATTGCCCTCGCGCCAGGAATGCCAGGCGCGGCTCGGACGCCAGAAACGCTTGAGCCAGTGGGCAAACCCCTTGATGTTGTAGCGTTTGACCACCAGCGTACGACCACCCACCTCAACCTTGCCCACACTCGCCGCGCCGCCGGTCTTGTACAGATGCCCCTGGTCGAGCAAGGCATCGGCCTGCTCCAGCACCGGCAACATGGCGGCCTCTTCGTCGCGGCGAATCGCACGCAACCCAAAGGCCCCGCGCTGCACGGCGAACAGCGAGCACTCACGGCCAACCTTGATCAGGTAATCCTTGAGTCGCCAGCTACGAATCTTGCGTACCTGCTTCTGCAAGGCTTCGAGCGGCAACGCGTGCTCGCCATTGCTCAGCAGGTAATGCACCAGCAACTCTTCGGTGAACGGCTCCAGCGTCTTGGGCAACTGGGCAAAAAACACCCCGAGGTTTTCCAGGACCTTTTGCCGCGACAACGGCTGCCCCGCGGTTTCGGCATGAATCCCGGCACCGTCGATCAAATACAGCCGACCACCGTGGCGCAGCAGATTGTCCAGGTGCAGGTCCGATTGCCACAGGCCCTTGCTGTGCATCTGGCCAATGGCGGCCAGCGCCTCGGCCAGCACTTCGCTTTGCTCATCCGCCAGCACTGGCAGGGCTTCGACCTGTTGCCAGGCGTCGCCCAGGCTGTGCGCACCCTCCAGCAGTTCGAACAGCAACCAGCCGCCCTCGCCTTCTTTCAGGCCGTCAGCCAGCAACAACGGGGTGGTCAGGCCTTGGGCCGCGAGCAGGCGCACACCGTCCAGCTCACGCTGGAAATGCCGCGCCGCCTTGCGGCCCACCAGCAACTTGGCCAGCACCGGACGCCCGCGCCAGACCCCGGCCCCGACATAGCGCTGGCCTGGCAGCACCCGCAGCAGACTGAGCAGTTGCAACTGCGCCGGGCCCGCGGCATCGGCCAACTCCAGGCTCAACGGCAGTTGTGGGGTGCGTCCGGCGTTTTTCAGTTCAGACAAACGCATCAACGCGTCCCCTTATGACTGCGTCGAGCGGACAAGCGCTGCAGCCAGGCATCCACCAGCGCACTGTCGGCGGGTTGATCCAGGTACGCCGCCAGCAAGCTGCGCACATTCTCGGTGCTCCAGACCGGCGCTCGGCGCAACAACGGCTCCAGATCCTTGACCCGGTCGCGCTGGCCAAACAGCAGCGGGCGGGTTTTCTCCAGGTCAATCAGTTGCGCCCGATAGCCTTCGCCATCGGCCTGCAAGAAGATGTGCTTGGGATAAAAGCAGCCATGCACCTGGCGCACGCCGTGCAGCCGCCGCGCCAACAAGCCGCAGGCGCGCAGGATCGCCGCCTGTTGCCCGGCGCTGAGCTGCGGCCATTGTTGCAGCAGCGCATCCAGGTCGTTCCAGCCATCCAGCGCCCGCGTCAGCAGGATCGCGCGGACTTCGCCGGCGACTTTGCGCTCGCCAAAGAACACCGCCTCCAGCGCCGGAACCCCCAACTGCCGGTAACGACTGATGTTGCGAAATTCCCGGGCAAAGCTCGGTTCGCCGAAGGGCCGGTGCAGGGTCCGGGTCAGGTAGTTGCTCTGGCGCTTGAGGTAATACCCCTGGCCGTCCAGGTCCAGGCGGAACACGCTGCTCCAGCCCCCGCCCGAGGTGTTGGGCTCGTCCACCGCTTCCAGTTCCCGCGCCCACAGCGCATCGAACGTGGCAAGCCCGTGGCGTTCGAACCGCTCGCGGTCCTCGGCGGCTAGAAAATCAGTCATCAGAGCGCATCCCCATAGCGCTGTTTGCGCTCGTACAGTTTGTTCGCCTTGCCCTCGAGCCAGGCCAGCAGCGAGGCTTCTTCACGCAGGATCTGGCGCAACGGCAGCAGGAAATAACCCTTGAGGAAACGCAGCTTGTCGCGGCGAGTCAGGCCGATGTCCAGCGCCGAGAAGTACAGCGCGGCCAGGTCCTTGTTGCGCCAGCGCCGGGTGATCGCCGGGCGGGTCTGGGCCCGATGCAGGTCGATGATCGAGAGCTTGAAGTCCTCAGCCGTGACCGGCTTGTCGGTGTGCAGCAGGAAATGGCAGATATAGCAGTCGCGGTGATTGACCCCGGCGCGGTGCATCATGCCGGTCATGCGCGCCACTTCGGCAATCAGCGCGCGCTTGAGCCGGGGCTCCGGCGCTTGCCGGGCCCAGTCGATACTGAAGTCTTCGAGGCTGACGGTCGGTGCCAGCTCTTCGGTGATGATGAATGAATGCTGGTCAGCGGGGTTGCTGCCTTTTTCGCCATAGGCCACGGCGGTCATGGTCGGCACCCTGGCCTCGTGCAAGCGCTGGATCGCCCGCCATTCCTGGCCAGCGCCGAGCACCGGCAGCTTGGCCGTGAGCAGGTTCTTGAAGATCTCGCCCCAGCCGATACCCCGGTGAATCTTCACGAAGTAGCCGTTGCCAGCGACTTCGGTGCGCAGGGTGCGGCGCGCTTCGAGTTCACGGTAAACCTCGCCCTCCAGGCCTTCGACGGCGCTGAACGCATCGCGTCCGGCCCACAGGCTCTTGAACGGTTCGGCCAGAATCAACTTCATCAGTGTTGCTCCGCCAGAATCACATCCGCCGCGTGCTGCGGCATGCTGTAAAGGTCGGCCGTGTCAGCGAAGGCCAGGCCATTACGGCTCCAGGCCGCACGTGCGGCATCATCGCTCAACATGGTCGTCAGGTACTGCGTGAGTTGCGCCTGCTCGAAGGGCTCGTCCAGCACCAGGCCGCAGTCGGCCTCGGCGATGTAATGGGCATAACCGCACACCGCGCTGACGAGCACCGGCAACCCGGCCACCAGCGCTTCGAGCAGTACCGTCCCGGTGTTTTCGTTGTACGCCGGGTGGATCAACAGGTCGGCACCGAGCAGGAACCGCGGGATATCACTGCGGCCCTTGAGGAACTGCACATTATCGCCCAGGCCCAGTGCGGCACTCTGCAACTGGAATACTTTGGGGTCATCCTGGCCAATTACAAACAGCCGCGTGCGTTTACGCAATTCGGCCGGCAGCGCGGCCAGGGCCTTGAGACTGCGGTCAACGCCCTTGGTCTTAAACCCGGAGCCAATCTGCACCAGCAGCAACTCGTCGTCGGCCAGGGAGAACTCGCGGCGAAAGTCCGCGCGAATTTCGCCGGCATTCGGCGGCGCGCGCCGGTCCTGGGCAATGCCCGGCGGCAGCAAGTGGAAGCGCTCCAGCGGGGTGTCGTAATGCTTGATGAAAAGTGGCTGCTGGACTTCGGAGATCATCAGCACTTCGGTTTTCGCGTCCTTGGCGAACACCGCGCGCTCATACTCGGCGAAATGCCGGTAGCGACCCCAGCGGCGGTACAACGAATTGCGCAGGTTCTGCGCCTTGTCCTCGAAGCAACCGTCGGCGGCGTAGTAGACGTCCAGGCCAGGCATCTTGTTGAAACCGATCAGGCGGTCCACCGGGCGCTTGGCCAGGTCCTCGGCCATCCAGGCGCTGAGTTTTTCATTGCGCCGATGGTTGAAGAACGCCTTCACCGGCGCCACCAGCACTTCAAAACCCGGCGGCACGTCGCCTTCCCAAATCAGCGTGTAAACGCGGATCTGGTGTCCGCGCTGCTGACATTCCAGGGCAATGCGCATGAAATCACGCTGCAAGCCGCCAAACGGGAAATATTTGTACAGTACAAAAGCCAATTGCATCAGCGCAGCTCCTCAGCCATTAACAACGTGCTCAGTCGGCTCGCGACACGCTCGGGGTTCAGGCGAGTGAAGCACAGTGGCCACTCGCGCTTGAGATCAAACCGACGCTGGTCTTCAGCCGTCGGTTGGTAGGTACATTTCTTTTGCATGCACGGCGCACAGGGGAAATCACTCGCCATGTGCACCTGGCTACGACCATAGGCGCCCGTCAGGCCCGGGTTGGTCGGACCGAACAGCGACACCGTCGGCACGTCCAGCGCCGCGGCCAGATGCCCGAGGCCGGTATCCACCGCCACGCAGGCTTGCGCGCCGGCCAACACCTTGGCGACGCCCGCCAGGTTCAGCTTGGGCAACACCTCGGCGTTGCGCAGGCCCTGGGCGATACGCTCGGCGCGCGCCTTCTCGGCCGGATTACCCCACGGCAACTTCACCGCCATGCCCAGGTGCCCCATGCGCTCGGCCAGTTCGCGCCAATAGGCTTCCGGCCAGTGCTTGGTGTCCCAGGTGGTGCCGTGCAGGAACAGCACGTACGGATTCTTGCGCGGCAACTCCACCAGGCGCTCGACGTTCAGGCCGTAGTCGCCCAGGCCTTTGGGTAAGTCGTAGCCCAGGGCCACGGCGAACAACTGGCGCAAACGCTCTACCGCATGTTGCCCACGGGCCACCGCCAGGCGCCGCGAGTAGAAGCGCGCCGCCAGAGGCTCGCGGGCCGAGTGTTTGTCCAGGCCAGCCACCGGTGCCCGCACGTAACGGGTCAGCAAGGCACTTTTGAGCAGGCCCTGGGCATCGATCACCAAGTCGTACTTGGTCGCCTGCAGGTTTTGCTTGAAGCGCTTGAACTCGCCGCTCTTGATGGTCTGCCAGAGATTCTTGCGCCAGCGACGGATCGCCACGGGAATCACCTTGCCCACCGCCGGATGCCAGGTGGGGATTTCGGCGAAGCCTTCTTCCACCACCCAGTCGAACTGGATGCCGGGGATCGCCCGCGCAGCGTCGGTCAGCGCGGGCAACGCATGGATCACATCGCCCAGCGAAGAGGTCTTGATCAACAGTACCCGCAACTTAACGAACCTCGACCACAGTGCCCTGCAACCGCTGCAAGGCATCGTTCACCGCTTGCGGCATCAGCTGGCGCAGGCAGTTGTAATGGCCGAAGCGGCAGGCGCGGTCAAAACACGGGCTGCATTCGATGCCCAGGCGCACGATTTCGACGTGCTCGGCCAGCGGCGGGGTAAAGCCCGGCGAAGTCGAACCGTAGACCGCCACCAGCGGACGATTCAGCGCCGCGGCCACGTGCATCAGCCCGGAGTCGTTGGAGACCACCGAGTCGGCGCAGGACAGCAAGTCGATGGCCTCGGCCAGCGACGTGTCGCCACTGAGGTTCATCGCCTCTTCCCGCAGCCCGGGAATCAACCGGGAACGGATCTCTTCGCCGACCGCGTGATCGTTCTTCGAACCGAACAGCCAGACCTGCCAACCCTCGCGAATCTTCGCCTCGGCGACCTTGGCGTAATGCTCGGAAGGCCAGCGCTTGGCCTCGCCGAACTCGGCCCCCGGACACAGCGCCAGCACCGGGCGATCGAGGGTCAGGCCGAACTTGGCCAATGCCGCCTCGCGGGTCACAGGATCGATTTGCAGGCTGGGCCGTGGATAAGGCGTCGGCAGTTCGGCTGCCGGCTCATAGGCCAGCGCCATGAAACGCTCGATCATCAGCGGGTAGCGCTCTTTATCCAGCGTGCGCACATCGTTGAGCAGACCGTAGCGAAACTCGCCACGCCAGCCGGTGCGTTTGGCGATGCCGGCAAAAAACGGTACCAGCGCCGACTTCAACGAGTTCGGCAGCAGGATCGCCTGGTCGTACTGGCCGGCCAGAGACTTGCCGATCCGCCGGCGCGTTGCCAGCTCCAGCGCGCCGTGGCCGAGCGGAAAGCTCAAGGCCCGGCGCACCTGGGGCATGCGTTCAAGGATCGGCCGGCTCCACTCCGGGGCCAGCACGTCGATTTCGCACTGTGGATGACGCTGCTGCAGACACATGAACAGTGTCTGCGCCATCACCATGTCACCGACCCAACTGGGCCCAACGATCAGAATTTTCATAGTTATCCACAAACGAATAGGGGAGGCATTGGCCTCCCTGCTTCGAAAAACACTGTGGGAGCGGGCTTGCTCGCGATGGGGTGATTACCTTCAACACTGCTGTCGACTCACACTCCGCTATCGCGAGCAGGCTCGCTCCCACATGGGTATTGGTGCACATCCCGTGCAGTGTCGCTTGAGTGGCTCCAGATCTACCAATCACAGCTCCCACAAGGGGCATGAGGTGTTTGAACTACCCCGTGTCAGCTTAGCCCCAACTCGCGCCAGATTCGCAACACCTGTTGGCGCTCATCGACAAACTGGTTGCCTGCCACCACCCCGGCCTCGTTCTGCAACGCCTGGCGGTGAGCGGCGGCGCGGTAGGCCTTGTAGACCTCACGCATCAGGCTGGCATCGGCCGCAGGCATCAAGCCTTCGTGCTCCAGCTCTTCCAGAATGCGGATGTTGTCTGTCCAGCGCAGCAACGGCGGATGCGTCTGGGACCACGCCAAAGCCGCGTATTGCACCATAAATTCAATATCGACGATACCACCGGCGTCCTGCTTGAGGTCGAACAGCACCGTGGCTTCGAAGGCATTGGCCGCCGTCCCGGCACCGGTAATCCTGGTTCCCAGGTTATCGCGCATCTTGGCGCGCATCTCGCTGACTTCCTGGCGCAGCTTGGGCAAATCGCGGGCTCGCCCCAACACCTTGGCGCGGACTTTCTCGAACGCCTGGCCGACATCCTGGCTGCCCACCAGCACACGGGCGCGCACCAGCGCCTGATGCTCCCAGGTCCAGGCTTCATTCTCCTGGTAGCGCTCAAACGCTCCCAACGAACTGACCAACAGCCCCGAGGCGCCGGAAGGCCGCAGGCGCATATCGACTTCGTAGAGCTGCCCGGAGTTGGTCTGGGTGGTCAGCAAATGAATGATGCGCTGGCCCAGGCGGGTGAAAAATTGCGCGCCATCGATCGGCTTGGGCCCGTCGGTTTCCGCCTGCGGGTCACCGTCGTGGATAAACACCAGGTCCAGGTCCGAACCATGGCCAAGTTCCAGTCCGCCGACCTTGCCGTAGCCAACAATCACAAAACCTGGGTCGCACAAGGTGCCGTCGGGGCGCTGTGGCGAACCGTACTTGGCGGCGGTCTGGCGCCAGGCCAGGGCCAGGACCTGTTCGAGGATCGCCTCGGCCAGCCAGGTCAGGTAGTCGCTGACCTTCATCAAGGGCAGGCTACCGGCGATTTCCGAGGCGGCGACCCGCAGGCGGTGCGCCAGCTTGAAGTGCCGCAGGGCCTCCATCTGCTGTTCCAGGTCATCCTCGGGAATACGCGTCAGGCGCTCGCGCAGCTCCGCCGCCAGTTCCGGCGCCAGGGGCGGCTTGAACAGGCGCCCCTCGTTGAGCAACTCATCGAGCAGCAGCGGGAAGCGGGTGATCTGTTCGGCAATCCACGGGCTGGCCGCGCACAACGTCAGCAGACGGCGCAGGGCACCCGGGTTTTCCGTGAGCAACACCAGGTACGCCGAACGCCGCGCCACGGCTTCAACCAATGGCAGCACACGCTCCAACACCAGGTCCGGGTTGGCGTGCTCGACGGCCTGGGCCAGCAAGCGCGGGATAAAGGCGTCCAGACGCTCGCGCCCCAGACGCTGCATTGCCCGCAGCTGCGGACTGCCTCGCAGGCCGGCCAAGGCCTTCAGGGCTTTCGGCGCATCGGCAAAACCGCCCTCCTGCAACTGACGGCACGCGGCTTCTTCGTCCTGGGCGTCTTCCCACAGCGGCAACCATTCACCACCGACCACCACTTCGCTTTGCGCACCCTCCTCTTCGTCGGGATCGGCGATCACTTGACGGAAATGCCAGTCGACCCGACCCCGCCAATACATCAACTGCGCATGGAAGGCTGGCCAGTCGGCAAAACCCAGCATAAAGGCGATGCGCGCCTGATCCTGCTCGTTGTCGGGGAGCATTTGTGTCTGCCGATCGGCAATCGCCTGGATCGCGTGCTCGGTGTAACGCAGAAACTCATAACCCTCGCGCAATTCGCCGACCACCGCCGGCGGCAGGTAACCCTGCCCTTCCAGCGTGCTGAGCACCTTTAATAGAGGACGCTGCTGCAGGCTCAGGTCGCGGCCGCCGTGAATCAGCTGGAAGGCCTGGGCGATGAATTCCACTTCACGGATGCCTCCGGCGCCCAGCTTGATGTTGTCGGCCATGCCCTTGCGCCGCACTTCCTGCTGGATCAACTGCTTCATGGTGCGCAGCGCTTCGATCGCCGAGAAATCCAGGTAGCGCCGATAGACGAACGGGCGCAGCAGGTCGAGCAATTGCGCCCCTGCAACCTGGTCGCCGGCCACCACCCGCGCCTTGATCATGGCGTAGCGTTCCCAGTCACGGCCCTGGTCCTGATAGTACTGCTCCAGGGCATTGAAGCTGAGCACCAGCGCGCCGGACGAGCCGTACGGACGCAGGCGCATGTCGACGCGAAATACAAAACCGTCGACGGTCATCGGGTCCAGCGCCTTGATCAGCCGCTGGCCCAGGCGAATGAAAAACTCCTGGTTATCCAGCGCACGCTTGACGCCGACGGTCTCGCCGCCTTCGGGGTAGGCGAAGATCAGGTCGATGTCCGAGGACAGGTTGAGTTCCACCGCGCCGAGCTTGCCCATGCCGAGGATGACCATCTGCTGCGGCTCGCCACTGCGCCGCCCGGTGGGCGTGCCGAACTGCTGGCAGTGGCGCAGGTACAACCACTGATAGGCCTGGTCGATGCTGGCATCGGCCATGTCCGAGAGATCGCGGCAGGTCTGGATCAAGTCGGCCTGACGGTTCAGGTCGCGCCAGATGATGCGCACCTGGTGACGGTTACGCTGGCGGCGCAGTGCCCGGGCCAGTTCGTCATCGGTGGTAGCTGCCTGCGCTGCCGTTGCGATCTGCGCGCATAGCTCGCCCGCAGCGAACGGGCGGTCCAACTCGCCGGACTGCACCAGCGCCAGCAACATCAAGGGGTCACGTACACATTGTTCAGAGACAAAGTCGCTGGCGCCCGTCACGCGAGCCCATTGCGCCCAGCGTTCGGGCGTCCAGGTGGACAGGCCATGATCATCGTCGAGGGCGGCCACGGCCGCGCGCAACGATTGCTCGGCACGGCTGACAAACGGCTGGAGAATGGCGGGCAGTTGGGCAAGCGAAGGCAGGCTCATGGTCTATCCTTGATCGGCGTAGAAAGGGCGGTCTGTAGTGAACCCAGCAATTGCACTACGCAAAGGACTGTCGAACAAAGGTTAGAAATAGCTGAAATCTCAATATTTTTGGTAGCCAGCATCACGCTCGACCCTATTCTGGTTGGCTAAAGACCAAGAGTAACGATTATTCTCACAACACAGCAGGAGGCCACAAGCCGTTCTTCTGTAGTTTTACTACTCGTATATACATTCGAAAGGCTGAAATGCCCGGAGATTTGTAGTAAAACTACACGCCGCCGAATCAACCTCCGGCATTCCAAGAATTTATAACGTCTGCCCACAAGGCCAGTCGCTAACTCAGGCAACCGATTCTGGTAGCCTTTCCGCCCTGGAGCAAGCCATGCAAGACCTCGATCCCGTCGAAACCCAGGAATGGCTGGACGCCCTGGAATCGGTTCTCGACAAAGAAGGCGAAGACCGTGCTCACTATCTGATGACCCGTATGGGCGAACTCGCAACCCGTAGCGGTTCGCAACTGCCTTACGCCATCACCACGCCATACCGCAACACCATCCCCGTTACCCACGAAGCACGCATGCCTGGCGACCTGTTCATGGAACGCCGCATTCGCTCGCTGGTACGCTGGAACGCGATGGCCATGGTGATGCGTACGAACCTGAAAGATTCTGACCTGGGCGGTCACATCTCCAGCTTCGCCTCCAGCGCTACCCTGTACGACATCGGCTTCAACTATTTCTTCCAGGCCCCGACCGACGAACACGGCGGCGACCTGATCTACTTCCAGGGTCACACCTCGCCAGGCGTCTACGCCCGTGCGTTCATGGAAGGCCGCATCACCGAAGAACAAATGAACAACTTCCGCCAGGAAGTCGACGGCCAGGGCCTCTCGTCCTATCCGCACCCTTGGCTGATGCCTGACTTCTGGCAGTTCCCGACTGTATCCATGGGCTTGGGCCCGATCCAGGCGATCTACCAGGCACGTTTCATGAAGTACCTGGAAGCCCGTGGCTTCATTCCGGAAGGCAAGCAGAAAGTCTGGTGCTTCCTGGGCGACGGCGAGTGCGACGAGCCCGAATCCCTGGGCGCGATCTCCCTGGCTGGCCGCGAGAAGCTGGACAACCTGATCTTCGTCATCAACTGCAACCTGCAGCGCCTCGACGGCCCGGTTCGCGGCAACGGCAAGATCATCCAGGAACTCGAAGGTGTGTTCCGTGGTGCCCAGTGGAACGTGACCAAAGTCATCTGGGGCCGTTTCTGGGACCCACTGCTGGCCAAGGACGTCGACGGTATCCTGCAACGCCGCATGGACGAAGTCATAGACGGCGAGTACCAGAACTACAAGGCCAAGGACGGCGCGTTCGTCCGTGAGCACTTCTTCAACACGCCAGAACTCAAGGCGATGGTTGCCGATCTGTCCGACGACGAGATCTGGAAGCTCAACCGTGGCGGCCACGACCCGTACAAGGTCTACGCGGCGTACCACGAAGCGGTCAACCACAAAGAACAACCGACCGTCATCCTGGCCAAGACCATCAAGGGTTATGGCACCGGTGCCGGCGAAGCGAAAAACACCGCGCACAACACCAAGAAGGTTGATGTTGAAAGCCTGAAGCTGTTCCGCGATCGTTTCGACATCCCGGTCAAGGACGAAGAGCTGGAGAACCTGCCGTTCTTCAAGCCTGAGCCAAACAGCGCTGAAGCCCGCTACCTGAGCGAGCGTCGTACTGCACTGGGCGGTTTCGTGCCACAGCGCCGCGCCCAGAGCGTGAGCATTCCGACCCCGCCACTGGACACCCTCAAGGCGATCCTGGACGGCTCGGGCGACCGTGAAATCTCCACCACCATGGCCTTCGTGCGGATCCTCGCGCAATTGGTCAAGGACAAGGAAATCGGTTCGCGCATCGTCCCGATCATCCCGGACGAAGCCCGTACCTTCGGTATGGAAGGCATGTTCCGCCAGTTGGGCATCTACTCCTCCGTCGGCCAGCTCTACGAGCCAGTCGATAAAGACCAGGTGATGTTCTACAAGGAAGACAAGAAGGGCCAGATCCTTGAAGAAGGGATCAACGAAGCAGGTGCCATGAGCTCCTTCATCGCGGCCGGTACTTCGTACTCCAACCACAACCAGCCAATGCTGCCGTTCTACATCTTCTACTCGATGTTCGGCTTCCAGCGGATCGGCGACCTGGCCTGGGCGGCCGGCGACAGCCGTACCCGTGGCTTCCTGATCGGCGGTACCGCTGGGCGGACCACGCTGAACGGCGAAGGCCTGCAACACGAAGACGGTCACAGCCACATCCTGGCTGCCACCATCCCGAACTGCCGCACCTTTGATCCAACCTACGGCTACGAGCTGGCGGTGATCATCCAGGACGGCATGAAGAAGATGACCGAAGAGCAGCAGGACGTTTTCTACTACATCACCGTGATGAACGAGTCCTACCAGCAGCCAGCCATGCCGGCCGGTGTGGAAGAAGGCATCATCAAGGGCATGTACCTGCTCGAAGAAGACAACCGCGAAGCGGCGCACCACGTACAGCTGATGGGCTCCGGCACCATCCTGCGTGAAGTCCGTGAAGCGGCGAAGATTCTGCGTGAAGAGTTCAACGTCGGCGCTGACGTATGGAGCGTTACCAGCTTCAACGAACTGCGTCGCGATGGCCTGGCCGTGGAGCGCAGCAACCGTCTGCACCCAGGCCAGAAGCCTAAGCTGAGCTACGTCGAAGAGTGCCTGAACGGCCGTAAAGGTCCGGTGATTGCCTCTACCGACTATATGAAACTGTTCGCCGAGCAGATCCGTCAGTGGGTACCGTCCAAGGAATTCAAAGTCCTGGGCACTGACGGTTTCGGCCGCAGCGACAGCCGCAAGAAACTGCGTCATTTCTTCGAAGTTGACCGTCATTTCGTGGTGTTGGCAGCCCTGGAAGCACTGGCTGACCGTGGTGACATCGAACCTAAGGTTGTGGCTGAAGCCATCGCCAAGTTCGGTATCAACCCGGAAAAACGCAACCCACTGGACTGCTGAGGAGATTTTCCGTGAGCGAACTCATTCGCGTACCTGACATCGGCAGCGGTGAAGGTGAAGTAATTGAACTGTTTGTGAAGGTCGGCGACAAAGTCGAAGCCGACCAGAGCATCCTGACCCTGGAGTCGGACAAGGCGAGCATGGAAATCCCTGCTCCCAAGGCCGGCGTGGTCAAGAGCCTGAAAGTGAAGCTGGGCGATCGCCTGAAAGAAGGCGACGAACTGCTGGAGCTGGAAATCGAAGGTGCTGCTGATGCAGCCCCTGCGCCAGCCGCTCCTGCCGCTGCTCCTGCCACTCCTGCTGCTGAAAAGCCTGCAGCTGCAGCCCAGGCCCCTGCGGCCCCGGCTGCTGCACCTGCCGCCGCCACCGTGCAGGACATTCATGTCCCGGACATCGGCTCGTCGGGCAAGGCCAAGATCATCGAACTGCTGGTCAAGGTCGGCGACACCGTCGAGGCTGATCAGTCGCTGATCACCCTGGAATCCGACAAGGCCAGCATGGAAATCCCTTCGCCGGCTGCCGGCGTCGTGGAAAGCATCGCGGTCAAGCTCGAAGACGAAGTCGGCACTGGCGACTTTATCCTCAAGCTCAAAGTCCAGGGCGCAGCCTCTGCAGCCCCAGCACCCGCTGCTGCGCCAGCTCCGGCGGCCAAGGCTGAAGCGGCACCTGCCGCTGCCGCCCCTGCGCCAGCTGCCAAAGCCGAGGCCGCTGCGGCCCCGGCTGCTGCGTCAGCGCCAAGCGGTGCCAAGGTTCACGCCGGTCCGGCCGTACGCCAACTGGCCCGTGAATTCGGCGTCGAGCTGAATTCGGTGAGCCCTAGCGGCCCGCACGGTCGTGTGCTCAAGGAAGACGTGCAGGTTTACGTCAAGGCCATGATGCAGAAGGCCAAGGAAGCCCCGGCCGCCGGTGCTACAGGCGGCGCTGGCATCCCTCCGATTCCAGTCGTGGATTTCAGCCGCTTCGGTGAAACCGAAGAAGTGCCGATGACCCGCCTGATGCAAATCGGCGCATCGAGCCTGCACCGCAGCTGGCTGAACATTCCGCACGTGACCCAATTCGACTCGGCGGATATCACCGAGCTGGAAGCGTTCCGTATTGCCCAGAAAGCTGTGGCCGAGAAGGCTGGCGTCAAGCTGACCATTCTGCCGCTGCTGCTCAAGTCTTGCGCACACCTGCTCAAGGAACTGCCGGACTTCAACAGCTCCCTGGCACCAAGCGGCAAGGCGATCATCCGCAAGAAGTACGTGAACATCGGTTTTGCGGTTGATACCCCAGACGGCCTGCTGGTTCCTGTGATCAAGAACGTTGATCAGAAGAGCTTGCTGCAACTGGCTGGCGAAGCCGCTGCGCTGGCTGCCAAAGCCCGCGACAAGAAGCTCACGGCCGACGACATGCAAGGCGCCTGCTTCACCATCTCCAGTCTCGGCCACATTGGCGGCACCGGCTTCACGCCGATCGTCAATGCACCGGAAGTGGCGATCCTCGGCGTGTCCAAGGCAACCATCCAGCCCGTCTGGGACGGCAAAGCCTTCCAGCCGAAACTGATGCTGCCGCTGTCGCTGTCCTACGACCACCGTGTGATCAACGGCGCCGCTGCGGCCCGTTTCACCAAGCGTCTGAGCGACCTGCTGGGCGACATCCGCACCATCCTGCTGTAAGACCGCAGGGCCCTTCTTTCGCGAAGGGCCCTGCGTGCTCCACGTTTTCCGAGCGCCACGCTCGTACCTCAACCCCGCCAATTGGCGGGGCTTTTTTTGCCTGCAAAACAGCCCAACCTCGAAAGGCGCTTAGGCAAAACCGCTACGCATTCCTACCGGCGTTAACACCCAAGACTACGCCAACAGTTGACCAGGACCACATCCCGGGTCCACTTCCCCGCCAATTCTTAAATGCCCTCCAGCCATAAGATCAATCGCAAAGCACACATAGCGTGCTGGACGCGACTTCCCACGCCGCACTTCGAATGGATTCGAATATGCTCAAGCCTACTGTCGGCCCGATTGTTGGCCATACCACCTTTCAACACACCCGCCTGTTTCTGCGAGGCGCCCCAGTGACCAACGCCTGGGTATTTGCCGGGCTGCGTTATCGCCGCACGGGCGATCCGAACTGGTCCAAAGGGCTTTTTGCCGAGTTGACGACGGCTCGCGATATGTCGGCGGTAATCGCGCTGCATGACCTCGCCAACGATACCGAGTATGAGTACCAGGCAGGCTGGTTCAATACGGGCGATACCCGACCAGCCCTGGAAGTCCTTGACCAGTTAGAACTGCAATGGCCCCGGGAAACCTATCGCTTTCGCACTGCCTCCAGCAAAGCCTGCACACCCCGCAGCTACATCGTCGGCTCGTGCCGCTACCTGCGCATGACTCTGGGTATCCCGATAGCGCCCGCCAAGGGCGACCGGATCTTTGCGGCGATCAAGCGGCTGGCGGACACTTCCTCGCCAGCGATCAGCGGACTGGTGATGACCGGTGACCAGGTGTATCTGGACGACATGAACGTCGTCGCCCCGGACCTCGATTACCCGGATATTCTCGCCAAGTACCGTGCGGCCTTTTCTCAGCCCTATATTCAGGCGCTAATGGCTTCTTTACCGACCTACATGATTCTCGACGACCACGAAATAGAAGATAACTGGCCCGCCAACGCCAGCCGCAACGACACCAGCCTGTATCGCAACGCGATGGCCGCGTACGAAATCTATCAAGCCAGTCATGGCCCGGCGTATGAAATGGCGACTGGCGAGCAACCCGCTGGCCAGCCGCCACATTACTGGTACCAGTTTGCCCAGGGGGACATCGAGTGGTTTGTCATGGACACCCGAACCCGACGCAACCTCTCGGCCGACGACCGACGCATCATCGATGCCGATCAAGAGCAAGCGGTGCTCAAGTGGCTGATCAACAGCCCGGCGCGGGTCAAAATGCTGGTCACGGGCGTCATGCTGTTCCCGGACAGTAAAGGCAATGACAGTGACACCTGGAAAGCCTTCCCCGAACAGCGCCTGCGCATCCTCGAAAGTATCCGCCTGCACAAGATCAGGAATGTGCTGATCATCTCGGGTGACGTCCACGGCTCACTCACCTCGCGCCTACGCCACACCACAGACCCGGACTTCGAGGTGCAGACCATCGTCTCGTCACCGTTCTGCAACAGCGCCTGGCTGCCCTTTGCCAAGTCCTCGTCGTTCATCCTTGACCAGCCGTTGGCGAAAACCGCTGCCGGCGACTATTACCTCGAATGGACAAGCAAGGTGATCAGCCAGGACAACTTCGCCCACCTGACGGTGCGCACCGAGCATATTCGCGTGGAGTACCGCGACACGGGTGGCGACCTGTTGTATTCGGTAAACCTTCCCCTGCACCCTCCCCCCCAGACTCTGCCACTTGTTGTGTAGGTGTGGCCTTACGAAATCCCACAAATTACGCGCAGTTTTCCTACAGAAATCCGTGTTTCGGCCGATAAACACCTATAGCACTAAGCCTTCATCCTCTATTGTCAGCCAGGGCGGCATCATGCAACCTTGCCGCTGGCTACACAGAGGGCGTGAGCACGTCGCGTTCAGCATTTTCGAAGCGAGTTTCTTCCATGAAAAGCCATCCCGATGCCGCCAGCCGAATGGTGGCCGAGGTAGTGACGCAATTGCCTGTGCCCTCGCGGCTCGGCATGCTGCGTTTCGAGCGGCTGAATGAAGCAAGCTGGGCCCTGCTGTTTCTCGACCCCAACTGCGAACGCCAGTTCGGCCTGCCCGCCGTAGAGCTTTGCGCCCTGGTCGGCTCGCCCTACGCCAGCCTGATGGAGCCTGAAGCCCGTTATCAGTTGCACGATACGATCCAGCAGCAACTGAGCCAAAGCCCGCACTACCTGATCCGCTACACCCTGCACACTGCCCAGGGCTCCCTGAGCCTGCTGGAAATGGGCGAAGCCTATAAACAACACAATCGGCACCTGCTGCGCGGTTATCTGCTGGTGGTCGACGGCCTGTTCGAAGACGACCCCTTGCTGCCGGCACTTGACCTGGAAACCCAGAATTCGCGCCTGCAGATTGCCCTGGAGTTGAACCAGCGCGCCCAGCAGGAACAACTGCAACACCTGGAGCGCATGCGTGCCCAGCAAGACCTGATCCTGCTGCTGACGCGCCAGCGCTACAGCTCCGGCAATTCGTTGCGCGAAGCGGCCGAACTGATTACCCGCAGTGCCTGCGATATCTACCAGATCGACAGCGCCAGCCTGTGGAACCTGGAAAATCGCCAACTGCTGCCGATTTCCGCCTACCACCGCTCTTCGCAGGAACACCGGCTACCTGAAGTGATCGACGCCAGCGGCTTCCCCGATTACCTGGAAGCCCTGCACTCGAGCCGGGCCATCGATGCCCACAACGCCATGCATGACCCGCGCACCCGGGAAATGGCCGAGAGCCTGCGTCCACGGGACGTCAACGCCATGCTCGATGCCAGCATCCGCGTGGACGGCCAGGTGGTCGGCGTCCTGTGCCTGGAACAGACCGGCGTGACCCGTGCCTGGCAGTCGGACGAAATCGCTTTCGCCGGCGAGTTGGCCGACCAGTTTGCCCAGGTCATCAACAACCACAACCGGCGCACCGCTACCAGCGCCCTGCACCTGTTCCAGCGTGCGGTCGAGCAAAGTGCCAACGCCTTTTTGCTGGTCAATTGCGACGGCGTGGTCGAGTACGTCAACCCCAGCTTCACGGCGATCACCCAATACAGCACCGAAGAAGTCCACGGCCAGCGCCTGTCGGAACTGCCGGCCCTGGAAAATCTCAGCGAACTGCTGTTCGACGCGCCCTCGAGCCTGGCCAAGAGCAACAGCTGGCAAGGCGAGTTCAAGAGCCGGCGCAAGAATCTGGAGCCCTACTGGGGCCAGTTGTCGATTTCCAAGGTGTATGGCGACAACCGTGAGCTGACCCACTACATCGGCATCTACGAAGACATCACTCAGACCAAGCTGGCCCAGCAGCGCATCGAGCGCCTGGCCTATACCGACAACCTGACCAACCTGGGCAATCGCCCCGCGTTTATCCGCAACCTCGACGAACGTTTTGCCCGCGACAGCGACAGCCCGATCTGCCTGCTGCTGGTGGACATCGACAATTTCAAGCGGATCAACGACAGCCTCGGCCACCAGACCGGCGACAAGCTGCTGATCAGCCTGGCCCGCCGCCTGCGCAACAGCTTGAGCCCGAGTGGCAGCCTCGCGCGTTTTGCCAGCAACGAATTTGCGGTACTGCTGGATGACGCCAGCCTGTCTATCGGCCAGCAAATGGCCAGCCAGCTGTTGATGACGCTGGACAAGCCGATGTTCGTCGATAACCAGTTGATCAGCGTCACCGCCTCCGTCGGCGTGGCCTGTGCGCCGCTGCACGGGCGCGACCCGCAAACACTGATGCGCAACGCCGGGCTGGCCCTGCACAAGGCCAAGGCCAATGGCAAACACCAGGTCCAGGTATTCACCGAAGCCTTGAACGCCGAGGCCAGCTATAAGCTGTTCGTGGAGAACAACCTGCGCCGCGCCCTGACCCAGAACGAGCTGGACGTGTTCTACCAGCCCAAGCTGTGCCTGCGCTCCGGTCGCCTGCTGGGGATGGAAGCGCTGCTGCGCTGGAACCACCCGGAAAAAGGCATGATCCGCCCCGACCAGTTCATCAGCGTCGCCGAAGAGACCGGGCTGATCATCCCCATCGGCAAATGGATCGCCCGCCAGGCCTGCCGCATGAGCATCGAACTGAGCGCTGCCGGGCTGGGCAACCTGCAGGTGGCGATCAACCTGTCACCCAAGCAGTTCTCCGACCCGGACCTGGTGTCCTCGATTGCCAACATCCTCAAGGAAGAAAAGCTCCCCGCCCACCTGCTGGAGCTTGAACTGACCGAAGGCCTGTTGCTGGAAGCCACCGAAGACACTCACCTGCAGCTCGACCAGCTCAAACGCCTGGGCCTGACCCTGGCCATGGACGATTTCGGCACCGGTTATTCGTCCCTCAGCTACCTGAAGAAATTCCCGATCGACATCATCAAGATCGATCGCAGCTTCATTCATGAGATCCCGGACAACCAGGACGACATGGAGATCACCTCGGCCGTGATCGCCATGGCCCATAATCTCAAGCTCAAAGTGGTGGCCGAAGGCATCGAGACGGCCGAACAACTGGCCTTCCTGCGCCGCCATCGCTGCGACGTCGGCCAGGGCTACCTGTTCGACCGGCCGATCCCCGGCGCCGAGCTGATCGACAAGCTCAAACGCTACCCACGTGGCCCAATTGCCTGACTGAGTCATCCCTGCGGGCGCTCGCTCCCGCGGGGATTATTCGGCACACTGGCGGTCTGACTACTTACATACTCTGACTGAGAGGACTGATCATGGTCTTGCGCTCGGAAATTCTGGTGAACAAAAACGTGCTCCCAACTAAAGAACAAGCCCTGCCCGGCCGCGAATCCCCGATCACCGTACCGGAGAAACACTTCGTCAATAAGGACCAGTACATGCTGGGTCCCTTCATCGGCAACGTAGAGTTCGCGATCTTCGGCCTGGGCTGCTTCTGGGGCGCGGAACGCAAGTTCTGGCAGCGTGAAGGCGTGGTCAGCACGGCGGTGGGTTATGCCGGCGGCTTCACCCCCAACCCGACCTATGAGGAAGTCTGCTCGGGCCTGACCGGCCACACCGAAGTGGTGCTGGTGGTGTATGACCAGGACCGGATCAGCTACAAGCAATTGCTGGCGATGTTCTGGGAACTGCACAACCCGACGCAAGGCATGCGCCAAGGCAACGACATCGGTACCCAGTACCGTTCGGTGATCTACGCGGTCAAACCTGAACAACTGGAGGAAGCCAAGGCCAGCGAGCAGACGTTCCAGGCGCAACTGACCAAGGCGGGAATGGGCACCATCACCACCGAGATCGAACAGGCCCCGACCTTCTACTACGCCGAGGCGTATCACCAGCAGTACCTGGCGAAGAACCCTGAGGGCTACTGCGGGATCGGCGGCACAGGCGTGACCTGCCCGATCTGATTTTCAGATCGTCAATAGCATCGCGGGCAAGCGGAGCGCCGCCCGGCCCGCTCCCACAAAATCTGTGGGAGCGGGCTTGCCCGCGATGGCGTCAGATCAGACGCCAATGACGCGACGGATCAACTCTCGGCAATCAACCAATCCATCTGCCACCCACCCTGGGTCTGGCCCAGCTTCTGCGCCAGCCACGGCAGCAACTCCCGCAATTCCTCTTCCAGCCCCCACGGCGGATTGGCAATCGCCAGCCCGGAGCCATTCAGGCTGTTCGGTGTATCCAGCGGATGCACCAGCAATTCCACACGCAGCAACTTCGGCGCGCCCGTGCCGGCCAGGTCCTGATAGAAGCGGCGCAACATGCGCTGGTCCTTCACCGGGTACCAGATCGCCGCCACGGTTTGGCGCATGCGGCCAATCGCTTCTTTGAGCGAAGCGGCACAGCGCTGCATCTCATCGAGCTTCTCGAACGGCGGATCGATCAGCATCAAGCCACGCTTCTCAGGCACCGGCAGCATCGCCCGGGGCACATGCCAGCCTTCGCCCAGGTGCACCTTGACCCGGCGATCGCCCTTCATGTTGTCCTTGAGCAGCAAGCCGTCTTCCGGGTGCTTCTCGTTGAGCAGGACACGATCCTGCGGGCGGGTCAGGCGCCGCGCCAGCTCCGGCGAGCCAGGGTAGTAGCGCAACTGGCCATCCGGGTTCATCTCGTGCAGCACCTGCATGTAGTCGGCCGTCAGCACCGGCAGGTCCGGCTCGCCCCACAATCGCGCGATACCCTCCAGGTACTCACCGGTCCGGCTGGCCTGGTCGCCCTGCAGGTCATACAGACCAATGCCGGCGTGGGTGTCGAGATAGGCAAACGGCTGCTCCTTGCGCGACATCAGGGCGATGAGGCGGGTCAAGGTCAGGTGTTTGAACACGTCGGCGTGATTGCCGGCGTGGAAGGCGTGACGATAATTCATGGCTGCTCCTGCGAAGGAGGCGAAGTTTACCTTTTACCGGCCAGCAAGTCAGGGGTTCACGGCTGAGCGGGCCTGCGCTTTTGCAGTTGCCTGTTTCAGCAAAGTCCACCAACGAAAACGGCCCGCATCCATCAGGCTGCGGGCCGTTCTTTGATCAGCGATTGATCAGGGCATTGGCCCTGGCAATTACTTGTTCAGGTTGAAATCTTTCTCTGCTGCGGCAAAGCGCTGCAGCATGCCGGCCGATGGTTCGCCCATCTTGCTGACCAGGAAGATTGCCAGGCTGGCGAAGATGAAGCCCGGGATGATTTCGTACAGACCCAACAGTTCGAAATGCTTCCAGACGATCACAGTCACCGCACCTACCACGATACCGGCCAGTGCGCCGTTACGGGTCATGCCTTTCCACAGTACCGAAATCAGTACAACCGGACCAAAGGCCGCACCGAAGCCGGCCCAGGCGTAGCTCACCAGGCCCAGTACGCGGTTTTCCGGGTTGGCTGCCATCGCGATGGCCACCAGTGCAACCGCCAGGACCATGGCGCGGCCGACCCAGACCAGCTCGACCTGGGAAGCGTTCTTACGCAGGAAGGACTTGTAGAAGTCTTCGGTCAGGGCACTCGAGCACACCAGCAGTTGGCAGCTCAGGGTGCTCATTACCGCCGCCAGAATGGCCGACAGCAGCACGCCAGCGATCCATGGGTTGAACAGCAGCTTGGCCAACTCGATGAACACACGCTCGTGGTTCTCGGTCACAGGACCGGCAACTTCCGGGTGCGCCGAGAAGTAGGCGATACCGAAGAAGCCTACTGCCACGGTGCCGCCCAGGCACAGGATCATCCAGGTCATGGAGATGCGACGCGCCTTGGCGATCGACTTCACCGAATCCGCCGCCATGAATCGCGCCAGGATGTGCGGCTGGCCGAAGTAGCCCAGGCCCCAGCCCATCAGCGAGATGATGCCGATGAAGGTGGTGTTTTTCAGCATGTCGAAGTTGCTTGGATCTTGCGCTTCGATGGCCAGGAAGGTGGTGTCGACGCCACCGGTGGCCAGCAGCACGATGATCGGCGTCAGCAACAGGGCGAAGATCATCAGTGTGGCTTGCACGGTGTCAGTCCAGCTGACTGCCAGGAAACCACCGACGAAGGTGTAGGCAATAGTCGCCGCAGCACCGGCCCACAGCGCAGTCTCGTAGGACATGCCGAAGGTGCTTTCGAACAGACGGGCGCCAGCCACAATGCCGGAAGCGCAGTAGATGGTGAAGAACACCAGGATCACCACGGCAGAAATGATGCGCAGCAGGCCGCTCTTGTCTTCGAAGCGGCTGGAGAAGTAGTCCGGCAGCGTCAGTGCATCACCGTTGTGCTCGGTCTGTACCCGCAGGCGACCGGCCACGAACAGCCAGTTCAGGTAGGCACCGATGATCAGGCCGATGGCGATCCAGCTTTCCGACAGGCCCGACATATAGATGGCACCTGGCAGGCCCATCAACAACCAGCCACTCATGTCCGAGGCGCCAGCGGAAAGCGCGGTCACGACGCTGCCCAGGCTACGGCCACCGAGAATGTAGTCAGAAAGGTTGTTGGTGGAGCGATAGGCCATGAAGCCGATCAGCACCATTGCTGCGATGTAGATCACGAACGTGATCAGGGTTGGATTGCTTGCACTCATTGAGTTACGCCCTGGCTTTGTTTTTATGTAGCAGCGGTCTGTTGAACCGCCACCAAACGATTACGCTTGAAAGACGATTGGAGAATCCGCGCATTTATGACTGATGTTTCCCCAGGAAAGCCATCAGCCGATGAACCGTCTCGTGGATGGTTGCACCTTGGGCGCGAATGCTATTCAACAAAGCAAATGAGGTGCAACCTGTTTCGCCCGAATAAGTTGCACCCAGTCGGAAATTTATTTTAAAGGACAGTTTTTGCTCCCTTTCGGAGCAAGAAACTCAACGGACTGGGAGAAAAAGCACCAAGCAGGGGCGACGCGCTGTTGCTTGAATTTAATTCCTGACGAACTGCCGATAATTCCGACAAAAAAGGGTTGCACCAGGTTGCACCTCCCTCAGTGCGCCGCTAATCTTGCCGCCAGCTGATGCCACGCAGTCGTGGCAAACATGAGGATAAAAATATGGCTACCACCACCCTTGGGGTCAAACTCGACGACCCGACCCGCGAGCGCCTCAAAGCCGCCGCGACCTCGATTGATCGCACGCCGCACTGGCTGATCAAGCAGGCGATTTTCAATTACCTGGAAAAACTCGAGGGTGGTGCAACCCTGACCGAGCTCAACGGTTTGACCCGTGCCGAGGCCGATGACAGCGCTGACGTGCACGTCGACCACGCGCACCAGTGCTTCCTTGAGTTCGCGGAAAGCATCCTGCCGCAATCGGTCCTGCGCGCCTCGATCACCGCCGCCTACCGTCGCCCTGAGCCGGAAGTGGTGCCAATGCTGCTCGAACAGGCCCGCCTGCCTGCAGCGATGGCCGATGCCACCAACAAGCTGGCCGCCTCGATTGCGGAAAAACTGCGTAACCAGAAGAGCGCCGGCGGCCGTGCAGGCATCGTCCAGGGTCTGCTGCAGGAATTCTCCCTGTCGTCCCAGGAAGGCGTGGCCCTGATGTGCCTGGCCGAAGCGCTGCTGCGGATTCCCGACAAAGGTACCCGCGACGCCCTGATCCGCGACAAGATCAGCACCGGCAACTGGCAACCGCACCTGGGCAACAGCCCGTCGCTGTTCGTCAATGCTGCGACCTGGGGCCTGCTGCTGACCGGCAAACTGGTCTCCACCCATAACGAATCCGGCCTGACTTCGTCCCTGAGCCGCATCATCGGCAAAAGCGGCGAACCGATGATCCGCAAGGGCGTCGACATGGCCATGCGCCTGATGGGCGAGCAGTTCGTGACCGGCGAAACCATCGCCGAAGCCCTGGCCAACGCCAGCAAGTTCGAAGCCAAGGGCTTCCGCTACTCCTACGACATGCTCGGCGAAGCAGCGCTGACCGAACATGACGCGCAGAAATACCTGGCGTCCTACGAGCAAGCCATCCACTCGATCGGCAAGGCGTCCCACGGTCGCGGCATTTACGAAGGCCCGGGCATCTCCATCAAGCTGTCGGCCCTGCACCCACGCTACAGCCGCGCCCAGTACGAGCGCGTGATGGACGAGCTGTACCCGCGCCTGCTGTCGCTGACCTTGCTGGCCAAGCAATACGACATCGGCCTGAACATCGACGCCGAAGAAGCCGACCGCCTGGAGCTGTCGCTGGATCTGCTCGAGCGCCTGTGCTTCGAACCACAACTGACTGGCTGGAACGGCATCGGTTTTGTGATCCAGGCCTACCAGAAGCGCTGCCCATACGTGATCGACTATGTGATCGACCTGGCTCGCCGCAGCCGTCATCGCCTGATGATCCGCCTGGTAAAAGGTGCGTACTGGGACAGCGAAATCAAGCGTGCCCAGGTCGAAGGCCTGGAAGGCTATCCGGTCTACACCCGCAAGGTGTACACCGACGTTTCCTATATCGCTTGCGCGCGAAAACTGCTGTCGGTACCAGAAGTCATCTACCCGCAGTTCGCGACCCACAACGCCCACACGCTGTCGGCCATCTACCATATCGCCGGTCAGAACTACTACCCGGGCCAATACGAGTTCCAGTGCCTGCACGGCATGGGTGAACCCCTGTACGAACAAGTCGTGGGCAAGGTTTCCGAAGGCAAGCTGAACCGTCCGTGCCGCGTGTACGCACCGGTCGGCACCCATGAAACCCTGCTGGCGTACCTGGTACGTCGCCTGCTGGAAAACGGCGCGAACACTTCGTTCGTCAACCGGATCGCCGACCAGTCAATCTCCATCCAGGAACTGGTGGCCGATCCAGTGAACCAGATCGAGCAGATGGCGACGCTGGAAGGCGGCTTCGGCTTGCCGCACCCGCGTATCCCGCTGCCGCGTGATCTGTATGGCAGCGAGCGCGCCAACTCCAGCGGCATCGACATGGCCAACGAACATCGCCTGGCTTCGCTGTCCTGCGCCCTGTTGTCGAGCGCCCATAACAACTGGAAAGCCGCGCCGATGCTCGGTTGTGCCTCCAGCAGCGAAACCCCGGCACCGGTCCTCAACCCGTCGGATCATCGCGACGTGGTCGGCCATGTCCAGGAAGCCACCGTCGAAGACGTCGACAATGCGATCCAGTGCGCCCTCAACGCCGCACCGATCTGGCAGGCCACCCCGCCCGCCGAGCGCGCGGCGATCCTGGAACGTGCCGCCGACCTGATGGAAGGCGAGATCCAGCCGCTGATGGGCCTGCTGGCCCGCGAAGCCGGCAAGACCTTCGCCAACGCCATCGCCGAAGTGCGCGAAGCCGTGGACTTCCTGCGTTACTACGCGGTGCAGGCACGCAACGATTTCAGCAACGACGCCCACCGCCCACTGGGTCCGGTGGTGTGCATCAGCCCGTGGAACTTCCCATTGGCAATCTTCAGTGGTCAAGTGGCCGCTGCATTGGCCGCCGGCAACCCGGTACTGGCCAAGCCTGCGGAACAGACCCCGCTGATCGCCGCTCAAGCCGTGCGCCTGCTGCTCGAAGCCGGTATCCCTGAAGGCGTCCTGCAACTGCTGCCAGGCCGTGGTGAAACCGTCGGTGCCGGCCTGGTCGGCGACGATCGCGTCAAAGGCGTGATGTTCACCGGTTCCACCGAAGTCGCGCGCCTGCTGCAACGCAACATCGCCGGGCGCCTGGACTCCCAGGGCCGCCCGATTCCACTGATCGCCGAAACCGGCGGCCAGAACGCCATGATCGTCGACTCCTCGGCCCTCACCGAACAGGTGGTGATCGATGTGGTTTCCTCGGCCTTCGACAGCGCCGGCCAGCGCTGCTCGGCACTGCGCGTGCTGTGCCTGCAGGAAGATTCGGCAGACCGCGTGATCGAAATGCTCAAGGGCGCCATGGCTGAATGCCGCCTGGGCAATCCGGAGCGCCTGTCCGTGGACATCGGCCCGGTGATCGACGCCGAAGCCAAGGCTGGCATCGAGAAGCACATCCAGGGCATGCGCGACAAAGGTCGCAGCGTGTACCAGGTGGCAATCGCCGATGGCGAGGAAGTCAAACGCGGCACCTTCATCATGCCGACCCTGATCGAGCTGGAAAGCTTCGACGAGCTGCAACGCGAGATTTTCGGCCCGGTACTGCACGTGGTGCGCTACAAGCGCAAAGACATCGACCTGCTGATCGAGCAGATCAACGCTTCCGGCTACGGCCTGACCCTGGGCGTGCACACTCGCATCGACGAGACCATCGCCAAGGTGATCGACAACGTCAATGCCGGTAACGTCTACGTCAACCGCAACATCGTGGGTGCCGTGGTCGGCGTGCAACCGTTCGGCGGCGAAGGCCTGTCGGGCACTGGCCCGAAAGCCGGTGGCCCGCTGTACCTGTACCGCCTGCTGTCGACTCGCCCAAGCGACGCGATCGAGCAATCCTTCGCCCGTGCCGATGCCGAGACAGCGCCGGATGTGCGTCTGCGTGATGCCATGCGCAAGCCACTGACCGCCCTGCAAGCCTGGGCCGACAGCCACAAGCTCAACGACCTCAGCGCCCTGTGCGTGAAGTTCGCCGAGCAATCGCAAAGCGGTATCACCCGCGTCCTGGCCGGCCCGACCGGCGAGCGCAACAGCTATGCGATCCTGCCGCGCGAACACGTACTGTGCCTGGCGGACAGCGAAAGCGACCTGCTGACGCAACTGGCTGCGGTCCTGGCCGTGGGCGGCTCGGCAGTGATGCCGGAGAACGAGCTGAGCAAGGCACTGCTGGCCCGCCTGCCAAAAGAAGTACAGGCGCGCATCCAGCGGGTTGCAGACTGGACCAAGGACGAAGTCGTCATTGATGCCGTGCTGCATCACGGTCACTCCGACCAGTTGCGTGCGGTCTGCCAGCAAGTGGCAACCCGTGCCGGCGCCATCGTCGGGGTCCACGGCCAGGCGCCGGGGGAAACCGGCATTGCGCTGGAACGCCTGGTGATCGAGCGCGCGCTGAGCGTCAACACCGCAGCGGCCGGCGGTAACGCCAGCTTGATGACTATTGGCTAAAACCGATAAGCCGGGCACCTGCAACAGATGCCCGGTCAAGCAACAATCCCTGTGGGAGCTGGCTTGCCAGCGATAGCGATGTGTCAGTCACCATTAGTGTTGACTGATCTGCCGCCATCGCTGGCAAGCCAGCTCCCACAGTGGTTTGTGGTGAGTATGTTAAGTCACCGCTCTTGCCCACCATCACGCTCATCAATCTTGCTGTTCACCCCGCCCTCCCCACCTCTAGACTCGGCCCATTCCAAAACAGGTAGGCCGCCATGTCCGAGACGCTGCTCAGTTCCCGCAATCTGGCTTTCGAGCTGTACGAAGTCCTCGATGCCGAGGGTTTGACTCAGCGCGAGCGTTTCGCCGAGCACAACCGCGAGACCTTTGACGCGGCCATTGGCACCGCCCGCAGCATCGCCGAGAAGTACTTTGCGCCCCATAACCGCAAGGGCGACGAGAACGAGCCGCGCTATGAAGACGGCAAGGCGATCCTGATCCCGGAAGTCAAACCTGCCGTGGATGCCTTCCTCGAGGCCGGTTTTCTCAACGCCGCCCGCAGTTTCGAAGCCGGTGGCATGCAGTTGCCGACCCTGCTGTCGCAAGCCTGTTTCGCCCACTTTCAAGCAGCCAACGCGGCAACCACTTCCTACCCGTTCCTGACCATGGGCGCGGCCAACCTGATCGAGAGCTTTGGCACCGACGAGCAGAAACAACGTTTCCTGCAGCCAATGATCGACGGTCGGTTTTTCGGCACCATGGCCCTCACCGAACCCCACGCCGGCTCGTCGCTGTCGGACATCCGCACCCGCGCCGAACCGGCGTCTGACGGTACTTATCGTCTCAAGGGCAACAAGATCTTTATTTCCGGCGGCGATCATCCGCTCTCGGAAAACATCGTGCATATGGTGCTGGCCAAGCTGCCGGACGCACCGGCCGGCGTGAAAGGGATTTCGCTGTTCATCGTCCCCAAGTTCCTGGCCAACGATGACGGCAGCCTCGGTAAGCGCAACGACGTGCTGCTGGCCGGCCTGTTCCACAAGATGGGCTGGCGCGGCACCACTTCGACTGCGTTGAACTTCGGCGATAACGGGGAGTGTGTCGGCTATCTGGTAGGCAAGCCGCACCAAGGCCTGAGCTGCATGTTCCAGATGATGAACGAGGCGCGGATCGGCGTCGGCATGGGCGCGGTGATGCTGGGGTATGCCGGCTACCTGTATTCCCTGGAATACGCCCGCGAACGCCCGCAAGGTCGCCTGCCGGACAGCAAGGACCCAAATACCGCCCCGGTCTCGATCGTCCAGCACGCCGACGTCAAGCGCATGCTGCTGACCCAGAAAGCCTACGTCGAAGGCGCATTCGACCTCGGCCTCTACGCAGCGCGATTGTTCGATGACACCACGACGCTTGAGACCGAAGCCGAGCGCAAAAAGGCGCACGAACTGCTGGACCTGCTGACGCCCATCGTCAAATCCTGGCCATCGGAGTTCTGCCTCAAGGCCAACGAACTGGCAATCCAGATCCTCGGCGGCCACGGCTATACCCGCGAGTACCCGGTGGAGCAGTACTACCGCGACAACCGCCTGAACCCGATCCACGAGGGCACCCACGGCATTCAGTCGCTGGACCTGCTGGGGCGCAAGCTCGCGCAGAACGGCGGCGCGGGGCTCAAGCAACTGATCCGCCTGATCGCCGACACCGCCGAACGTGCCCAGGCATATGAATCGCTGACGCCATTACGTGAGCCGCTAGAAAAGCTGGTGGCGCGCCTGCAAACCGTGACCATCGGCCTGCTGACCGACCTGGCTCAGGGCAAGGTCAACAGCAGCCTGGCCAACTCGGCGCTGTACCTGAAGGTATTTGGTCACACGGTGATCGGCTGGCGCTGGCTGGAACAGGCGATCCGCGCCGAAGAAGGGTTGGCCAAGGGCAATGCCGCGGATGTGAGCTTCTATAAAGGCAAGCTGCAAGCGGCGCGCTACTTCCTGACCTGGGAAGTGCCGGGTTGCCACCATGAGCTGGCGATTCTTGAAGCGCGCGATGACGTGTGCCTGGGCATGCAGGATGAGTGGTTTTGATCACTGCCTTGCGGTGCTGAAATCCAATCATCGGATCGCCGCCCGGAACAAGCTCGCTCCCACAAGGATCTGTGTTGTTCACAGATAAGTGGGAGCGGGGCTTGCCCGCGATAGCGTCAGTTGGGCCGACGCTATTTTCAGTCAGACCTGACTGATGGTCTTGGCAATCACTTCGACCGTGGCGCTGACTTGCTCTTGGTAACGGTCGAGTTCCTGTTGGTGACGTTTCTGCATTTCCAACTGCTTTGAACACAGGTTCATCGCCGTCAGCACCAGCAGTTTGTCCCCGATCAGGGTCGGGTATTTCTTCTTGGTCTCAGCCAGCACCGCCTTGAGCATGAGCGCGGCGTCGAGCAGCATCTGCTCTTCCCCGGCCGGCGCCTTGATCGAATAGTCTTCTCCAAGAATGGAAACGACTTTTACCCCATCGGCACCGTGATTCATGCGTTCACAGGACCTGCGCTCACACGCTCAACCAGGGCTTGAATACGGGCTACGGTGGCACCCTGCTTTTCTTCCTGTTCCATCAGGCTCAATTGCAGGCTTTCGTTTTCGTCCTTGGCCTGGGCCAGCTCGGCGCTCAGGGTCTGGTTAGTGCCGAGCAGTTCCTGGTTCTGTTGCACCAGCTCGCTGACCAGTTGTTCCAATTGGCTTAGGGTTGCTTCCAACATTTTGATATTCCGGGCATTTTCAAAGGGCGCGTACGATAAAGAAAAGTCACCACAGGCGCCAGGGTTATTGCGGCGCAGAGCCTTGATTTTCCTGGCGGCGATCTTTCCTGCGAATGTTAAAGACTGCGATTGGCCCATCTGGTTCCTGCAACTCGTCAGGGGCAAGCAATTGTTACCCGCGCCCCCTTGATTACACGGGGGTGAAACAGGCCACTTAAAAGCTTTTTGACAGCATCACATTTCAACAGGTTAGAATCGCTGGCACGCAGACTGCATGGTCAGTTTGCGCCCGCCTTTCAGCTTCCGGAGTACTGCCTTTGAATGCGACGACCATCAACAGCCTGTTCTTGATCGGCGCGTTGCTGGTAGGTGCGAGCATTCTAGTAAGTTCACTTTCCTCCCGTCTGGGCATCCCGATTCTGGTGATCATCCTGGCCGTGGGCATGGCCGCCGGCGTCGACGGTGGCGGCATCATTTTCGATAACTACCCCACCGCGTACCTGGTCGGCAACCTGGCCCTGGCCGTGATCCTGCTCGATGGCGGCTTGCGCACCAGGGTTTCGAGCTTTCGCGTGGCGTTATGGCCGGCGTTGTCGCTGGCCACCGTCGGGGTGCTGATCACCACCGGGCTGACCGGCATGGCCGCGGCCTGGCTGTTCGACCTGAACCTGATCCAGGGCCTGTTGATCGGCGCCATCGTCGGCTCCACCGATGCCGCGGCGGTGTTCTCCCTGCTCGGCGGCAAGGGCCTCAACGAACGTGTGACGGCCACCCTGGAAATCGAGTCCGGCAGCAACGACCCGATGGCGGTGTTCCTCACCGTGACCCTGATCGACATGCTTGCCAGCGGCCAGACCGGCCTGCACTGGAGCCTGCTGACTCACCTGCTGCGCGAGTTCGGCATCGGCGGCCTGATTGGCCTGGGCGGTGGCTGGCTGATGCTGCAGATGGTCAACCGGATCAACCTCGCCACCGGCCTGTACCCGATCCTGGTGATCGCCGGTGGCCTGGTGGTCTTTGCCCTGACCAACGCCCTGCACGGCAGTGGTTTCCTCGCGGTGTACCTGTGTGGCCTGGTGATCGGCAACCGCCCGGTGCGCAGCCGCCACGGCATTTTGCACATGCTCGACGGCATGGCATGGCTGGCGCAAATCGGCATGTTCCTGGTGTTGGGCCTGCTGGTCACGCCCCACGACCTGCTGCCGATCGCCCTGCCGGCCCTTGGCCTGGCCCTGTGGATGATCCTGTTTGCCCGGCCGCTGTCGGTGATGGTCGGCCTGCTGCCGTTCAAGGCTTTCCATGGCCGGGAAAAGGTGTTCATTTCCTGGGTCGGCCTGCGCGGCGCGGTACCGATCATTCTCGCGGTGTTCCCGCTGATGGCCGGGCTGCCCAACGCCCAGCTGTACTTCAACCTGGCGTTTTTCATCGTGCTGGTGTCGCTGCTGGTCCAGGGCACGAGCCTGCCGTGGGTGGCCAAGCTGCTGAAGGTGACGGTGCCGCCGGAGCCCGCGCCGATCTCCCGCGCAGCCCTGGAAGTGCACGTGACCAGCGAGTGGGAACTGTTCGTTTACCGTCTCGGCGCGGAAAAGTGGTGCATCGGCGCAGCCCTGCGCGAGCTGAAAATGCCCGAAGGCACCCGCATTGCTGCCCTGTTTCGCGGCCAGCAACTGCTCCATCCGTCGGGTAGTACGGTGCTCGAAGTCGATGATTTGCTCTGCGTGATCGGCCATGAACACAACCTCCCGGCCCTCGGAAAGCTGTTCAGCCAGGCCCCGCAACGGGGCCTCGACCTGCGTTTTTTCGGCGACTTCGTTCTCGAAGGCGACGCCCAGCTGGGCGCGGTTTCCGCGCTGTACGGGCTGCAACTCGAAGGGGTCGATCCGGACATGCCGCTGGGCCGCTTCATTACCCAGAAAGTCGGCGGCGCTCCGGTGGTGGGTGACCAGGTGGAATGGAACAACACCATCTGGACGGTTGCGGTCATGGACGGGAACAAGATTGCCAAAGTGGGCGTCAGATTCCCCGAAGGAAGTCGCCCGGGCCCCGGCTTGTTCCTCTAAACTCCTTTTTCCGCCACGTTTTCGATCGGTCTCTATGCCAACCCTGCGCACATTTTTAGCTGTAGCCCTGTTGGGGCTGAGTCTTTCCGTCGGCACCCTGCAGGCGGCCGAACCACCTTCCGCTGACACCGTGCAGAAGAGCCTGGACAAGATCGCCGAACGCAAACTGCTCGAGGCCGATCAAAAAGCCCTGCAAGCGGTACTGCAACAGACCCTGACCCAGCTGTCGAACAAGGCCGATTACGACAAGCGCCTCAACGACCTCAAGCAACAGCTGAGCACCGCGCCCAAGCAGAACATCGAGAACCAGCGCGAACTGGACCGTCTCGAGGCGACCAAGGTGATCCCGGTTGCCCAGCGCTACGCCAGCCTGAGCGTGCCGCAGCTCGAACAGATGCTCACCGAGCGCAGTACCCAGCAAAGCGACCTGCAAAAGGCCCTGGCCGATGCCAATAGCCTGATCATCACGGCCCAGACCCGCCCCGAGCGCGCCCAGGCTGAAATCAGCAGCAGCCAGACCCGCATCCTGCAGATCAACAACATCCTCAAGACCGGCAAGGACAACGGCAAGACTCTCTCCAACGAGCAACGCGACCTGCTCAACGCCGAGCTCGCCGCCCTGAATGCGCTGATCCCGTTGCGCCGCCAGGAACTGGCCGGCAACAGCCAGCTACAGGACCTGGGCAACAGCCAGCACGACCTGCTGACCGAACGCACTGTGCGTATGGAGCGGGAGATCCAGGACCTGCAGACCCTGATCAACCAGAAACGCCTGGCACAGTCCCAGGAGACGGTTACCCAGCAGTCGATCGAAGCCCAGAAAGCCGGCGGCAGCAGCCTGCTCGCCACCGAAAGCGCGGCCAACCTGAAGCTCTCCGACTACCTGCTCAAAAGCACCGACCGCCTCAACGAACTGACCCAGCAGAACCTGCAAACCAAGCAGCAGCTCGACACCGTGACCCAGAGCGACGCGGCGCTGGATGAACAGATCAGCGTCCTCAAGGGCAGCCTGCTGCTGTCGAAGATCCTCTACAAGCAAAAGCAGGCCTTGCCCCGCTTGCGCCTGGACCGCGACCTGGCCGACCAGATTGCCGACATCCGCCTGTACCAATTCGAAGTCAATCAGCAACGCGAGCTGATCAGCAATCCCACAGCCTATGTGGATAACTTGCTGGCAGCCCAACCGCCGGACCAGGTTACCCCGCAACTGCGCAAGAACCTGCTGGAGCTGGCACTGACCCGGGTCGACCTGCTGGAGCGCCTGAACCGTGAGCTGAGCGCCCTGCTCAACGAATCCATCACCCTGCAGTTGAACCAGAAGCAACTGCTGACCACCGCCCAGAACCTGCGCTCGACCCTCGACGAACAGATGTTCTGGATCCCCAGCAACAAGCCGCTGGACCTGGAATGGCTGCGGGCCGTGCCGACGCGCCTGGAAAAGCAGATCAACACCCTGCCCTGGACCTCGACCCTGACCGAGCTGAGTGACGGCCTGATCCAGCGACCGCTGCTGTTCACCCCGCTGGCGCTGCTGATCGGCTTTCTACTGTGGCGCCGCAAGTACCTGTATGGCCGCCTGAACAAGGTCCACCAGGATATCGGGCACTTCAAGCGCGACAGTCAATGGCACACGCCCCAGGCAATTCTGATCAATGTGCTGCTGGCGATGCCGGTTTCCCTGGCACTGGCGCTGTGTGGCTACGCCTTGCAGATCGACGCCCGCGGGCAAAACACCAACCTCGGTGCGGCCCTGCTGCAAGTGTCCCAGGCCTGGCTGGTGTTCTACACCGCCTACCGGATCCTGGCTCCCGGCGGCGTGGCGCAGTTGCACTTTCGCTGGGAAAAACCCCAGGTCGAGTTCCTTCGCGGCTGGATCCGGCGCCTGGGCGTGGTGGTGATCGCGCTGGTCGCCGTGGTAGCGGTGGCCGAGTTGCAACCGGCGGCACTGGCCGATGATGTGCTGGGCATCGGCGTGGTGCTGACCTGCTACGCCCTGATGGCCTGGCTGCTCAGTCGCCTGTTGCTCCACAGCCCGACCCACAACAACGCCTCGCTGTTTCGCAAGGCGGTCGGGGTGATGTTCACCGCGCTGCCCGTGGCGCTGTTCATTGCCGTGTGCTTTGGCTACTTCTACACCGCCCTGAAGCTCAGCGACCGGTTGATCAACACCCTGTACCTGTTGATGTTCTGGCTGGTGATCGAGGCCACCTTCGTGCGTGGCCTGTCCGTGGCGGCTCGGCGCCTGGCCTACCAGCGGGCGCTGACCAAGCGCCTGGCGGCCAAGGAAGCCGGTGATGGCGAAGTGGTGGTCGAAGAGCCGACGCTGGACATCGAGAAGGTCAACGAGCAATCCCTGCGCCTGATCCGCCTGGCCCTGCTGGGTGGCTTCATTGCCGCCCTGTACTGGGTCTGGGCCGACCTGATCACGGTGTTCTCGTACCTGGACAACATCACCCTCTACGAATACACCAGCGGCACCGGCGCCAACATGAGCATGGTGCCGATCAGCATCGGCGACATGCTCGGCGCCCTGATCATCATCGGCATCACCATGGCCCTGGCGCGCAACCTACCCGGCCTGCTGGAAGTGCTGGTGCTGTCCAAGCTTGACCTGGCCCAGGGCAGCGCCTACGCCACCACCACCTTGCTGACCTACGTGATCGCCGGCATCGGTTTCGTGACCACCCTGTCGACCCTCGGGGTCAGTTGGGACAAGCTGCAATGGCTGGTGGCGGCGCTCTCGGTCGGCCTGGGTTTCGGCATGCAGGAAATCTTCGCCAACTTCATCTCCGGGATCATGATTTTGTTCGAGCGTCCGGTACGCATCGGCGACACCATCACCATTGGCAACCTGTCGGGCACGGTGAGCAAAATCCGCATCCGCGCAACCACCATCACCGACTTCGACCGCAAGGACATCATCGTCCCGAACAAGACGTTCATCACCGGGCAACTGATCAACTGGTCGCTGACCGATACCATCACCCGTGTGACGCTCAAGCTTGGCGTGGACTATGGCTCGGACCTGGACCTGGTCAAGGAGCTGCTGCTCAAGGCCGCCCGCGACAACCCGCGGGTGCTCAAGGAGCCGGAGCCCCACGTGTACTTCCTGAACTTCGGCGAAAGCACCCTGGATCACGAACTGCGCGTGCACGTGCGTGACCTGGGTGACCGCAACCCGGTCCTCGACGAGATCAACCGGTTCATCAACCGCGAGTTCAAGAAGCAGCACATCAACATCTCGTTCCGGCAGATGGAGGTGTACCTGAAGAACCTCCACGGCCAGGAATACAAGATGGTGCCGATCGAACCGGAAGCGAAAACCATCGTTGCGGCAAAGGACCTCTCTGGCGAGCAACAACCACCCGCGCCGAAACTCGACTAACCGGGCAATCCCCAGCAGAATGCTCGGACATTCTGCTGGAGATGGCCGTTGAAAGCCCTCGACGAACTGACCTTCGACAACCGCTTCGCTCGCCTTGGCGACGCGTTCTCAACCCATGTCCTGCCCGAGCCCATCAGCGAGCCGCGCCTGGTCGTGGCCAGCCCCGCCGCCATGGCCCTGTTGGACCTCGACCCGGCGGTGGCCGAGACCCCGGTGTTCGCCGAGCTGTTCGGCGGTCACAAACTGTGGGCAGAAGCCGAACCCCGGGCAATGGTCTACTCCGGGCATCAGTTCGGTTCCTACAACCCGCAACTGGGCGATGGCCGCGGGCTATTGCTGGGCGAGGTCTACAACCAGGCCGGCGAGCATTGGGACCTGCACCTCAAGGGGGCCGGGCAGACGCCCTACTCACGCATGGGCGATGGCCGCGCCGTGCTGCGTTCCTCGATCCGCGAGTTCCTCGCCTCGGAAGCGCTGCACGCGCTGGGCATCCCAAGCAGCCGCGCGCTGTGTGTGATCGGCTCCAGCACACCGGTGTGGCGCGAGAAACAGGAACGGGCGGCGATGGTCCTGCGCCTGGCGCCGAGCCACGTGCGTTTCGGCCACTTTGAATACTTCTACTACACCAAACGTCCCGAGCAACAGAAGGCCCTCGGCGAACACGTCCTGGCGCAACACTTCCCCGAGTGCCTGGAACAGCCGGAACCTTACCTGGCGATGTTCCGCGAAATCGTCGAGCGCAACGCCGAGCTGATTGCCAAGTGGCAGGCCTATGGGTTCTGCCATGGGGTGATGAACACCGACAACATGTCGATCCTGGGCATCACCTTCGACTTCGGGCCATTCGCCTTTCTCGACGATTTCGATGCCCACTTCATCTGCAACCACTCCGATGACCAGGGCCGCTACTCGTTCAGCAATCAGGTACCGATCGGCCAGTGGAACCTCAGCGCCCTGGCGCAGGCCCTGACGCCATTCATCAGTGTCGAAGCCCTGCGCGAGGCCCTGAGCCTGTACTTGCCGCTGTTCCAGGCCCATTACCTGGACCTGATGCGCCGACGCCTGGGCCTGACCACCGGCGAAGAAAGTGACCAGGCCCTGGTCGAGCAGCTACTGCAGTTAATGCAAAACAGTGCCGTCGACTACAGCCTGTTTTTCCGCCGCCTCGGCGATCAGGCACCCGAGCAGGCCCTAGCCCGCTTGCGCGATGACTTTGTCGACATCCAGGGTTTTGATGCGTGGGGCGAGCGTTACAGCGCCCGGGTGGCCCGTGAAGGGGTGGTTGACCAGGAACAGCGCCGCACACGAATGCACGCGGTCAACCCGCTGTACATCCTGCGCAACTATCTGGCGCAAAAAGCCATCGATGCGGCAGAGAGCGGCGACTACTCGCAGGTCCGCCGACTGCATGCGGTGCTGAGCAATCCGTTCGAGGAACAAGCGGGGATGGAAAGCTACGCAGAGCGGCCGCCGGAATGGGGCAAGCATCTGGAGATCAGTTGTTCGTCGTGAGGTGAGTCAGATAAAGACTTCAACCGACACGCTAAAGCGCTCGGCCAACCAGCGGACTTGGCGCAGGTTGAGCTGGCGCTTGCCACTCAGGATTTCGGACACGACCGACTGAGGGCCGACGCCAGGCAGGTCGCTCTGGCTGAGGCCGTGTTCACGCATCAAGTAGCCAAGAATCTCGACCCCGCTAGGCTTGGGCATCGGGTGATGCTTATGGTCCCACTCCTCAATCCAGTCACCAATGATATCCACCAGGCTCATCAGCGGGTGGAACTCATCATCGCCCGTCATCTCGAGCAACTCGTCCAGCGCATGCGCCAGCAGGTCATAGTCATCTTCACTTTTCGGTTTTCGAAGCAGCGGTGAGACAAACTCCCAATGCTCGGCAGCTTTTTTGATCAGTACACTCATGCTTTTTCCTCCTTCCACTTGCCGCGGTCATATTCGCGATGATCCAGCACATGCTTGATATAAAGCTTTTGCGATCGATATCTGACAAAAGCTATCAACCGCAGCTTGTTGCCACCGATATCGAAAACATGAAGCTCACCTACCTTGTCGACAGCAGGGAATGTGGCTCTCATCGCCGCAAAATCCGACGGTTTGCTTCCTTTGGCTAATTGATACCAATGGTCCAGCGCATTGGCTGCCATTGGCCATCTGACCTTGGCTTCACGTACTCTTTTTTCGGTGAGAACAAGCATGCAACATCCTTATCGCATTTTGCTATGGGGAGTTAATCACAGATAAAATATATCGCAAGTTGCGATAATCCGAAGTAGACCAGCGGTCTGGCTCGGTACGACTCAGCCTAGTTTTAACGCTGATCACTGCGCGATTGAAAACATGAGCAAACGTCTCCAACTAGGTGATATCAGCTTCCCATTGGATATCACTCATGACCGACCCACTCCTCATCCCCTGCCCCCACTGCAACGGCCTCAACCGCATTCCCGCCGAGCGCCTCAACGACCATCCGAAATGCGGGCGCTGCAAGGCCGAAGTCCTGCTGAACAAGCCGTTTGAATTGAAGCAAGGCGACTACGCCAGCCAGATCAAGGGCGATCTGCCGCTGCTGGTGGATGTGTGGGCGGACTGGTGCGGGCCATGCAAATCGTTTGCACCGGTGTTCGAGCAGGCGGCCGGGCAACTGGCGGGCAAATGCCGCCTGGCCAAGCTGGACAGCGAGGCCAATCAGCAATTGTCGGCTCAGTTGGCGATTCGCTCGATTCCCAGCCTGATCCTGTTCAAGAACGGCCGGGAAGTGGCGCGCCAGAGCGGGGCCATGGCATTACCGCAATTGCTTGGCTGGCTACGCGCACAGGGCATCTGATGCGCGCGTGAAGGTCAGGAGTGTTCCAACAGATTGTGCAGGTCGACGAACTGTTGGGTCAGTTTATGCCGCGGGTCGAGGTGGATCAGCGGCATGTTGGCCTGGTGCGACTCACGCATGCGCACCGAACTGCCCAGGTACACCGGCAACACGGGCAGGCCTTCGGCAATCAACTCATCGAGCATCTGCTGTGGCAGGCTGGCCCGCGCCTGGAATTGGTTGACCACGATGCCTTCGACCTCCAGGCCTTCGTTGTGGTCTTCCTTCAATTCTTCGATCTCCGCCAGCAGGCCGTACAGCGCCTGACGGGAAAAACTGTCGCAATCAAAGGGAATCAACACTCGATCGGCGGCGATCAACGCTGAAACCGCATAAAAGTTCAGGGCTGGCGGGGTGTCGAGGTAGATCCTGTCGTAGTCTTCGGCCAGTTCGTCGAGCAATTTGCGCAGCTTGTTGATCTTGTGCTTCGCCTCAAGCTTGGGCTGCAGGTCGGCCAGTTCAGCCGTGGCGGTGATCACGTGCAGGTTGTCGAACGGGGTTTCATAGATATCCACCCGGTTCTTCTTCGAGAACGGCCCGGACGACAGGGTCTGCTTGAAGAAGTCGGCAATCCCCATCGGAATGTCATTGCCGGTCAGCCCGGTGAGGTATTGAGTGGAATTGGCCTGGGCATCGAGATCCACCAGCAGGGTGCGATAGCCCTCGCTGGCGCTGACCGCCGCCAGATTGCAGGCAATACTGGATTTGCCCACGCCACCTTTCTGATTGAACACCACGCGCCGCATTGCAAAACCTCCGTGTATCAAAGAATGACCGAGTGTAGTAGGCCTCGATGCCGCTTAGCTACCTTGGCGGCAAACAGACTACAGAGTCAGCTGCAATCTCTTCGAGTTAACCAGCGCGATCTTCCAATGACTGAAGAAGTGGCTGGCAGATTTTCCCGGCGAAACCCGCAGAATTACCCCGCCGCCGATTACTTGAGAACGCCCATCATCTACTGAACAAAATGTAACCAGCATTTGCTACAAGCCAACAGCACCGGGATAATGCGCGACACTCGGCCTCTGTGCCACGCCAGGTCTGTCGCCGATCGAAACGACTTACCGCGTCAAGGAAGCCCGCAGGGGCGGGAAGAATTCAGTGATCACATTCAGCATCGCCCAATGGCGCGCCTGGGCCCCTGGGCTCGTAAGCGTGGACGACTGGCAAGCCTGGAGCCGCCAACCGGTGGTACTCCCGGCCAGCGATGAGGCTCCCGACGTATCCTTTCTTCCAGCCATGCAGCGCCGCCGCCTGAGCCGCCTGGCCCGCATGGCCTTCAGCGTCGGCTGGCCGCTGGCCGAAGGTCGCGAGCACCTGCCATTGGTGTTCGTGTCCCGTCATGGTGAAACCCCGCGCACCTTCGAGATCCTCAGCGACCTGGCGACCGAGCAGCCGCTGTCGCCTACCCAGTTCAGCCTGTCAGTGCACAATGCGATCATCGGACTGTGGTCGATCATGCGCGGGGAAACCAGCGAAATGACCGCCCTGGCCGCCGCCGGTGACGGCCTCGAACATGGCGTGCTGGAAGCCGCAGCCCTGCTCGACGAAGGTGCACCGGCAGTGCTGCTGGTGGTGACCGAAGATCAGCCCCCCCAGGCCTACTCGCCATGGATCGACGACGTGCCGTTTCCCTACGCCGTCGGCTTGCTGCTGACCCCCGGTAAAGACTGGCAACTGTCCCTGAACAGCGCAGCGGATCCGTTGTCCAAAGCCCACTGGCCCCACGCGCTGAATCTGTTACCTGTGCTCCTCGGCCAGGAGACTTCTTGCCAACATGCCTGGAAAAATCGTGTATGGACCTGGCAACGCAATCCGTGACCAAAAAAAACCGCGACGCCTACTACTGGCGCCTGCTGGCGACGGCTGCCAGCTTTGCCCTGTTCGGGTTGGGCGGGCTGTGCCTGCGGCTGGTGGTTTTTCCGGTACTCGGTTGCTTGCCCGGGGATGCCCCGACCCACAGGCGGCGGGCACGCGCGACAGTCAGCCGGCTGTTCTGGCTGTTTGTGCGGTTCATGGCCCGTACCGGCGTGCTGACCTACGACATCCAGGGCGCAGAACGCCTCGGTCGTCCGGGACAGATGATCATGGCCAATCACCCGTCGCTGATCGACGTAGTGTTTCTGATCGGCCTGGTGCGCCACGCCAATTGCGTGGTCAAGCAAAGCCTTTGGGAGAACCCCTTTACCCGCAGTCCGCTACGCTGCACTGAATACATCAGCAACGACGGCAGCATGGACATGCTCGATGCCGCCGCCGACGCGCTCAGGAGCGGGCAAACCCTGATTATCTTCCCGGAAGGCACACGCACCCAGCCCGGCCAGCCACCGGCCTTCCATCGTGGAGGGGCGGCCATTGCCCTGCGGGGTGCGAGCATCCTCACCCCGGTGATAATCAAGGTCAGCCCGACCACCCTGACCAAAGCCGAACCCTGGTACCGGATCCCCAAGCGCCGCGTGCACTTCAGTTTCCGCGTAGGGGCCGATATAGACCCACAAGCCTTCGCCGCGATGGGGCCTGCGCCGCAGGCCTCGCGCAAGCTCAACGACTACTTGCATCATTACTATATTAAGGAGCTCGCCGAAGATGAGCGAACTGCACCGTGAGATAAAACTGCTGATCATCGATTCCCTGGGCCTGGAGGATATCGGTGTCGATGACATTGGCGATGAGCAGACGCTCTTCGGCGAAGGCCTGGGCCTGGACTCCGTGGATGCCCTGGAGCTGGGCCTGGCGATCCAGAAAAAGTACGGCATCAAGATCGATGCCGACGCCAAGGACACCCGCAACCACTTCATCAATGTGGCGAGCCTTGCGGCGTTCGTCACGGCAAAACAGGCAGCTTGAGACCGGACCATGCAAACTCGTGACGATATTTTCAACACCTTGCGCGATGCCCTGGTCGAACTCTTTGAACTGGATCCGGCGCGCGTGAGTCTTGAATCCCACCTGTACCAGGACCTGGAGATCGACAGCATCGATGCCGTCGACCTGATCGACCACATCAAGCGCCAGACCGGCAAGAAAATCGCCGCCGAAGAGTTCAAGTCGGTGCGCACTGTCAGCGATGTGGTCGAGGCGGTCTATCGTCTGGTTCAACCGGCAGCATGAGCCCAGTGATCGGCCTTGGCCTGTTGCTCACGGGCCTGTTGTACCCCTTTGCGGTGTATTACGGCATGGCGCACTTCGCCCCGTGGCAATTCGCCCTGCTGCTGGGCAGCCTGTGGCTGGCCAGGGCCGTGACGGGCCAACGACGCCCTGGCGACGTGCTGATGGCCGGCGCAGTGCTGCTGTTTTGCCTGATGCTGGCGTTGCTCGACAGCCCGGACCTGCTGCGTTGGTACCCGGTGCTGATCAGCGGCCTGTTGCTGGGGCTGTTCGGCGCGAGCCTGAAGTACGGCCCGCCGATGGTCGAGCGCCTGGCGCGACTGCGCGAGCCGCAGTTGCCGCAAAAAGCCATCCGCTATACCCGCCATGTGACGATTGCCTGGTGCCTGTTTTTCCTGTGCAACGGCCTGTGTGCTGCTGCCCTGACCCTGTGGGCACCGCTGAGTTGGTGGGCGCTGTACACCGGGCTGATTTCCTACGTTTTGATCGGTCTGATGTTTGCCATCGAGTGGCTCATACGACAACGGGTACGAGGCCACCCATGAACTGGATAAAACTTGAGCACCTGTTGTTCAAGACTCAAACACAGCGGGCCGTGACCAGCGGCCCTGCGCTCGACCACGCACGCCTGTGCGAGCAGGCGCTGAGCCTGGCTGCCGGCCTGCAGGCCCGCGGCGTGCAGCGTATTGCCGTGCACCTGGAAGACGCCGCCGACCTGGCCATCGCCCTGCTCGGCGCCTGGCGCGCCGGGGTCAGCGTACTGCTGCCTGCCGACCTGCAAGCCCAGACCCGTCAACGCTGGAGCAGTGAAGTCGAGCTGTGGCTGAGCGACCAGCCGGGTGATGCCTGCCTCGACGATTTGCGCGACCCGCCACTGGCGCCCACCTCCCTGGATCTCGATCGCTGCCAATTGAGCCTGTGCACCTCCGGCTCCAGCGGCGAACCCAAGCGCATCGACAAGTCCTTGCGCCAACTGGCTAACGAAGTCGAGGCTCTCGAGCAGTTGTGGGGCGCCGACCTGGGCGACGCCTGCCTGATTGGCAGCGTCGCCACGCAACATATCTACGGCCTGTTGTTCCGCGTCCTGTGGCCGTTGTGTGCCGGGCGCCCGTTCGTGCGCAAACAACTGGCGTTTCCCGAAGACCTGCAGCGCGCCAGTCGCGAACATCCGGCCTTTGCCTGGGTCGCCAGCCCGGCCCTGCTCAAGCGCATGGGCGACAACCTCGACTGGCCGGCCCTGAGTGCGGTACGCCGGGTGTTTTCTTCCGGTGGCGCGCTGCCGGGCGAAGCCGCGCAAAGCCTGCATAACCGGCTGCAGCAATGGCCAACGGAAATCCTCGGCAGCTCGGAAACCGGTGGCATTGCCTGGCGCCAGGGACACGAACCCTGGCAGCCCTTTTCCGGCGTCCAGCTGCGCCAGGACAGCGACGGCGCCTTGCTGATCGCCTCGCCCTACCTGCCGCCCGGTCATGTCGAACACAGTGCCGATGCCGCCCGCATCGACGCGCACGGGCGCTTCGAACTGCTGGGGCGCCTGGACCGGATCGTCAAACTGGAAGAAAAACGCATTTCCCTGCCCATGCTCGAGCAAGCCCTGGTGACCCACGACTGGGTCGCCGAAGCCCGCCTGGGCGTGGTCCAGGAAAACCGTGCCTCGCTCGGCGCAGTGCTGGTGCTCAGCGAAACGGGCCTGCATGCCTTGCGCAATATTGGTCGGCGCAACCTGACCCAGGTCCTGCGTGAACACCTCAACCAGCATTGCGAAGCCCTGGCACTGCCCCGCCGCTGGCGCTTGCTGCGACAACTGCCGATGAATGCCCAGGGCAAACTCCCGCAGAAAACCATCGATGCCCTGCTCCTGGCGCCGCGCCCCAAGGCCCCCGAGGTGCTGGAGCAGAGTGAAGACGAAGGTCAGTGGAGCCTGCAACTGGCCGTGCCCCCGGACCTGGCCTACTTCAGCGGTCACTTCCCTCTCGCGCCGGTGTTGCCGGGCGTGGTGCAGGTGGACTGGGCCTTGAAGCTGGGCCTGCAGTTGATGAACCTGCCGCAAAAGTTTGCCGGTATGGAAGTGCTCAAGTTCCAGCAACTGGTGCGCCCGGGCGATGAAATCCAGCTGCACCTGCGCTTCGACGCAACACGCGGCAAGCTGTACTTCACCTACCGCAATGCCACCGCCACCTGCTCCAGTGGGCGGATCCTGCTCGAGAGCGCAATTGATGCATAACCCTTGCGCGGTGATCCCGGTCTACAACCACGAAACCGCCATTACCCGGGTGGTCGAGGCCCTGCTGGCCGCCGATTTGCCGTGCATCCTGGTGGACGATGCCAGCAGCCCGGCCTGCGCCGCGGTACTGGATGCCCTCGGCCAACGGCCCAAGGTGTTTGTGTTGCGCCTGGGCGTCAACCAGGGCAAGGGTGGCGCGGTGATGCACGGCCTGCGCGAAGCCGCGCGCCTGGGCTTCAGCCATGCCCTGCAGGTGGACGCCGACGGCCAGCATGACCTGCAGGATGCCGCGCGGTTTATCGCCTGCTCCAAAGCCCACCCCGAGGCGCTGGTCTGCGGTTATCCGCTGTACGACGCCAGCGTGCCCAAAGGCCGCCTGTACGCGCGCTACCTGACGCACGTGATGGTCTGGATCAACACCCTGTCGTTGCAGATTCGCGACTCCATGTGTGGTTATCGGGTTTATCCGCTGCCACCGACCCTGGCCCTGATCGACTCGGCCAACATCGGCCGGCGCATGGACTTCGACTCCGACATCCTGGTGCGCCTGGCCTGGCGCAACCAGCCCATGCTGTGGCTGCAAACCCGGGTGCACTACCCGCTGGACGGCGTTTCGCACTTTCGTCTGTTCCACGACAACGTGCTGATTACGCGCATGCACACCCGATTGTTCTTCGGCATGCTGCTGCGCTCGCCCGCGCTGCTCTGGCGGCGGTGGCACCGATGAGCGGCAACGCCGATAACAAGCACTGGGCCGACCGCGAGGAGCGCGGCAGCTTCTGGCTGATGAAATTCACGGCCGGCGCCGCCAAGCTGCTGGGCCGACGCGCATTGAGCCCGCTGCTGTACGGCATCGTCCTGTACTTTTTCCTGTTTGGCCGTAATGCCCGCCAGAGCGCCTGGCAGTACCAGCAGCGCCTGGCCGACTGGAGCAGTCGCGACGACTTGCGCCCCAGCCATTGGCGGGTGTTTGGCCAGTTCATGGCCTTTGCCGACTCGATGCTCGACAAGCTCGACGTCTGGAACGGCAAGCTGAGCATCGAGCAGATCGAGATCATCGACCCGGCCCTGCTGCGCAATCAACTGCGCGGTGCCCGCGGGCAACTGCTGGTGGGCGCCCACCTGGGCAATCTCGAGGTGTGCCGCGCACTGGCGGAGATCGGCGAGCGGGTCACCATGAACGTGCTGGTGCACACCAAGCACGCCGAGCAGTTCAACCGCTTGCTGGGGGAAGCCGGGGCAACCAACCTGCGGCTGATCCAGGTCAGCGAGCTGGACCCGCTGACCATGCTGCAGCTGCACGAGCGCCTGGAACGTGGCGAATGGTTGGCGATCGCCGGTGATCGGGTGCCCCTGCACGGCGGGCGCAGCGTGACCGTGGACTTCCTCGGCCATCCGGCGGCGTTCCCGCAAGGCCCGTGGTTGCTGGCCGGCTTGCTGAAATGCCCGGTCAATCTGCTGCTCTGCCTGAAGCAACCCGCGGGCCACTACCGACTGACCCTCGAACCCTTCGCCGAGGCGATACTGTGGAAACGCAGCGAGCGCGAGCAGGTCATTCATCAGTGGGCTTCCCGTTATGCCGAACGCCTGAGTCACTATTGCCTGCAAGCGCCCCAACAATGGTTCAACTTCTACCCTTTCTGGAAAGCCGATGACGACGCCCACGCTTGAGCCGGTAACCTTCGGCGAACTCCCCTTGCGCATCGAGGACGTGCTGGCCCTGGCTAACCGCCAGGCCCCTGCGCGGCTGCAAAGCGACAGCGCCTACCGCGAGCGCATCGCCAAGGGCGCGCGGTTTCTCGATTCGTTGCTGGACAAGGAAGGCGTGATCTATGGCGTGACCACCGGTTACGGCGATTCCTGCGTGGTGGCGGTTCCGCTACACCACGTCGAGGCCCTGCCCCGTCACCTGTACACCTTTCACGGCTGCGGCCTGGGCCAGTTGCTTGATGCCCAGGCCACCCGCGCCGTACTGGCCGCACGCTTGCAGTCGCTGTGCCATGGCGTCTCTGGGGTTCGCGTGGAACTGCTGGAGCGCCTGCAGGCGTTCCTCGACCAGGACATCCTGCCGCTGATCCCGCAGGAGGGTTCAGTGGGCGCCAGCGGTGACCTGACGCCGCTGTCCTACGTGGCCGCAACCCTGTCTGGGGAGCGTGAGGTGCTGTGGCGCGGTGAGCGCCGCACCTCGGCCGAGGTCCACCGCGAGCTCGGCTGGGCACCGCTGGTACTGCGCCCCAAGGAAGCCCTGGCGCTGATGAACGGCACCGCCGTGATGACCGGCCTGGCCTGCCTGGCCTTCGCCCGCGCCGACTACCTGCTGCAACTGGCCACGCGCATTACCGCGATGAATGTGGTCGCCCTGCAAGGCAACCCAGAACACTTCGACGAGCGCCTGTTCGCCGCCAAGCCCCACCCAGGGCAGATGCAGGTCGCCGCCTGGCTGCGCAAGGACCTGGCGATCGATGCGCCCACCGCGCCCCTGCATCGCTTGCAAGACCGCTACTCGCTGCGCTGCGCGCCCCATGTGCTGGGCGTACTGGCGGACAGCCTGAACTGGCTGCGCTCGTTCATCGAGATTGAACTCAACAGCGCCAACGACAATCCGATCATCGATGCCGAAGCCGAGCGCGTGCTGCACGGCGGGCACTTCTACGGTGGGCACATCGCCTTCGCCATGGACAGCCTGAAGAACCTGGTGGCCAACGTCGCCGACCTGCTCGACCGCCAGCTCGCCTTGCTGGTGGACGAACGCTACAACCATGGTTTGCCGAGCAACCTGTCAGGCGCCAGCGCCGAGCGGGCCATGCTCAACCACGGCTTCAAGGCGGTGCAGATCGGCACCAGCGCCTGGACCGCCGAAGCGTTGAAAAACACCATGCCGGCCAGCGTGTTCTCGCGCTCCACCGAATGCCACAACCAGGACAAGGTGAGCATGGGCACCATTGCCGCCCGCGACGCGATCCGCGTGCTGGAGCTGACCGAGCAGGTCGCTGCCGCCACCTTGCTGGCCGCCCAGCAAGGGGTGTGGCTACGCGGCCAGGCAGCCGATGCCCGGCCATTGCCGCCAGCACTGGCGGCCATGCACGCGGAGCTGGCCAAGGACTTTGCCCCGGTGATCGAAGACCGCGCCCTGGAAGGCGAGTTGCGCCTGTGCCTGCAACGAATCGGCGAACAACACTGGAGGCTGCATGCGTAGCAAGGGAGTGCTGCACCACGACACCGAGATCCTCGTGCCGTTCTTCGACGTCGACAGCATGCACGTGGTCTGGCATGGCCATTACGTGAAGTACCTGGAAATCGCCCGCTGCGCCCTGCTTGACAGCCTGGGCCACAACTACAAGGCCATGCAGGAATCTGGCTACGCCTGGCCGGTGATCGACCTGCAGTTGCGCTACGTGCGCGGCGCCGTGTTCGGCCAGCGGCTGAATGTGCGCGCCAGCCTGGTGGAGTGGGAAAACCGCCTGAAGATCAACTACCTGATCAGCGATCTCGCCAGCGGCGAGCGCCTGACCCGTGCCTGCACGGTGCAGGTCGCCGTCGACCTGGCCAGCCGCGAGATGCAATTGGCCTCGCCGAAAGTGTTCACCGATGCCGTCACGAGAGCCCTCGAATGATGCACACCCCCCCTGTAGGAGCGAGCTCGCTCGCGAAAGTCGTCAACGATAACGCTGCACGCCTGGTATTGCGACGCGTCCTCAGGTTCTTCGCGAGCAAGCTCGCTCCTACCGGAATGGGGGTATTACTGAGCTTCAGCGCACAGGCATTCGACCTGCAACAGCTCAGCACTCAACTGGCCAAACCCACGGTAATCCACGGCCAGTTCATTCAGGAAAAACACCTGCGCGCCCTACCCCAACCGTTGACCAGCCAGGGCAGCTTCGTGCTGGCCAAGGATCACGGCTTGCTCTGGTTGCTCAAGACTCCGCTGCAGCAGGACTACCGCATCACCGCCCAAGGCATCGCCCGGCGTGACGCCAACGGCTGGCAGATGCTGCCGGGCAAAAGCGCCGGTGCCGAGCAGAACCGTTTGTTCCTCGCGGTGCTGCAAGGCGACAGCAGCGGCCTGCAACGTGATTTCGAACTGGCGCTCAGTGGCGATGCACAGCGCTGGCACCTGACCCTGACCCCGCGTTCGCTGCTGCTCAAGCAGGTATTCCAGCAAATCAACATCGACGGCGGTGAACTGGTGCAGCGCATCGAACTGCTCGAAACCCAGGGCGACAGCACCCTGCTGCGCATGCAGGACAGCACCGCCAATCAACCTCTCAGTGACGCGGAGCAACATGACTTTGCCCAGTGAACGCAGGCTGCCCTGGCTGTTCCTGGGCCTGCTGCTGGGCATGCTCGCGCTCGGCGCCTGGCAATGGCGCGACGGTGCGCCCTTGTCGGCCAACCTCATGGAACTGGCGCCCGGCACCACTCCTGACGCGCTGGAACTGCGCGCCGAACAGCGCATGCAAGAACCGCTGAACCAGGAAATGCTGGTGCTGGTCGGCCATCAGCAGCGCAGTCAGGCCATCCAGATGGCGCAGACCCTCGGCGCTCAATGGCAGGCCAGCGGTCTGTTCGAAAAGGTCCAGTGGGATCTGCAAGCCGATCTGCCGGCCCTGCGCAGCCAACTGCTGTCAGGTCGCCTGGCCATGCTGTCGAAGACCGACCGGCAACAATTGCTGGAACAGCCGGACGCCTTTATCCAGCAACGCCTGCAAGCCCTGTTCGACCCCTTCAGCAGCTTTAGCCTGGTGCCCAGCCAGGACGACTGGCTGGGCCTGACCGGGCGTATCCAGAACAGCCAACCGCAGCGCGGCGTGGTGCAGCTGGACATCGGCAGCGGCGCATTGATTGCCGACGCCGACGGCAAGAGCTGGGTCCTGCTGCGGGCCCGCACCACCGGCAATGCCTTCGACATGCAACTGCCGCTGCAAGTGGCCGGGCTGCTCGAACGCAGCCGCGAGCAGGCCGCCAAGGCTGACGTGCAACTGCTCGCGGCCAGCGGCCTGCTGTATGCCGCTGCCGGTCAGCAGCAGGCGACCCGGGAGATGACCTGGGTCGGCGGCGGCGCCACCCTGGGAATCTTGCTCCTGCTGTTGCTGGCTTTCCGCCGCTGGCGGGTGCTGCTGGCGTTCGTCCCGGTGCTGGTGGGCATGTTGTTTGGCGCGGTGGCCTGTGTCGCGCTGTTTGGCCACATGCATGTGATGACCCTGGTCCTGGGTTCCAGCCTGATCGGGGTGGCGGTGGATTACCCACTGCATTACCTGTCCAAGAGCTGGAGCCTGAAACCCTGGCGCAGCTGGCCGGCCTTGCGCCTGACCTTGCCGGGGCTGACCCTGAGCCTGATCACCAGTTGCATTGGCTACCTGGCCCTGGCCTGGACACCCTTCCCGGCCCTGACCCAGATCGCCGTGTTCTCGGCCGCCGGACTGCTCGGCGCCTATCTGTCGGCGGTGTGCCTGCTGCCGGCGCTGCTCAAGGGCCTGGAGTTGAACCCGGCGCAGTGGCCGCTGCGGATCTGCGAAGGTTTGTTGAACCTGCGCGAAGCCCTGCTCAAACACTTGCGCACCCCCGTGTTGCTCGCGCTGCTGCTCGCCTTCTGTGTCGGTGGCCTGCTGCAACTGCACACGCGCAACGACATTCGCCAATGGGTCGGAGCGCCCGCGCAACTCACCGAAGAGGCGCGGACCATCGCGCAGATCACCGGCTTTCAGCCCACCAGTCAGTTTTTCCTGGTGCGGGCCGCCAACCAGGAGCAATTGCTCGAGCGCCAGAGCGCCTTGAGCGAACGCCTGGAGCAACTGGTCAACCTGGAAAAACTCCAGGGTTTCCTCGCGCTCGATCAACTGGTCAGTGCCCCCAGCGTGCAGCAGCAGGTGCGCGAGGCGTTGGCCAAGCTGCCCCAGCACTGGCAGCCCTTGCTGGCCCTCGGCATCTCGAACGAGGCGCTGCAGGCAGAACTGGCGGCGTTGCAGGCGCTGCCGCTGCAGGATATCGATGCCGCGCTGCTGGGACCGCTGGCTGAACCCTACCGCACCCTCTGGCTGGGCCCAAACGCCGAGGGCGTAGCGGCCATGGTCAGCCTGCAAGGCTTGAACGACCCAGCATTACTGCGGGTGCAGACCCAGGACTTGCCCGGCGTGGTGCTGGTGGATCGCCTCGGCGACCTGAACCAGGTATTCGCCGCCACGCAAATCAGCGCCGCCGAGTTGAAGCTCGCTTCCTGCGTGCTGATCGTGCTGGTGCTGATTCTGCCCTTTGGCCTGGGCGGCGCCCTGCGCATCGTCCTCCTGCCGTTGCTGGCCGCCTTGTGCAGCCTGGCCAGCCTGGGCTGGCTGGGGCAACCCTTGACCCTGTTCAGCCTGTTCGGCCTGCTGCTGGTAACGGCGATCAGCGTCGACTATGCGATCCTGATGCGCGAACAGGTGGGTGGCGCGGCGGTGAGCCTGCTCGGCACCCTGCTGGCGGCGCTGACCACCTGGCTGTCGTTCGGCCTGCTGGCGGTGTCCAGCACCCCGGCGGTGAGCAACTTCGGCCTGGCGGTGAGCCTGGGGCTGGTGTTCAGCTTCATCCTCGCACCGTGGGCGGGAAGCCAGGCCCACACGGCGCCACGCCGGGAGCCGCAAGCATGCTGATTGCCCTGTTCTGGCTCCTGGCCCTGGCGCTGTTCGCCGCGGCCACCTACCTCGGCCGACACCTGGGCCTGATTCCGATCGTCAGCCAGTTGCTGCTGGCCACCTTTGGCCTGCCGTTGCTGATGTACTTCTGGATCGAGCCGGGCTGGCAGCTCACGGGTGCCGAACTGATTGGCCCCGGGTGGCTGAAAAACCTCTACAGCCTGGGTTTTGCCTTACTGCTGGGGCATATCCTCAGCGACGTGATCGACCTGCGCCTGGACCGCCAGAGCCTGAAAATCGCCCTGCCGAGCTTTTGCCTGCCCTTCGCCTGCGGCCTGGCCACGGCCATCTGGCTGCTGCCAGCGCAACCCTGGATCAGTTCCCTGGCGGTCGGCCTGCTGTTCGCGATCACCGCGATCCCGGTGCTGTACCTGTACCTGCGCCACATCGGCTATCCCGCGGCTGCGACCCGACGCCTGGTGCAAACGGCGATCCTCATCGACTTGACCTGCTGGACCCTGTTCGCCGTAGCCCAGGGCAGCCTGCACCTGAGTAGCCTGTTGCTGCCGTTGGCCGGTGCGTGCACGCCGCTGCTCCTGCGCCTGCTCGGGCTGCGCCAGCCGCTGATCTACAGCGCCGGGTTTTTCCTGTTGCTGGTAGTGGCCGAGCACTACAAGCTCAACGCCCTGATTCTCGGCATCGGCTACCTGCTGTTGATGGCCACCATGAAAATCGCGCTGGTGCTGCCCCTGCCGGCGGTGTGGATGAACCGTGTGCAGACCTGGATCGCCATCCCGCTGATCCTGACCTTCGGCATTGTGCAGATCGACGTGCACAGCGCCCTCGACAGCCTGGGCTGGGGTCAATTGCTGGCCTTGCTGCTGTTGCCGATCGCCAGCAAATTGCTCGGCAACTGGCTGGGCCTGGGCTGGGCCGGACTATCCTTTGCAGGTGCCAGCCGTTGGCGCGAATCTGTGCTGCTGAATATTCGCGGGTTGAGCGAGATCGTCTTTCTCAACCTGCTGCTGCAACAACAGCTCATCAGTGGCGCGCTGTACTTCGCGCTGATGCTGATGGGTCTCGTCGCGACGCTACTGCCGGCCTTGCTCGGCATGCACCGCGCCCCCGGAAATAGCGCCGCTACGGCAAGGAGTCCACGTGCCAACCGTTGAAATAGAACAGCGTCAGGTAGTGATCATCGGCGCCGGCCCCTCGGGGGCGATTGCCGCCGCGCTGCTCAAGCGCAAGGGCCACGATGTGCTGGTCATCGAACGCCAGCATTTCCCGCGATTTTCCATCGGCGAGAGCCTGCTGTGTCACTGCCTGGACTTCGTCGAAGAAGCCGGCATGCTCGATGCGGTCAACGCCGCCGGGTTCCAGCTGAAGAACGGCGCCGCCTTCGCCTGGGGCGAGCACTACAGCGCCTTCGACTTTGGTGACACCTTCACCGCCGGCAAGCCGACCACCTTTCAGGTGCAGCGCGCCGACTTCGACAAGTTGCTGGCCGACCAGGCCGCCTTGCAAGGGGTGGAAATCCGCTACGGCGAGGCCATCGTCAGCGTCGATGTCGAGCGCCCGCAACCCCTCCTGCAGGTACTGCGCGAGGACGGCAGCCAGTACCCCGTGCAAGCCGCCTTCATTCTCGACGCCAGTGGCTACGGCCGCGTGCTGCCGCGCTTGCTCGACCTCGAAGTGGCGTCGAACTTTCCGCTGCGCCAGGCAGTGTTCACCCACGTGCAGGACCGGATCGACAGCCCGGCGTTCGAGCGCGAGAAAATCCTCATCACTACCCACCCGACCCAACGCGATATCTGGTTCTGGACCATCCCGTTCAGCAATGGCCGCTGCTCGGTGGGCGTGGTCGCGGCCGCCGAGCATTTCGCCGGGCGCAGCGCCGACCTGGATGCCTGCCTGCAAGGCTTCATCGCCGAAACCCCGAGCCTGGCCAAGGTTCTGCAAAACGCCGTGTGGGACACCGAGGCCCGGACCATCGGCGGCTACTCGGCCAACGTCAAGACCTTGCACGGGCCGGGGTTTGCCCTGCTGGGCAATGCCGCGGAGTTCCTCGACCCGGTGTTTTCCTCCGGCGTGACCATCGCCATGCGCTCGGCGAGCATGGCCGCCGCGGTCCTCGATCGCCAACTACAGGGGCACAGCGTCGATTGGCAACGCGAGTTCGCCGAGCCCCTCAAACGCGGGGTCGACACCTTCCGCTGCTATGTCGAAGGCTGGTACAACGGCACCTTCCAGGATGTGATCTACCACCAGGGCGGCACCGTGGAGATCCGTCGCATGATCAGCGCGATCCTCGCAGGCTATGCCTGGGACGAACGCAATCCGTTTGTCAGCGAGGCCCGGCGCCGGCTGAAAATGATCTCGCAGTTCTGTGCCCGGGATGCCACATGAGCCAGCGTGACCTTGTCGCTCGCCTGATGCTGCTGGGCGCCGCTTTGCTGCTGAGCGCATGCGCCGGCCAACCACCTCTGCCCGCGGGGCAACCGGCGTTGGCGCTGCCGCTGCAACTGCACGTGCAACAATCGCAGGACCAGCAACGCCAGGATTGGGTGCTGGTGATCCAGCGTGAAGACCCCGGGATTCGCTGGTCAATGATGGACTTACTGGGTATCCCCCAGGCACGCCAGAAACTGGTCAACGGCCAGTGGCAGGCTGACGGCCTGCTGCCGCCCAACCCGCAAGCCCGGGAACTGTTCGCCGCGTTACTGTTTGCCCTGACGCCGCCAGACCAGTTGCAAGCCAACTACCCCAGCGCCTGGCAGCATGGCACGCAACGTTCGCTGCCCACGCGCTGGGACGTACGTTATGCCCAGCCCCTGAACTTTCAGCTCAGCCTGCCCCAGGGCCCGACCTATCAGGTCACGCCACTTCGCGGGGACACCCCATGACGGCCTACCTCAACGCCCTCGGGCTGGTCTGCAGCCTCGGTCGCGGGCAGCAGGAAGTCGCGCGCAACCTGTTCGCCGGGGACGGCTCGGGGATGCGTGTCGAGTCGGGCTGGGTACCACAGCGCGCCCTGCCGGTGGCGGCAGTCCAGGGCGAACTGGCAGCTATTCCCGCTCATCTGCGCCAGCACGCCAGTCGCAATAATCAGCTGTTGCTGGAAGCGGCGCTGCAGATCCGTGCCGACATCGACCAGGTCATCCAGCGCTACGGAGCGCAGCGCATCGCAGTGGTGCTGGGCACCAGCACCTCAGGGATCGACGAAGCCAGCCAGAGCCTGGCCACCTATCTGCGGGACCAGCGATTCCCCGCAGACTATGACTATCGGCAACAGGAACTGGGCGCCCCGGCGGACTTCCTCGCCGACTGGCTGCAACTGCGCGGCCCGGCCTATGTGATTTCCACCGCCTGCACCTCCAGCGCCCGCGCCCTGCTGAGCGCCCAGCGCCTGCTCGACCAGGGCCTGTGCGACGCGGTGCTGTGCGGCGGCGTCGACAGCCTGTGCAAGCTGACGCTCAACGGTTTTTCGGCCCTGGAAGCGGTGTCCGAACAACGCTGCAATCCGTTCTCCGTGAACCGCAATGGCATCAACATCGGCGAGGCGGCGGTACTGTTCCTGATGACCCGCTGTGCCAATGAGCAACCGACGCTGGCCCTGCTCGGTGGCGGCGCCAGTTCCGATGCACACCATATTTCCGCCCCCGAGCCCTCCGGTCGCGGCGCGCGGCAAGCGATGCACAAGGCCCTCGACCGTGCCGGCCTGCAGCCCGGGCAGATCAGCTACCTGAACCTGCACGGCACCGCGACCCAGCACAACGATGCGATGGAAAGCCAGGCCGTGGCCAGTCTGTTCCCGGCCGGCGTACCGTGCTCCTCGACCAAGCCCCTGACCGGGCACACCCTGGGTGCCGCCGGCGCCCTGGAAGCAGCGTTCTGCTGGCTGAGCCTGGGCGCGGACAACCCCGGCCGCGTCCTGCCTCCTCACCTCTGGGACGGCCAGCCGGACCCAGGGCTGCCAGCACTGCAATGGGTGACGCCGACCGATCGCCTGGCGTCCATTGGTCCGCGCTACCTGATGAGCAACTCCTTCGCCTTCGGTGGCAACAACGTCAGCCTGATTATCGGAGACGCACCATGATTGACTGGCCGCTCGCCGAACTGCTGCCCCACGCTGGCGACATGATCCTCATCGACCGGGTCCTGGGGTTCGACGAAGAACAGATTCACACCCAACTGACGGTCAAGCCAGACGGCCTGTTCAACCATCCGGACGGTAGCCTGCCGGCCTGGGTCGGCATCGAGCTGATGGCCCAGAGCGTCGCCGCCTTTGCCGGTTGCCAGGCCCGGCGCCGCGGCAATCCCGTGGAGCTGGGGTTCCTGCTCGGTACCCGCAAGTTCGAATGCAACGTCGAGCATTTCCCGGCCGGCACCGAACTGACCGTCCACGCAATCCGCTCCCTGGAAGACGACAACGGCATGGGCGTGTTCGAATGCCATATCCACGGCACCGGCATTCACGCCAGCGCTCGTCTGAATGTGTTCCGACCGCCCCAGGCGGCTCAATATCTCGATCAATCCAAGGAGTCCAGTGATGACTGAATTCGTACTGGTCACCGGCTCCAGCCGTGGCATCGGCCGCGCCATCGCCCTGCGCCTGGCGCAGGCCGGGCATGACATCGTGGTCCACTGCCGCAGCGGTCGCGCCGAGGCCGACGCGGTCCAGGCCGAGATCGAGGCCCTCGGCCGGCGCGCCCGGGTCCTGCAGTTCGACGTCGCCGACCGAGCCCGGTGCAAAACCGTGCTGGAGGCCGATGTCGAGGCCCATGGCGCCTACTACGGCGTGGTGCTCAACGCCGGACTGACCCGCGACGGTGCATTCCCCGCCCTGAGCGAAGAAGATTGGGACCAGGTCATGCGCACCAATCTCGACGGTTTCTACAACGTACTGCACCCGGTGATGATGCCGATGATCCGCCGCCGCGCCGCCGGCCGGATCGTCTGCATCACGTCGGTGTCGGGTTTGATCGGCAATCGCGGGCAGGTCAACTACAGTGCCTCCAAGGCCGGTCTGATCGGCGCGGCAAAAGCATTGGCGATCGAGCTGGGCAAGCGCAAAATCACCGTCAACTGCGTCGCACCCGGCCTGATCGACACAGCCATGCTCGATGACAACGTGCCGGTGGAAGAACTGATGAAAATGATCCCCGCACAACGCTTGGGCACCCCACAAGAAGTGGCTGGCGCGGTGAACTTCCTGATGTCGGCAGAAGCCTCGTACATCACCCGCCAGGTACTGGCCGTCAATGGAGGCCTGTGTTGATGAAGCGCGTCGTCGTCACCGGCATGGCCGGCATCACCTCCCTGGGTAACGACTGGGCAACCATCGCCGGCCACTTCAAGGCCAACCACAGCGGCATCCGGCGCATGCACGAGTGGGATCGGTTCACCGAGCTGAACACCCGGCTGGCCGGCCCCATCGATGACTTCAAGGTGCCGGCCCACTGGACCCGCAAACAGCTGCGCAGCATGGGCCGGGTGTCCCGCCTGGCAGTTGGCGCGGCCGAACGGGCCCTGGCCGACGCTGGCCTGCTAGGTGACGAGTCGATCAAGGACGGGCGCATGGGTGTGGCCTGCGGCTCATCCACCGGCAGCACCGACGAGATCAAGGCCTTCGGCAACATGCTGCTCAACTCGGTGGCCGAAGGGCTCAACGCCAACTCCTACGTGCGCATGATGCCGCACACCACGGCGGCCAACATCAGCATCTTTTTCGGCCTCACCGGGCGCCTGATCCCCACGTCCAGCGCTTGCACCAGTGGCAGCCAGGGCATCGGCTACGCCTATGAGGCGATCAAGTTCGGACGCTTGCCGTTGATGCTCGCCGGCGGCGCCGAAGAGCTGTGCCCGACCGAGGCCATGGTGTTCGATGCGCTCTACGCCACCAGCCTGAAAAACGATGCGCCGCAATCCAGCCCACGGCCCTACGACACTGCGCGCGACGGCCTGGTGATCGGTGAGGGTGGCGGCATGCTGGTGCTTGAAGAACTTGAGCACGCGCTGGCTCGTGGCGCGCATATCCACGCCGAAGTAGTCGGTTTCGGCAGCAACGCCGACGGTCAACACACCACCCGTCCAGAACAGAGCACCATGCGCCGGGCCATGGAGTTGGCGCTAGAGGACGCCGGCCTGGAGCCAGCAGCGATCGGCTACGTAAACGGCCACGGCACCGCCACCGAACAGGGTGACATCGCCGAAACCCTGGCCACCAGCAGCCTGTTCGGCAACCGCATGCCCATCAGCTCGCAAAAGAGTTTCCTGGGCCACACCCTGGGCGCCTGCGGTGCCCTGGAGTCCTGGTTCAGCATTGAAATGCTCAACAGCGACGAATACGCCCACACCTTCAACCTCGACCACGTCGATCCCCAGTGCGGCGCGCTGGACTACCTGCGTGGCGAGTTCCGGCAGATGTGCAACCAGTACGTAATGAACAACAACTTTGCCTTTGGCGGGGTGAATACTTCGTTGATTTTCAAGCGCTGGGCGTAACACCAGAACGACAAAGGGCGCCTTTCGGCGCCCCTTCACAGACAGGTCGGCTTGTCATCACCCTTTACCTGTCTGGCTCTGCGATTGCTGGTTGACCAGGATCCTCAGAGTCTCACAAGCCCCTTGCGGGAACTTGTGCAGTATTGCCCGGAATGGCGTCTCGGACAATAGATGGCAACTCGCCTGCCTGCGCCAGATTCGACCGCATCATAAACCCAGCGCCCTACGCACCGCGACCTTGATGGCATTAAACTCATCTGTTTCAAGTTGTGAAATGCCGTACACGCGCTTTCCTTTGCGATCACGACTCTTGATTCGATCGAGCCTGTGCTTTCGTATGACGACAACAGGTCTGACCTTGATCATTTCTGGGACTTCATAGCCCCTGAAGTCGCAAATCAGCACACTGCCTTCCTTGGGCTGATATTGAAGTGGCATCCGTGTCACCCGACTAAAGAAATCGATTCTGCGCAAGAATCGCGAAAACCACTAAGTTCAATCCATTACTTGAAATGTCCCGAGAGCGACACCTTGCTCACGACTTCACTGCGTCGACCTTGCGCGTCAGTAGCTCGACAAACGCCTTGGCCATCGGTGACTTCTGGTCCTTGCGCTGTACCAGCCACACCGCCGACATGGCCAGGGGATCGAGTAGCGGTCGGTAGACCACGCCGTCGATGCGCATCCGTTGGTAGGACGCCGGTAGTACCGAGACTCCCAGCCCCGCCGCCACCAGGCCGATGATGGTCATGGCCTCGCCGGCTTCCTGGGCAAAGTGCGGGCTGAAGCCGGCGTCGCGTGCCAGGCTCAGCAGTTGCGCGTAGAGGCCGCTGCCGTAGCTGCGCGGAAAGAACACGAACGGCTCATGGGCCAGCGCCGACAGAAACAGGCCCTCCTCACTGCCCACCGACAACGGGTCCTTGGCACTGAGTACCGCCACCAGCGGCTCGCGGGTCAGCTCGACCACCTCCAGCGAGTCCGGCAGCGGCAACGGCCGCATGATGCCGACCTGGATCGACTCGTCCACCAGTGCATCGGCGACCTGGGTGCTGCTCATTTCCCGCAGGTTCAGGTGCACGGCCGGGAAGCGCTGGCGAAAGGCAAAGATGGCTTGGGGGATGGTTGAGTTGAACGGCGCCGATGAGGTGAAGCCAATCTTCAACTCCCCCAGCTCGCCCAGTTGAGCGCGGCGGGCCACATCGGCGGCTTTGTCGACCTGGGCCAGCACCAGCCGCGCCTCTTCAAGGAATAGCCGGCCAGCCTCGCTGAGTTCGACCCGACGATTGGTACGCTCGAACAGACGCGCCCCGATCTCCTGTTCCAGCACCTGGATCTGCTGGCTCAATGGCGGCTGGGAGATGCCCAACACCTGTGCCGCGCGGCCGAAATGCAGTTCTTCGGCGACGGCGATAAAGTAGCGCAGATGGCGCAATTCCATGAAAACTCCATTAGGTCGTAAAACATCTTAAACAGGTCGAACAATATATTGGATAGAAACATTAGCCAGCTATATGCTTTTTTCATTGCCTGCCCGGCCGTGCACTCCTGAGGTCCCCCGTGAAAACTGCTGTTGCGCCACTCGCCCATGATCTTCCGCCTGCCGCACAGGCCCCCGGGGTCGCCCAACTGCATGAGGTGTACATCGAAAAAGGTACGCCGATGTTCCTGCGCACGGTGCTCGCGCTGTTCAGCGGCGGCTTCGCCACCTTTGCCTTGCTGTACTGCGTGCAGCCGATGATGCCGCTGTTTTCCCATGAGTTCTCGATCAACGCCGCGCAGAGCAGCCTGATTCTCTCGGTGTCCACCGGCATGCTCGCCATCGGCCTGTTGATCACCGGCCCCCTGTCCGACCGCATCGGCCGAAAACCGGTGATGGTCGCAGCGTTGTTCGCCGCCGCGCTGTGCACCCTGGGCAGCGCCCTGATGCCGACCTGGGAGGGCATCCTGCTGATGCGCGCGCTGACCGGCCTGGCCCTGAGCGGCCTGGCGGCGGTGGCGATGACCTACCTCAGTGAAGAGATCCACCCACAGCACATCGGCCTGGCAATGGGCCTGTACATCGGCGGCAACGCCATAGGCGGCATGTGCGGCCGACTGATAGTCGGGGTGCTGATCGACTTCGTCAGCTGGCACACGGCGATGCTGGTGATTGGCGGGTTGGCGCTGATCGCCGCGGCGGTGTTCTGGAAGATCCTCCCCGAATCGCGCAACTTCCGCGCGCGCTCGCTGCACCCACGCAGCTTGCTCGATGGCTTCACCATGCATTTTCGCGACGCCGGCCTGCCGCTGCTGTTCCTCGAAGCCTTTGTGCTGATGGGCGCCTTCGTCACGCTGTTCAACTACATCGGCTATCGCCTGCTGGCCGCGCCGTACCACATGGACCAGGCCTTGGTCGGCCTGCTGTCGGTGGTGTACCTGTCGGGCATCTACAGTTCGGCGAAGATCGGCTCCCTGGCCGATCGCCTGGGTCGGCGCAAGGTGCTCTGGGGCACCATCGTGCTGATGCTTGGCGGGTTGGCCGTGACCATGCTCAGCCCGTTGCCACTGGTGATCGTCGGCATGCTGATCTTCACCTTCGGCTTCTTCGGCGCACACTCGGTGGCCAGCAGCTGGATCGGCCGCCGCGCCACCAAGGCCAAGGGCCAGGCATCGTCGCTGTACCTGTTCAGCTACTACGCCGGGGGAAGCATCGCCGGTACGGTGGGCGGCGTGTTCTGGCACCAGGGCGGCTGGAACGGGATCGGGTTGTTCATCGGCACGCTGCTGGTGATTGCGCTACTGGTCGCGTTGAAGCTGGCGAAGTTGCCGACCCTGGCGGAGAGCGCCAAGCCCTGACGCAAAAAAGGGCCGCATGGCGGCCCTTGGGGAAAAACTCGGTCTTAATTGAGGATTTCCACCCGATCGACATCGATCTCACGCTTGAGCAAGCCCTTTTCCACTTCACCGGTCAGCTTGACCCGGGTTTTGTCGTTGAAGGCGACCGCAGGTAGATCCTCATCATCGATCTCAACGGTGACCGTACCGCTGGAATCCTTGAACTCGTATTTGTCGTCGTTGTTCAGCTTCTTCACCACAAAACCCTGCAGGACGACTGGCGTGTCGTCAGCCGCTTCGTTGGCAGCGGCCACCGTGGTGATGGGCTCGGCACCCGGCCCGGTGTAACCGGCAGCCAGGACCGCGGTGCTGAACAGGGGGGCAACAAGCAGAGCGAGGTAGCGTGCTTTCATGGCGATGATTCCATCTGGATTTCGATGGACCCAGCGTAAACAGGCTCGCTGAATTGAAACTTAATCTGCGCGCAAAAAAATGCCCGGCAAGCGCCGGGCGTTTGTTATCGGGTCATGATCACTCGTGATACTGCGCCGACAACTCGTGCACCGCGCGCAGGAAGGCACCGGCGTGTTCCGGATCGACTTCCGGGGTGATGCCGTGACCGAGGTTGAACACGTGGCCGCTGCCTTTGCCGTAGCTGGCGAGGATCCGCCCGACTTCGCTGCGGATTGCTTCTGGCTTGGCGTACAGCACCGTCGGGTCCATGTTGCCTTGCAGGGCTACCTTGCTGCCGACGCGGTCACGGGCGCTGCCGATATCGCAGGTCCAGTCCAGGCCCAATGCATCAGCGCCAGTGTCGGCGATGCTTTCCAGCCACAGGCCGCCGCTCTTGGTGAACAGGATCACTGGCACTTTACGGCCTTCGTGCTCACGGATCAGGCCGTTGACGATCTTGCGCATGTAGGCCAGGGAGAATTCCTGGTACGCCGCCGCCGACAGGGCGCCACCCCAGCTGTCGAAGATCTGCACTGCTTGTGCGCCGGCCATGATCTGGCCGTTGAGGTAGCTGGTGACCGTCTGCGCGAGCTTGTCCAGCAGCAGGTGCAGGGCTTGCGGGTTGTCATAGAGCATGGTTTTGGTCTTGCGGTAGTCTTTCGACGAACCGCCTTCAACCATGTAGGTGGCCAGGGTCCAGGGGCTGCCGGCAAAGCCGATCAGCGGCACGCGGCCGTTGAGCTCGCGGCGGATGGTGCTGACTGCATCCATCACGTAGCCGAGGTCTTTGTGCGGATCAGGAATCGGCAGGGCTTCGATGTCGGCCAGGGTGCTGACGACTTTCTTGAAGCGCGGACCTTCGCCGGTTTCGAAGTACAGGCCTTGGCCCATGGCATCGGGGATGGTCAGGATGTCGGAGAACAGGATCGCCGCATCCAGCTGCGGATAGCGGTCGAGCGGCTGCATGGTGACTTCGCACGCGAACTCCGGGTTCATGCACAGGCTCATGAAGTCGCCGGCCTTGGCGCGGCTGGCACGGTATTCAGGCAGGTAGCGACCGGCCTGACGCATCATCCACACGGGCGTGACGTCTACGGGTTGCTTGAGCAGGGCACGAAGGAAACGGTCGTTCTTCAGGGCAGTCATGTCGGCATCCGGAAAAAAAGTGCGGGCATTTTCTCAGAGCCGGGCGCAAAAGGCACGGTTGCAGGTCAGCCTTTTGTCTATCGGGTCAATTTGTCGCAATGGAATGCAGTTTTTGCAGCACCACAAAACACTGTGGGAGCTGGCTTGCCAGCGATGCAGACACCTCGGTGGTCAGGTAGACCGAGGTGATGCTATCGCTGGCAAGCCAGCTCCCACAGGTATTGCGTTGCAGTTTCGAACGGGCTTTAGACGCCCAGGTAATCCAGGATCCCTTCGGCGGCATTGCGGCCTTCGAAGATCGCCGTCACTACCAGGTCGGAGCCGCGCACCATGTCGCCACCGGCGAAGATTTTCGGGTTGCTGGTCTGGTGCTTGAACTTGCCTTGCTCCGGGGCCACGACGCGGCCCTGGCTGTCGGTCTGGATGTCGAACTGCTCGAACCAGCTGGCCGGGCTTGGACGGAAACCAAAGGCGATGACCACGGCGTCGGCCGGGATGATCTCTTCGGAGCCCGGAATCGGCTCGGGGCTGCGGCGGCCACGGGCGTCCGGCTCGCCGAGACGGGTCTCGACTACCTTCACGCCTTCGACCCGGTCTTCGCCGACAATGGCGATCGGCTGGCGGTTGTAGAGGAATTTCACCCCTTCTTCCTTAGCGTTCTTCACCTCTTTGCGCGAGCCCGGCATGTTCGCTTCATCACGACGATAGGCACAGGTCACCGACTTGGCGCCCTGGCGAATCGAGGTGCGATTGCAGTCCATCGCCGTGTCGCCGCCGCCGAGAACCACGACCTTCTTGCCTTTCATGTCGACGAAATCTTCCGGCGACTTTTCAAAGCCCAGGTTGCGGTTGACGTTGGCGATCAGGAAGTCCAGGGCGTCGTAGACGCCCGGCAGGTCCTCACCGGCAAAGCCGCCCTTCATGTAGGTGTAGGTGCCCATGCCCATGAACACCGCATCGTATTCTTCGAGCAACTGTTCGATGGTCACGTCCTTGCCCACCTCGGTGTTGAGGCGGAACTCGATGCCCATGCCGGTGAAGACTTCGCGGCGATTGCTCAGCACGGTCTTTTCCAGCTTGAACTCGGGGATGCCGAAGGTCAGCAGACCGCCGATTTCCGGGTTCTTGTCGAACACCACCGGGGTCACCCCGCCGCGCACCAGCACGTCGGCACAACCCAGGCCCGCCGGGCCCGCACCGATCACCGCGACACGTTTGCCGGTCGGCTTGACCTTGGACATGTCCGGGCGCCAGCCCATGGCGAACGCGGTGTCGGTGATGTACTTCTCCACCGAGCCGATGGTGACCGCGCCGAAGCCGTCATTGAGGGTGCAGGCACCCTCGCACAAACGGTCTTGCGGGCACACCCGGCCGCAGACTTCCGGCAAGGTGTTGGTCTGGTGCGACAGTTCGGCGGCGGCGAGGATGTTGCCCTCGGCCACCAGCTTGAGCCAGTTGGGAATGAAGTTGTGCACCGGGCACTTCCATTCGCAATACGGGTTACCGCAACCCAGGCAGCGGTGGGCCTGGTCGGCCGACTGCTGGGGTTTGAAGGGTTCGTAGATTTCCACGAACTCTTTCTTGCGTTGACGCAACAGTTTCTTCTTCGGATCCTTGCGCCCGACCTCGATGAACTGGAAGTCATTATTCAGACGTTCAGCCATGTTAAAACCTCATCAAACTCTTCAGGCGCATATCACTGCGGGTTGGCACGAGTGCTGGAAAGCAACGTTTTCAAGCTGGCAGCCTTAGGCTTGACCAACCAGAAACGGCGCAGGTAATCATCGAGGTTCTCGGCGAGTTCACGACCCCACTCGCTGTCGGTTTCCTCGACGTACTCGTTCAGCACACGCTGCAAATGGCTACGGTAGGCTTCCATCGCCTCGCCGCTGATCCGCTGGATTTCCACCAGTTCATGGTTGACCCGGTCAACGAAGGTGTTGTCCTGGTCGAGCACATAGGCGAAACCACCGGTCATGCCTGAGCCGAAGTTGTAACCGGTCTTGCCCAGAACGCAGACAAAACCACCGGTCATGTATTCGCAGCAGTGATCGCCAGTGCCTTCGACCACGGTGTGGGCACCGGAGTTACGCACCGCAAAACGCTCGCCCGCGGTACCGGCGGCAAACAGCTTGCCGCCCGTGGCGCCGTACAGGCAGGTGTTGCCGATAATGGCGCTGTCCTGCGTCCTGTAGAGGCTGCCCTTGGGCGGAACGATAACCAGCTTGCCGCCGGTCATGCCCTTGCCCACGTAGTCGTTGGCATCGCCTTCCAGGTACATGTTCAGGCCGCCGGCGTTCCATACCCCAAAGCTCTGCCCGGCAGTACCTTTGAAGCGGAAGGTGATCGGCGCATTGGCCATGCCCTGGTTACCGTGCTTACGCGCGATTTCACCGGAGATCCGCGCACCGATCGAACGGTCGCAGTTGCAGATGTCCAGGGCAAATTCGGCGCCGCTCAGGTCGTTGATGGCCGAGGTGGCCAGGTCGACCATTTTCTCGGCCAGCAGGCCCTTGTCGAACGGAGGGTTGCGCTCGACCTGGCAGAACTGTGGTTTGTCTGCCGGGATGTGATCGCTGCCCAGCAACGGTGTCAGGTCCAGGTGTTGCTGCTTGGCGGTCTGGCCTTCGAGGATGTCCAGCAGGTCGGTCCGCCCGATCAGCTCTTCGAGGGAGCGCACGCCCAGCTTGGCCAGCCACTCACGGGTTTCTTCGGCGACGTAGGTGAAGAAGTTCACCACCATGTCGACGGTACCGATGTAGTGATCCTTGCGCAGCTTCTCGTTCTGGGTCGCCACGCCGGTGGCGCAGTTGTTCAGGTGGCAGATGCGCAGGTATTTGCAGCCCAGGGCGATCATTGGCGCGGTGCCGAAACCGAAGCTTTCAGCGCCGAGGATGGCCGCCTTGATCACGTCGAGGCCGGTTTTCAGGCCACCGTCGGTCTGCACCCGAACCTTGCCGCGCAGGTCGTTGCCGCGCAGGGTCTGGTGGGTTTCCGCCAGGCCCAGTTCCCATGGAGCGCCGGCGTACTTGATCGAGGTCAGCGGCGAAGCACCGGTGCCGCCGTCGTAGCCGGAGATGGTGATCAGGTCGGCATAGGCCTTGGCCACACCGGCGGCAATGGTGCCGACGCCAGCTTCTGCCACCAGTTTCACCGAGACCAGGGCCTTGGGGTTGACTTGCTTGAGGTCGAAAATCAGCTGCGACAAATCTTCGATCGAGTAGATGTCGTGGTGCGGCGGAGGCGAGATCAGGGTCACGCCTGGCACTGCGTAACGCAGCTTGGCGATCAGGCCGTTGACCTTGCCGCCCGGCAGTTGCCCGCCTTCGCCTGGCTTGGCGCCCTGGGCCACCTTGATCTGCAGCACTTCGGCGTTGACCAGGTATTCCGGGGTCACACCAAAACGGCCAGTGGCGACTTGCTTGATTTTCGAGCTCTTGATGGTGCCGTAGCGTGCCGGGTCTTCGCCGCCTTCGCCGGAGTTGGAACGCGCACCCAGGCGGTTCATGGCTTCGGCCAGGGCTTCGTGGGCTTCCGGCGACAGCGCGCCGAGCGAGATACCGGCGGAGTCGAAGCGTTTGAGCACCGATTCCAGCGGTTCGATCTCGCTGATGTCCAGCGGCGTCTCGAGGGTCTTGACCTTGAACAGGTCGCGGATCATCGACACCGGGCGGTTATCCACCAGCGCCGTGTATTCCTTGAACTTGGCGTAGTCACCCTGCTGCACAGCGGCTTGCAGGGTGTTGACCACGTCCGGGTTGTAGGCGTGATATTCGCCACCGTGGACGAACTTCAGCAGGCCGCCTTGCTGGATCGGCTTGCGCGGGCTCCAGGCTTCGGCAGCCAGGGCCTTCTGCTCGGCTTCGATGTCGACGAAACGCGCGCCCTTGATCCGGCTCGGTACGCCACGAAAGCTCAAGTCGCAGACTTCCTGGGACAGGCCGATGGCTTCGAACAACTGCGCACCACGGTAGGACGCAATGGTGGAGATGCCCATCTTCGACAGGATCTTCAGCAGGCCCTTGGTGATGCCTTTGCGGTAGTTCTTGAACACCTCATAGAGGTCGCCCAGCACTTCGCCGGTGCGGATCAGGTCGCCCAGCACTTCATAGGCCAGGAACGGATAGACCGCCGAAGCGCCGAACCCGATCAGTACCGCGAAGTGGTGCGGATCGCGCGCAGTGGCGGTCTCGACCAGGATGTTGGAGTCGCAGCGCAGGCCTTTTTCGGTCAGGCGGTGGTGCACCGCGCCGGTAGCCAGCGAAGCGTGGATCGGCAACTTGCCCGGGGCAATATGACGGTCGCTCAGCACGATCTGGGTGCGACCGGCGCGCACGGCTTCTTCAGCCTGGTCAGCGACATTGCGCACTGCGGCTTCGAGGCCAAGGCTCTCGTCGTAGTTGAGGTCGATGATCTGGCGTTCGAAGCCCGGGCGATCGAGGTTCATCAGCGAGCGCCACTTGGCCGGGGAAATCACCGGCGAGCTGAGGATCACGCGTGAAGCGTGTTCCGGCGACTCCTGGAAGATGTTGCGCTCGGCACCGAGGCAGATCTCCAACGACATGACGATGGCTTCACGCAGCGGGTCGATCGGCGGGTTGGTAACCTGGGCGAACTGCTGGCGGAAATAGTCGTACGGCGTGCGCACGCGCTGGGACAGCACGGCCATCGGCGTATCGTCGCCCATCGAACCAACAGCTTCGTAGCCCTGCTCACCCAGTGGACGCAGTACCTGGTCACGCTCTTCGAACGTCACCTGGTACATCTTCATGTACTGCTTGAGCTGGTCGACGTCGTAGAAAGCCGAACCGTGGTCGTTGTCTTCCATGGTCGCCTGGATGCGCAGGGCATTCTTGCGCAGCCATTGCTTGTACGGATGACGGGACTTCAAGCGGTTGTCGATGGCGTCGGTGTCGAGGATCTGCCCGGTCTCGGTGTCCACGGCAAAGATCTGGCCCGGACCCACGCGGCCCTTGGCGATCACATCTTGCGGCTGGTAGTTCCAGACGCCGATTTCCGAGGCCAGGGTGATGAAGCCGTTCTTGGTAGTGACCCAGCGCGCCGGACGCAGACCGTTACGGTCAAGCAGGCACACCGCGTAGCGACCGTCAGTCATGACCACGCCGGCCGGGCCGTCCCACGGCTCCATGTGCATCGAGTTGTACTCGTAGAACGCACGCAGGTCCGGGTCCATGGTCTCGACGTTCTGCCACGCTGGCGGAATGATCATCCGCACGCCACGGAACAGGTCGATGCCACCGGTGACCATCAGCTCCAGCATGTTGTCCATGCTCGAGGAGTCCGAACCCACGCGGTTGACCAGCGGGCCGAGCTCTTCCAGGTCCATCAGGTCGTTGCTGAACTTGGTGCGACGGGCCACGGCCCAGTTGCGGTTGCCGGTGATGGTGTTGATCTCGCCGTTGTGCGCCAGGAAGCGGAACGGTTGGGCCAACGGCCATTTCGGCAGGGTGTTGGTGGAGAAGCGCTGGTGGAACACGCAGATCGCGGTTTGCAGGCGCTGGTCACTCAGGTCCGGATAGAAGGCGGTGAGGTCCGCCGGCATCATCAGGCCTTTGTAAATGATGGTCTTGTGGGAAAAGCTGCAGATGTAGTGGTCGGTGTCGGCGGCGTTGGCCACGGACGAACGACGACGGGAGCTGAACAGCTTGATTGCCATGTCCTGATCGCTCAGGCCATCGCCGGCGATGAACACCTGTTCGATCTGCGGCAGACGCTCCAGGGCCAGGCGGCCAAGGACGCTGGTATCGATCGGCACTTTGCGCCAGCCGACCAACTGCAGGCCTTCGGCGAGGATCTCGCGGTTCATGTTCTCGCGCGCGGCCTCGGCTTTAACCGGGTCCTGATTGAAGAACACCATGCCCACTGCATATTGCTTGGGCAATGCTACGCCGAAGGTTTCCTGGGCGATTGCCCGCAGGAACACATCCGGTTTCTGAATAAGCAGACCGCAACCGTCACCGGTCTTGCCGTCGGCGTTGATCCCACCGCGGTGGGTCATGCAGGTCAGGGCCTCGATGGCCGTTTGCAAAAGGGTATGACTGGGTTCGCCCTGCATATGGGCTATCAGGCCGAAACCGCAGTTATCCTTGAATTCATCTGGTTGGTACAGACCTGCTTTCATAGACACTTTCTCACCAGGCTGCCTCTTATCGAGACAAATTTCTTTTCAATTCAACCACTTACCTTCCGAGCCGAACGTACGCCAGCTTTGCGGGGGCAAAAGGGAGGTCATTGTACACACCGACACAGAGGCTCACAAATTTGACGACGAAATGTCGCAAATCTATGTCGCATTTATGAAAGGTTTAAAGCGATCTACTGTGCTAGTCAAAACTTTTTTTAATTCTGACCGCAACGACTCAAAGACTACTGTGACGCAGACACCACAAGGCACGCGGCCTGAGGGCAGCATGCCTTGCAGAAATTTTGAGGTGCCGGGAGAGGCGGCCTGGGTAAGGCCGCCGAATCTTCAGCGAGCTGTTGCCAGTTCTTGTTGGACGCTGGCGACAGAGCGAGGCCAAGGTTTACCAGCCTGAACCTTCGCTGGCAAGGCCTTGATGGCGGATACAGCGGCATCGCGGTTGGCGAAGTTACCGTAGGTGATGACGTAAAGCGGCTTGCCGTTGAGAACTTTCTTGAAATAACGGTACTCGCCGCCCTGCTCCTTGACGAAGCTCTGGGCCGAGGCCTCCGAGCTGGTGCCGAGGATTTGTACCACGTAGTTACCCGGCTTCTGACCGGCATACCAGGTGCCACCGACTGCCGGCGCTGCCTTGGCGACAGTGGCTGGCTTCTCTACTGGCTTGGTCACCGGCGCTGGCTTGACCACAGGCGCGGGTGCCGGCTTGGCCACTGGGGCCGGGGCAGGCTTGGCCGTCGCGACCTGGGTTGGCGCAGGCACCGGCTTGGCCGCGGGCGTCGGCGCAGGACCGGCAGGCACGCCGCTTGGCGGAGCAATGGTGGTCACGGTCGGCGGAACACTGCTGGAGCCTTCGAGCGGCACGCCATCATCGCCCTCGGTGATGCCACCGGCAGCTTCAGCCAAAGGACCGCGCATAACCGGCTGCGACTGGCCGACCAACGGCAAGGGCATTGGCTGGGTATTGCCGGCGAATTCGACCGACGGCGCACCGCCGTTGGCACCCTGACCCAGGGGTAACTGCGCCTGCTCGTTGGCTGGAGCCCCGGTGGTTGGTGTCTTGTTGCGACCTGGCAGCAACCAGGCGGCAGCCACCGCGACCACGACTACGGCGGATATCGCCAATACGTGTTTCTTCGGCATGTTGAACCCCATACTTGGACGCTTGACCGCGGAGCGGCTAGCAATCATGGCTTCGATCATCGCATCGCGGGCAACCTGGTTGATGTTTCCAGGCCAGCCGTCGGAGCTTTCGTGAATCTCAGAGATCTGATTAGCGGTAAAAAGTTCGATTCCCCTGCCCGCACCCTCAAGACGCTGGGCCAGGTATTCGCGGGTTTCTTCTTCCGCGTAGGGCTGCAGCTCGATCACGTGGAAGCGCTCTTCCTCGGTGCTCAACTGCTCAAGCCCGGCGATCAGCGAAGGCTCGCCAAACAGGAACACATGCGGGCGGCCTTCCGGGGCGCCAGCAGCCAAGGCCAGCAAAGCCTCAAGCGCCGATTCGTCGAGCTGCTCGGCATCATCCACCAGCAGATAGACTTCCTGGCCGGTCAGCGCCAGTTGCACCACTTGCTTGAGGATCGCACCGACTTCCGCCTGGGCGACATCCAGGGACTGGGCTACCTGACGCAGCACACCCGCTGCGTCGCCGGCACCACGGGCGGAAACCACCACGCTCTGCACCGACTGTTTGTTGGTGCTGGCCACCAGCGCCTGACGCAACAGGGTCTTGCCACTGCCCAGCGGGCCAGTGACCACCAGCAACAACTGGCTGTAGCGGGCCAGGTGATGCAGTTGCCCCAGCACCGGTTTGCGCTGGGCAGGGAAAAACTTGAAGCCAGGCACCCGCGGAGCAAAGGGGTCGTGGTTCAACTGGTAGTGGCCTAGGAACGCCTCGTCGGCATGCAAACTGGTCATTGTGATCTTATTAACCTTTCAGCTGAGCCAGGGCACGGTAATCCGCTCCCAGCGTTGCCTGTAAAATCTCTTTCGGATAATCGTCGGTCACGACTGCCTCGCCCATGCGGCGTAGCAGCACCAGGCGCAGACGTCCGTCGATTACTTTCTTGTCGATTGCCATGTGTTCGAGAAAATCGGCTTCGCTCATCTCTGGCGGCGGGATCACCGGCAACCCGGCGCGCAGGAACAGGGCAATGCCCCGGTCACGCTCCTTGGGAGTGATCCAGCCCAGGCGCGAGGACATCTCCAGGGCCATTACGGTGCCAGCAGCGACCGCCTCACCATGTAGCCACACACCATAGCCCATGTGGGTTTCGATGGCGTGACCGAAGGTATGCCCCAGGTTGAGAGTGGCGCGCACGCCGGTCTCACGCTCGTCGGCACCGACCACCGCGGCCTTGGCTGCACAGGAGCGCGCGATCGCATAGGTCAGGGCGTCCTGGTCCAGGGCCCGCAGGCGGTCAACGTTTTCTTCGAGCCAGGTGAGGAACGGCTCGTCGCAGATCAAACCGTACTTGATGACTTCGGCCAGGCCCGCGGACAGCTCGCGCTCCGGCAGCGTATTGAGGGTGGCGGTATCGATCAGCACCACGTTGGGCTGATAGAAGGCGCCGACCATGTTCTTGCCCAGCGGATGGTTGATACCGGTCTTGCCGCCCACCGAGGAGTCGACTTGCGACAACAGGGTGGTCGGTACCTGGATGAAGTCCACGCCCCGCTGGTAACAGGCGGCAGCGAACCCGGCCATGTCGCCAATCACTCCGCCGCCCAGGGCGATCACGGTGGTGCGGCGGTCATGGCGCGCGGTCAGCAGGCCGTCGAATATGCTTTGCAGGGTTTCCCAGTTCTTGAAGGCTTCGCCGTCGGGCAGTACCACGGAAATGACCGAGAACTGCGCCAGGCTGCGGGTCAAGCGCTCCAGATACAGCGGGGCAACGGTCTCGTTGGAGATGATTGCCACCTGCCGTCCGGCGATGTGTGGCGCCAGCAACTCGGGCTGATCCAGCAACCCTTCGCCAATATGGATCGGGTAGCTACGCTCGCCTAGATCAACCTTAAGTGTCTGCATGTGTCCCCACAGTAAGTTGGAATCAGGCGTCCTGCCTTATGTTATCGACTGGCCACGTCTGCCTGTGTGACGTGGCGTGCTAGCCATGCGCCACACCCGACTGCCGCCATGGCGCGACGCCGAGGATAGCGCATTTCGCCCTGCGGATTAACGGGGAGGTAGCTGCTGCAAGCGTTCCAGAATATCCAGCACCACCATCCGCGGCGGCCGCTCATCGGTTTGCACCACCAGGTCGGCGATTTCCCGATACAGCGGATCGCGCAGGGCCAGCAAGTCACGCAGGGTTTTTGCCGGATCAGCGGTACGCAGCAAGGGACGATTGCGGTCGCGCGCGGTGCGCCCGACCTGCTGCTCGACCGAGGCGTGCAAGTAGACCACGCGACCGCCGGCGTGCAGCGCCCGACGATTGGCTTCGCGCATGACCGCACCACCGCCGGTCGCCAGCACCACGCCATCGAGCTCACAGAGCTCGGCGATCATCGCCTGCTCGCGATCACGAAAGCCGGGTTCGCCTTCCTTATCGAAGATCCACGGGATATTGGCGCCTGTGCGCAATTCAATTTCCTTATCGGAATCCTTGAACGGCAGACGCAGCTCTTTGGCCAGCAAGCGGCCGATGGTGCTTTTACCCGCACCCATTGGCCCAACAAGAATCAAATTTCGCACAGAATCAATGACTCACAGCAATCGCCTGGTTATTCATGATACGCGGAGTGAGAAATACCAGCAGCTCGGATTTTCTCTCCGACACCACGTCACGCCGGAAAAGGCGGCCAAGATACGGCACATCACCAAGAAATGGCACCTTATCTACAACCTTGCTTTGAGTATTTGAGAAAACCCCGCCTATGACGATGGTTTCCCCATCGACCACCAGCACCTTGGCATTGACCTCGTTTTTCTTGATCGGCGGCACATCCTGCACCTTGTTCAGGTAATCGGGCTCGTCCTTGGTGACCTTGACCTCCATGATGATGCGATTGTCCGGGGTGATCTGCGGCGTCACCTCCAGCGACAGCGAAGCCTCCTTGAACGACACCGAGGTGGCGCCGCTGGAGCTGCTCTCCTGATAAGGAATTTCAGTGCCCTTGAGGATCTTCGCGGTTTCCTTGTCGGCAGTCACCACCTTGGGTTGCGAGACGACTTCGCCGTTGCCGGTTTTCTCCATGGCCGACAGTTCAAGGTCGAGCAGCAGGTTATCGGTAATGAATGCAATGCCCAGCCCCGAGGTAGCACCCGCTGCCCCCATATCGACAAATGGCGCGCTGCCCGAGCTGAGCAGAGCCGCTCCATCGCCGCCAACCCCGGAGGCACTCCAGTTGCCCCGGCCCATCGCACCACCCCAGCGCACGCCCAGACTCTTGTCGTAATCGACATTGGCCTCGACTATCCGCGCCTCGATCATCACCTGGCGTACCGGCACATCCAGTTGCGTGACGATCCGTCGTAGCTCGTCCATTCGATCCTGGGTCTGGAAGGCGATGATGTTGTTGGTTCGCTCATCCACCGTCAGCGTGCCTCGCTCGTCGAGTCGGTCCTGGGCATTGGTCACTGACTGGAACAGCCGGGCTATTTCAGTGGCCTTGGCGTAATTGACCTGCAACAGCTCACGCCGCAGTGGGGCGAGTTCGGCCAGTTGCCGCTGCGACTCCAGCGTCTGCCGCTCACGGGCGGCAATTTCCTGTGCCGGGGCGACCAGCAGGACGTTGCCAGCCCGACGCTGGTCCAGGCCCTTGGTCTTGAGTACCAGGTCCAGCGCCTGGTCCCAGGGCACGTTATCCAGGCGCAGCGTGATGCTGCCCTGCACCGAGTCGCTGGCCACCAGGTTGAGGCCAGTGAAGTCGGCGATCAGTTGCAGCACCGAACGCACTTCGATGTCCTGGAAATTCAACGACAACCTTTCGCCACTGAAGGCATGACGTTCGGCGCGCTGATCACCGGGTGGCGCGACAATATCCAGCGCCCTGGAACTGGCCAACAACCCCGGTGACAGCAGCGCAATCCATAGCGCCACACCGAGGGTCGAAAAAATCCTGTACATGGTTAGAGCTCCACTAGGAGTGCGTGTTCAAGGAAAGGCTGCGTGGTCGTTCCAGCCAGGCGCCCTGGCCGTCGGGCACCAGCTCGACCACCTCGACCCGGGTCTCGCTGACCGATACCACTCGGCCTTCATTGCGCCCGAGGTAGTCACCCACCTTGAGCCGATGCACCGCACCCGCACCGCGCAGCAGGGCATACGCCCCCGAGGTACCGACCATGGTGCCGACCATTTCGAACTGCTCGATACCGAAGCGCTCGAGGTGCTGGCGGGGCCGCAGTCGATCCGGCTCACCCCTTGGCTCGCCTCGCAGCAGCCCCTCCTCGCCCGTCGTGACCTGCGGCGAGAACGGACTGCGCAGCGACGCCGCGCCGTAACTGAACACCGGGTACGACGCCCACGTCGGCACGGCTTCGAGAGGGCCGGGCAATTCAAGGCGCGCTTCATCCATGTAGGTGTCCAGATCACTGAAATCGCGCTCACCACCACAGCCAGCCAGACCACCGAGCAACAACGCCAACCACCCGCAACGCACCGTGTTCATGGTTGCTGCCCGCTGTCGGCGGAGCGATAGGTTCTTGCCAGGATGTTCATGCGCAGCGTCGGACCCTCGCTGGAATCCAGCGGGCGAATGCTGAAGTCGTGCAGCGTGACGATCCGCGGTAAGGCCGAGACAGCGCTGACGAACGCCGCCAGGTCATGGTAGGCCCCCCTCGCGCTGATCTGGATTGGCAGCTCGACGTAGAACGGCTGGTTGACCTCGGGCAACAACTTGATCTCTTCCAGCTCCAGACCACTGCCCGAGCCTGCACGACTGATGTCCTCCAGCAACCCTGGCATCTCAGTGTCGCCGGGCAGTTGCCGCAACAGCGTGGCGAAGGCGCTTTGCATAGTCCTCATCTGCTCGAGGTGAGGCTGTAAATGGGCCGCTTGGTGCGCCTTGCTCACAAATACCTGCTTGAGTTCGGCCTCCCCGGCGCGGGCAAGTACCAGCCGCGCCTGCAGTTCGCGCAGATAGAAGCTATAGCCCAGGACCAGCAGCACCACCATAACCAGCACGCCCAGCAGGGCTTTGCCCAGCGCCGGCCAGGTCGCCATGTTGTGCATGTTCAGGCCATCGAGGGTCAACCATGGGAGCCGCCTCATGCCTCCACGCCGGCTTGCGCCTGAGCCACGGTCAAGCGAAAAACACTGGTCGAGTCCTCGGCGCCAGCGCTTGCTGTTTTAACCTCCTCCAGCACAGGAACAGCCAGGCCACCCGCGGCCGCAAGGCTACGCAGGAGCTGCGAAACCTGGGCATTGGACTCGGCCACACCGCCGATCGACAGCGTCTTGCCGACCCTCCCCAACTCGGTGAAATACACACCATCGGGCAGTGCGCGGGTCAATTGATCGAAGAGCCTGACACTGGCCGGCCGATTACCTTGCAGACCCTGAATGATCTGCAACCGCGCCAGCAACTGCTCGCGCCGGGCTTGTAGATCGCTGATCTGGCTGATCCGCTCATCCAGGCTGGCAATGCGGGCACCAAGGTAGGCGTTGCGCGAAGCTTGCTGCTCGATGGCGCGGTCAAGGATGCGCTCGCCCAGCACGATGAGGCCGGTCGCAACTACGGCGATACCGACCAACTGCCACAAGAAATGTTGGTGCCGCACCTCGCGCTGCTTTTCACGCCATGGCAGAAGATTGATCCTGGCCATCAGTCAAAGCTCCTTAACGCCAGACCGCAGGCGACCATCAACCCGGGCGCATTGTGGGCGAGTGCCGCAGCATCGACCGCACTGCCCAAGGCCATGCCGGCAAAAGGATTGGCCACCCGGGTCGGGATGCCCAGATGCTGTTCGAGCAGGCGATCCAGCCCGGCCACCGCGCAGGCCCCTGCGGCCAGCAGGATATGCTCGACTGCGCCGTGCTGGCCCAAGGCGAAAAACTCCTGCAATGAGCGCGATAGCTGTTGCGCCAATACCTCAGCATCGCAAAACAGGTCCAGCCCACCCGGCTGCGTCGCCACTCCTGCCGGTTCGAGAGCAAACCCGTAGCTCGGCTCACCGGCCTGGTTCAGTTGGTGCGCACCCAGCAGTTGTTCGCGGGCATACAGGATCTGGCCAGCGCTTATCACGCTTAAAGTCGACAGACCGTTGCCAATCTCGACCAGCGCCACTAGCGACTGCGCCTGGGCACCGTCCGGCGGCGTTGCCAGCAGATCCACGCAACGCGCCAGCGCATGCGCCTGGATATCCACCACCCGCGCCGTCAGCCCAGCCAGTTCCAGCGCGGCCTCAAGCAACTCGACATGATCCTTGCGACAGGCCGCCAGCAACACCTCGACCTGCCCCGGATTGTGCCGCGAGATTCCCTGGACCTGGAAATCCAGGGCCATGTCATCGAGGGGATAGGGAATGTACTGGTCCGCGTCCAGCTTCAACTGGCTTTCCAGGTCGTCGTTCGTCATTCCCGCTGGCATTTCCAGGGTCTTGGTGATGACCGCCGATCCGGAAACCGCCACTGCTACATTGCGCACCCGGGTCCCGGCTTTCAGCCATGCGCGGGCCAATGCCTGCCCCACGACCTCCACTTGAACAATGGCGGCCTCCACCACTGCATTCGCCGGCAACGGCTCTATTGCGTAGGTCTCGAGCCGATAACACGCGCCTGAGCGGCTTAATTCGACCAGCCTGACCGAGGCGGCGTCGATGTCGATACCCAAGAGGGTTCTAGGTTTTTTCCTGAAGAGTCGTGGCACAGTCAATTCCCTATGACTTTCCGTGAGTTACGCGTGCTTTGCCGGCCTTGCAGGCAATCGCAACGTCTTGACAGCGTGGCCAAATGCGCTTTAAGCGGAAAAATGCTTATAATGCCCAGCGTTTTTTTCCGCTTTCTTCAAGCGCAGGCCGCTCCTTGTTTTCCCTGAATGCCCTGACGCCAAATTCATTCTTTGCCCTGGATATCCAAAAGCCTTGATTCGTCTGCTGAAATTTTTCGGGTGGTCCATCGTCGCTGTTTTCTGCGGACTGCTGCTGGGTCTGAGCGGGGCGTTTCTTTACCTTAGTCCCGGACTGCCGTCAGTGGAGGCACTGCGAAGTATCCAGTTGCAGATTCCATTGCGGGTCTACAGCAGCGACGGCAAACTGATCGCAGAATTCGGCGAGATGCGCCGCAATCCCATACGTTTCGCCGACATTCCACCCAATTTCATTAATGCGTTACTAAGTGCTGAAGACGACAACTTCGCCAATCACTACGGCGTCGACCCGAGCAGCCTGATGCGTGCCGCCACGCAGTTGGTAAAAAGCGGACACATCCAGTCCGGCGGCAGCACCATCACCATGCAGGTGGCGAAGAACTTCTTCCTGACCAGCGAACGCAGCTTCTCGCGCAAGACCACCGAGATCCTCCTGGCCCTGCAAATCGAGCGTCAGCTGACCAAGGACGAGATCCTCGAGCTCTACGTCAACAAGATCTACCTGGGTAACCGCGCCTACGGCATCGAGGCGGCGGCACAGGTGTATTACGGCAAGTCGATCCGCGACGTCAGCCTGGCGCAGATGGCGATGATTGCCGGCCTGCCCAAGGCCCCTTCGCGCTTCAACCCGCTGGCCAACCCGGCGCGCAGCAAGGAACGTCGCGACTGGATCCTGGGGCGCATGTACAAGCTCGGCAAAATCGACGAGGCGGCGTACCAAGCTGCGGTCAATGAGCCGCTCAATGCCAGCTACCACGTGCCGACTCCGGAAGTGAACGCCCCCTACATCGCCGAAATGGCCCGCGCCGAAATGGTCGGACGCTACGGCAGCGACGCCTACACCGAAGGTTTCCGGGTCACCACGACCGTGCCGAGCAACCTTCAGGAAATGGCCAACACTGCCGTGCATGAAGGCCTCATCACCTACGACCAGCGTCACGGCTACCGCGGCCCCGAATCCCGCCTTCCAGGCAAGACGCCCGACGCCTGGGCCAGCGAGCTGACCAAGCAGCGCACCATCAGCAGCCTTGAGCCGGCCATCGTCACCGAGGTCGACAAGAATGGCTTGCAGGTGCTGACCCGCACCGGCGCAGAGCACGTGGCCTGGGACAGCATGAAATGGGCCCGGCCATTCCTCAACACCAACAGCATGGGGCCTAATCCGCGCCAACCGTCCGATGTGGCCCAGGTCGGCGACCTGATCCGCGTCCAGCGCCAGCCCGACAACAGCCTGCATTTCAAACAAATTCCGGTCGCCCAAGGCGCACTGGTGTCCCTGGACCCGCAAAACGGTGCAATCCGCGCCCTGGTCGGTGGCTTCGCCTTCGAGCAGAGCAACTACAACCGCGCCATGCAGGCCAAGCGCCAGCCAGGCTCGAGCTTCAAGCCATTCGTCTACAGTGCGGCGCTGGATAGCGGCTACACCGCAGCGACCCTGGTCAATGATGCGCCGATCGTGTTCGTCGACGAGTACCTGGATAAGGTCTGGCGTCCGAAGAACGACACCAATACCTTCCTCGGCCCGATCCGCATGCGCGAAGCACTGTACAAGTCGCGCAACCTGGTCTCGATCCGCCTGCTGCAAGCGATGGGCGTCAGCAAGACCATCGATTACATCAGCCGCTTCGGCTTCAACAAGCAGGACCTGCCGCCGAACCTGTCGCTGGCACTGGGCACCGCAACCCTGACGCCCATGGAGATCGCCACCGGCTGGAGCACGTTCGCCAACGGCGGCTACAAGATCACCCCGTACATCATCGACAAGATCGAAAGCCGCAATGGCGACACGCTGTTCGTCGCCAACCCGCCGAGCGTGCCCAAGGGCGATATCGCCAGCAACGGTATCGCCGCGCCGACCGCCGAGACCTTTACTGTCGACGCCACGCCAGGCGAAGCCCCGGCCGCACCAGCACTCGAGCAGGCACCGGCGATCGCGGAGCGTATCGTCGACCCGCGCACCACCTACATCCTCAACAGCATGCTGGAAGACGTGATCAAGCGCGGCACCGGCCGTCGCGCCCTGGCCCTGGGTCGTAGCGACCTCGCGGGCAAGACCGGCACCACCAACGAGTCCAAGGACGCCTGGTTCTCCGGTTACAACGCCGACTACGTGACCACTGTCTGGACCGGTTTCGACCAGCCGGAAAGTCTCGGCCGGCGCGAGTTCGGTGGCACCGTCGCGCTGCCGATCTGGATGAGCTACATGGGCGCCGCCCTCAAGGACAAGCCGCCACACACCCAGCCAGAGCCCGAGGGCATCCTCAGCCTGCGGGTAGACCCGGTCAGCGGTCGCGCCGCCTCCCCAGGCACGCCAGGCGCCTACTTCGAACTGTTCAAGGCCGAAGACACGCCTCCGACCGGCAGCGAGCTGGGCAACGGCAGCGCCCCGGGCAGCCCACTGCCGGCAGACGAAGTGGCGCCGATCGATTTGTTCTAGAGGTGCAGGTGCAAGCTGCGAGCTACGAGCTACGAGCTACGAGCTACGAGCTACAAGAGAAAAGCAGTGATGCGCCGCTCCTGACTTGAAGCTTGAAGCTTGAAGCTTACCCATAAAAAAACCCTGGCTCTTCAGCCAGGGTTTTTTATGGGACTGCTACTCAGCCGTTGAACACATCATCCACGCTTTTCAGCGGGTAGTTCTTCGGATACGGCAGGGTTGCTACGCCGGTCTCGATGGCGGCCTTGGCCACGGCATCGGAGATCACGGTGATCAGGCGGGCATCCATTGGTTTCGGGATGATGTACTCACGACCGAATTCCAGCTTGATGCCGCCGTAGGCATCGCATACTTCCTGTGGCACAGGCAGTTTGGCCAGTTCACGCAGGGCGTTGGCAGCGGCTACTTTCATTTCTTCGTTGATGCGCTTGGCGCGAACGTCCAGGGCACCACGGAAGATGAACGGGAAGCCCAGTACGTTGTTGACCTGGTTCGGGTAGTCCGAACGACCAGTGGCCATGATCACGTCGTCACGGGTGGCGTGCGCCAGTTCCGGGGCGATCTCTGGATCAGGGTTGGAGCAGGCGAACACGATCGGGTTGGCCGCCATGGACTTCAGGCCTTCAGCGCTCAACAAGTTCGGGCCGGACAGGCCAACGAACACGTCTGCGCCTTGCAGGGCGTCAGCCAGGGTGCGCTTGTCGGTCGCGTGAGCGAAGACTGCCTTGTACTGGTTCAGGTCGTCACGGCCGGAGTGGATCACGCCGGTACGGTCGACCATGTAGATGTTTTCGATGTTGGCGCCCATGCTCACCAGCAATTTCATGCAGGAGATGGCCGCAGCGCCTGCACCCAGGCAAACGATCTTGGCATCGGCAAGGGTCTTGCCAGCGATTTCCAGGGCATTGATCATGCCGGCCGCGGTTACGATCGCGGTACCGTGCTGGTCATCGTGGAACACCGGAATATCGCACTGCTCGATCAGAGCACGTTCGATCTCAAAGCACTCAGGGGCCTTGATGTCTTCCAGGTTGATGCCACCGAAGGTGATGGAGATGCGCTTGACGGTGTCGATGAAGGCTTGCGGGCTCTCGGAGTCGACTTCGATGTCGAACACGTCGATACCAGCGAAACGCTTGAACAGTACACCCTTGCCTTCCATGACTGGCTTGGAAGCCAATGGGCCGAGGTTACCCAGGCCGAGAATCGCGGTGCCATCGGAAATCACTGCAACCAGGTTGCCTTTACCGGTGTACTTGTAGGCCAGTTCAGGATCGCGGGCGATTTCGCGAACTGGTTCGGCTACGCCGGGGCTGTAGGCCAGCGACAGGTCGCGAGCGGTAGCGGTGGCCTTGGTGAGCTCGACACTCAGCTTCCCTGGACGAGGATGGGCATGATATTCGAGAGCGGCAGTTTTCAGATCAGACATGGGGGCATTCCGCTTTTTACTGTTGGACAGACTGGTCAGCGAGGATACGCGCCTGGCAAAGTCCCCACAAGACTGACCAGTCACCCCTGTCAAGCGCCCTGCCCTACGACTTTGGGCCAAGAGCCGCGGAACACAAGGGCTCAACTGTTCACAATCGCCATAAAAAATGTCTACAATTATTTATCCAACCCTCCCCGCAAGTGACTGGGCAGCACCACAACAGGCTCTCTTCAGGCCCCGCGACAAATCCCGGGCATAAAAAAAGGCGTCCACCAGGGACGCCTTTTTCATCAATCTGCAAAAGCCGCAATGGCCTTCCAGGCTGATTGGCCTTAGGCCTTTTTCGCGCCGAAAGCACCGAAGCGATCTGCGAAGCGCTGTACACGGCCGCCAGTATCCAGAGTCTTCTGCTTACCGGTGTAGAACGGGTGGCACTCGTTGCATACGTCGATCGCCAGAGGCTTGGCCAGGTTCGAACGAGTTTCGAACTTGTTGCCACAGCTGCAGGTAACTGCGGTGATTTCGTATGTTGGATGGATATCGGCTTTCATGGTGATTCCTCAGGCTAGCGTGCCGCCACTCAACACCATTGTTGAATACCGCACGTAATTAGGCCGCGGATTCTACCAGACCTTCCAAATCACGCAAGCTGTCCCTGATGCCGACCGTCTGCTAGGCTCCGGCCCTTCTTCACCGCCCGCCCTATAGAGAATCCCCCGCGTGCCCGACGCCATCCTGCGCCTCGCCCTGCCTTCGCCCTTGCGCCGCCTGTTCGATTACCGCGCCCCGGCGGGCGTGCTGCGGGCGCAGTTGCACCCCGGGATGCGCCTGCGGGTACCGTTCGGCCGGCGCGAGATGATCGGCATCCTGGTGGAGGTCACCGACCACAGCGAAGTCCCGGCAGAAAAGCTCAAGCCGGCCCTCGCGCTGCTGGATGCCACGCCACCGCTGCCGGCGTCATTGTTCAAGCTGTGCCTGTGGACCTCCCAGTACTACCAGCACAGCCTCGGCGACACCCTGAGCTGGGCCTTGCCGGTCCTGCTGCGCCAGGGCGAACTGGCCGAGGCGCGCCAGGAGCGCTTCTGGTCGATCAGCCCCGGGGTCAGGCTCGACGACCCGCGCATCGCTCGCGCCCCGCGCCAGCGCGAAGCCCTGGCGACCCTGGCCCAGCATCCCCACGGCGTGGCCCATCAGTTGTTGAGCAAGCTGATGCTGAGCAAGGACAGCCTCGATCTGCTGCTGGCCAAGGAACTGGTGCAGGTGGAGATCCGCAAGCACGCCCCCGGCGAGCGTCACGAACACTGGCTGGCCCAGCCGGAACTGCCTTTGAATCCGGAGCAGCGCGCCGCCTACGAAGCCGTCAGCGCTGGCCTGGACAGTTTCCATGCCTTTCTCCTGGCCGGCGTGACGGGCAGCGGCAAGACCGAAGTGTATTTGCAACTGATCCGCAAAACCCTGGAGGCCGGTAAACAGGCGCTGGTCCTGATCCCGGAGATCAATCTCGGACCGCAGACCCTGGCGCGCTTCGAGCAGCGTTTTAATGCGCGAATCGCCCTGGTGCACTCGGCAGTCAACGACCGCGAGCGCCTGGAGGCCTGGCTGGCCGCCCGCGACGGCGATGCCGACATTATTATCGGCACTCGCTCGGCATTGTTCACGCCCATGAAGAACCCTGGCCTGATCATCATCGATGAAGAGCACGACGGCTCCTATAAACAGCAGGAAGGCTTGCGCTACCACGCCCGCGACCTGGCACTGGTGCGAGCCCGCCAGGAAAACATTCCGATCGTCCTTGGCTCCGCGACGCCGTCCCTGGAAAGCCTGCACAACGCCTACACCGGTCGTTACGGCCTGCTGCGCCTGAACGAGCGCGCCGGCGGCGCAAAACAGCCGCGCTTCCTGCGCCTGGATGTGAAAAGCCGTCCGCTGGACAGCGGCATTTCCGGGCCGATGCAACAAGCCATTGGCCAGACCCTCGCCGCCGGCCAGCAAGTGCTGGTGTTTCTCAATCGCCGCGGCTTTGCCCCAACCCTGCTGTGCCACGATTGTGGCTGGATGTCCGAATGCCAGCGCTGCGATGCACGGATGACCGTGCACCAACGCTCCGGCGAGCTGCGCTGCCACCATTGTGGTTATGTCGAACGCGTCCCGCGGCATTGCCCCAAGTGCGGCAAAGTCGATTTGCGCCCAGTGGGTGCCGGCACCGAACGCGCCGAGGAACGCCTGGGCATCCTGTTCCCCGACTTTCCGGTGCTGCGGGTCGACCGCGACAGTACGTCGCGCAAGGACGCGATGAACCAACTGTTCGCTACCATCCAGAAAGGCCAGCCGTGCATTCTGGTCGGCACCCAGATGCTCGCCAAGGGACACCACTTTCCCCGCGTCACCCTGGTGTCGATTCTCGATGCCGACGGCGGCCTGTTTTCCGGTGACTTCCGCGCCAGCGAGCGCATGGCCCAGTTGATTGTCCAGGTTGCCGGACGCGCCGGGCGGGCCGAAGAGCCGGGCAAGGTGATCATCCAGACCCACCTGGCGGACCATCCGTTGCTGGTGCAACTGACCGAGCAGGGCTACTTCGCCTTTGCCGAACAGGCCCTGAGCGAACGCCGCGCCGCGGGGCTGCCGCCTTTTGCTCACCTGGCATTGCTGCGCGCCGAAGCGCACAAGCCCGGGCAGGCCGAAGGTTTCCTCGACGAGGCCTGCAGCGAGGCGGAGCGGTTGCTGGCCGAGCAGAACCTCGGCGGCATCGAGCTGCTGGGCCCGGTGCCCGCACCGATGGAACGCCGCGCCGGACGCTATCGCGCGCAACTGCTGCTGCAAGCCACGGCCCGAGCGCCCCTGCATCGACTGTTAAGCAGCTGGCTACTGGTGCTGGAGCAGATGCCCAGCGCTCGCGCGGTGCGCTGGTCGCTGGATGTCGACCCCGTCGATTTGTATTGACCGTCTGCAAGTCGTCTGCCCGCCATGGCAGCCGATTTGCCACCACATATCCGTAACCGGCCTGCTAAGGTTGGCAAGCCCGACTTCGCAACGGATAATGTCCAGTTTTTCCACCTGCGCATTGACGCGCCGCCGCTTTGCGGTTGAAAGAGAAGACCATGAAAGACACCATTCGCCAGTTGATCCAGCAAGCCCTCACCCAACTCGTTACCGACGGTGTGTTGCCTGAAGGCCTGACGCCGGCGATTCAGGTGGAGAACTCCCGTGACAAGACCCACGGTGACTTCGCCAGCAACATCGCCATGATGCTGGCCAAGCCGGCCGGCATGAAACCCCGCGACCTGGCGGAAAAAATCATTGCCGCCCTGCCGGCCGACGAAAACGTCAGCAAGACAGAAATCGCCGGCCCGGGGTTCCTCAATTTCTTCCAGAACACCCAGGCCCTGGCATCGCGCCTGGATGCGGCCCTGGCCGACGCCAAAGTCGGCGTGCGCAAGGCCGGTCCCGTGCAGCGCACCGTGGTTGACCTGTCGGCCCCGAACCTGGCCAAAGAGATGCATGTCGGCCACTTGCGCTCGACCATCATCGGCGACGGCGTGGCCCGCGTGCTGGAGTTCCTCGGCGACACCGTGATCCGCCAGAACCACGTGGGCGACTGGGGCACTCAGTTCGGCATGCTGATGGCCTACCTGCAGGAAAACCCGATCACCAGCGACGAGCTGTCGGACCTGGAGAACTTCTACCGCGCCGCCAAGCAACGTTTCGACGAATCCGCAGAGTTCGCCGACCGCGCCCGTGGCCTGGTGGTCAAGCTGCAAGCCGGCGACCCGGAATGCCTGGCCCTGTGGACCAAGTTCAAGGACATCTCGCTGTCGCACTGCCAGAAAATCTACGAACAACTGAACGTCAAGCTGACCATGGCCGACGTCATGGGCGAAAGCGCCTACAACGACGACTTGATCAATGTGGTCAACGACCTCAAGGCCAAAGGCATGCTGGTCGAGAGCAACGGCGCCCAGTGCGTGTTCCTCGACGAATTCAAGAATGCCGACGGCGACCCGCTGCCGGTGATTATCGTCAAGGCCGATGGCGGCTACCTGTACGCCACCACTGACCTGGCCGCCGTGCGCTACCGCAGCGGCGTGCTCAAGGCCGACCGCGCCCTGTACTTCGTCGACCAGCGCCAGGCCCTGCACTTCCAGCAAGTATTCGCCGTGGCACGCATGGCCGGCTTCGTGACCCATCCAATGGAAATGGAACACATGGGCTTCGGCACCATGAACGGCGCTGATGGCCGTCCGTTCAAGACCCGTGATGGCGGCACCGTGAAGCTGATCGACCTGCTCAACGAAGCCAAGGAGCGCGCCTACACCCTGGTCAAGGAAAAGAACCCGGAGCTGGCCGAGGCCGACCTGCGCAACATCGCCAAGGTGGTGGGCATCGGTGCGGTGAAATACGCCGACCTGTCCAAGCACCGCACCAGCGACTACAGCTTCAACTTCGACCTGATGCTCAATTTCGAAGGCAATACCGCGCCTTACCTGCTGTACGCCTACACCCGCGTGGCTGGCGTGTTCCGCAAACTGGGCAAGGATTTCAGCGAAGTCCAAGGGCAGATCGTCCTCGAGGCCGCGCACGAACACGAACTGGCAGCCAAGCTGGCGCAGTTCGGTGAAGTGCTGAACAACGTCGCCGAGAAAGGCACGCCGCACATCCTTTGCACTTACCTGTACGACGTTGCCGGGCTGTTCTCCAGCTTCTACGAGAACTGCCCGATCCTCAGCGCCGAAACCCCGGCACAGATGCAGAGCCGCTTGCGCCTCGCCGCGCTGACCGGTCGCACCCTCAAGCAAGGCCTGGAACTCTTGGGCCTGGAAACACTGGAGCGTATGTAAGTTGGCTGCCAAGAAAAAACCTGCACCCAAGCGTGGCGCCAGCCGTTACCAAGCTCCTGCAAAACAGCCGATTCCGGGCTGGCTATGGATGGCCATCGGCCTGACCGTGGGCGCCTTCATCGTGTTCCTGATGAAGCTGGAGCCGGGCAAGGGCGATGACGTCAAGCGGGTCAAGCAGGAAGAACAGAAAGCCACGCGCATGGCCGAGGCCAACAAGACCCCGCCGAGCCCACAGCAACCGGTGAAGCCCAAGTATGACTTCTACACCCTGCTGCCGGAATCGGAAGTGATTGTGCCGCCGGACGCCGTGCCTGAAAAAACCCTGCCAACACCGCAGACCGCGCCCGTGGCACCGGTTACGCCAGCAGAAGCGGCGAAGATCGACACCGCGCGCGCCCAGGCAGCCTTGAGCGGCCTGACCCCACCGCCTGCGCCTCCGGTGGCCAAGGCGGCCCCGGTGACCAAGTTCTTCCTGCAGGCCGGCTCGTTCCGCAAGGAAGCCGACGCCGACCGGGTCCGTGCACAGATCATCCTGCTCGGCCAGGCGGTTTCGGTCGAGTCCGGCACGGTCAAGGACGAAACCTGGTACCGCGTGCTGGTCGGCCCGTTCAGCAACCGCGAACAATTGACCACCGCCCAGAAACAATTGGCGGGCAGCGGCTTCAGCAATCTGTTGTTACAACAACGCCAGAGCCGCTGACAGCACGATCAACCCCCCTCCTGTGGGAGCGAGTCGGACGGCGCTCCGCCTGCTCGCGAAGGCCTACATTCAGTCAACATTGATGGCGACTGATACAACGCTTTCGCGAGCAGGCTCGCTCCCACCAGGATGACCTGCGACCCACCACCACTCGTCCCCTCTACCGCCGCGCAGTTGAAAAACGCCACAGCACCCCCATATGAGTTGGCATAAGGCATTTTCGCCCCGCTGCGTGGAGACTCTTCCCTTGACCACCATCGTTTCAGTTCGCCGCCACGGCAAAGTCGTCATGGGCGGCGACGGCCAGGTTTCCCTGGGCAACACCGTGATGAAAGGCAACGCGAAAAAAGTTCGTCGCCTGTACCACGGCCAGGTTATCGCCGGTTTCGCTGGCGCCACCGCCGACGCCTTTACCCTCTTCGAACGTTTTGAAGGCCAACTGGAAAAACATCAGGGCCACCTGGTCCGTGCCGCGGTCGAGCTCGCCAAAGAATGGCGTACCGACCGCTCCCTGAGCCGCCTCGAAGCAATGCTCGCGGTCGCCAACAAAGACGCCTCGCTGATTATCACCGGCAATGGCGATGTGGTTGAACCCGAGAACGGCCTGATCGCCATGGGTTCCGGCGGTGGTTACGCCCAGGCGGCAGCCAGCGCCCTGCTGAAAAAAACCGACCTGTCGGCCCGGGAAATCGTCGAAACCGCCCTCGGCATCGCCGGCGACATCTGTGTCTTCACCAACCACACCCAGACCATTGAGGAGCAGGACTGCGCCGAGTAAGCGTGCGTGGCTGCGCGCCACCGCTCACTCTTGCCTGAGGTCCGCCAATTATTATGTCCATGACTCCCCGTGAAATCGTCCACGAACTCAATCGCCATATCATCGGCCAGGACGACGCCAAGCGCGCCGTCGCCATCGCCCTGCGCAACCGCTGGCGCCGGATGCAACTGCCCGAAGAACTGCGCGTCGAAGTCACCCCCAAGAACATCCTGATGATCGGCCCGACCGGTGTCGGCAAGACCGAAATCGCCCGGCGCCTGGCCAAGCTCGCCAACGCACCGTTCATCAAGGTCGAAGCCACCAAGTTCACCGAAGTCGGCTACGTTGGCCGCGACGTCGAGTCGATCATTCGTGACCTGGCCGATGCCGCTATCAAGCTGCTGCGCGAACAGGAAATGATCAAGGTTCGTCACCGCGCCGAAGACGCCGCCGAAGAGCGCATCCTAGATGCCCTGCTGCCACCGGCACGCACCGGCTTCAACAACGAAGAAGCCCCGGCCCAGGACTCCAACACCCGCCAGCTGTTCCGCAAGCGCCTGCGCGAAGGCCAGCTGGATGACAAGGAGATCGAAATCGAAGTCGCCGAAGCCGCTGGCGTCGATATCTCCGCGCCACCGGGCATGGAAGAAATGACCAACCAGCTGCAGAGCCTGTTCGCCAACATGGGCAAGGGCAAGCGCAAGAACCGCAAGCTCAAGGTCAAGGAAGCGCTCAAGCTGGTCCGCGACGAAGAAGCCGGCCGCCTGGTCAATGACGAGGAACTCAAGGCCAAGGCCCTGGAAGCGGTCGAGCAGCACGGCATCGTGTTCATCGACGAAATCGACAAGGTCGCCAAGCGCGGCAATTCCGGTGGCGTCGACGTCTCCCGCGAAGGTGTACAGCGCGACCTGCTGCCGCTGATCGAAGGCTGCACAGTCAACACCAAGCTGGGCATGGTCAAGACCGACCACATCCTGTTTATCGCCTCCGGTGCATTCCACCTGAGCAAGCCGAGCGACCTGGTGCCTGAACTGCAAGGCCGCCTGCCGATCCGCGTTGAACTCAAGGCCCTGTCGCCGGAAGACTTCGAGCGTATCCTCAGCGAGCCGCACGCATCCCTGACCGAGCAGTATTGCGCCCTGCTGAAAACCGAAGGCCTGGCCATCGAGTTCCAGCCGGACGGCATCAAGCGCCTGGCCGAGATCGCCTGGCAGGTCAACGAGAAGACCGAGAACATCGGTGCCCGTCGCCTGCACACCCTGCTCGAGCGCCTGCTCGAAGAGGTTTCGTTCAGTGCCGGCGACCTGGCCAGCGCCCACAGCGACCAGCCGATCCGCATCGACGCCGACTACGTCAACAGCCACCTGGGCGAATTGGCGCAGAACGAAGACCTGTCCCGTTATATCCTGTAGGTCACTTCTACTGCGATAAGGGACCTGTGGGGGCGAGCCGGCTCGCTCCCACAGGTCCCTCGCAATGACGGACGACCAGCCCCATGACAACCCCGCTTCCCACCGATATCAAGCTGCACAAAGCCTCGAAAACCCTGTCGCTCAAATATCCCTCCGGCGAGGAATATCAACTGAGCGCCGAGTTCCTTCGGGTGCACTCCCCCTCCGCCGAGGTCCAGGGCCATGGCAAACCCATCCTGCAATTTGGCAAGATCGGCGTAGGACTGAGCAAGGTCGAACCGGCCGGCCAGTACGCACTGAAACTGACCTTCGACGACGGCCACGACAGCGGCCTCTTCACCTGGGATTACCTCTACCAGTTGGCACAGCGCCAGGACGCCCTCTGGGAAGATTATCTTGGTGAACTCAAAGCCGCCGGAAAGTCCCGCGATCCGAGTGAGTCCGTAGTCAAGCTGATGCTCTAGACCGGGGCTTACGCTCATTAGAAGGCATTTTCTAATTTCATCTGCTTGAATGCTCCCGCCCAGGACCCTCCATTGGCCCGCTTGCGAAAAAAATTAAACTCGGGTAACCAATGGAGCTGGCAAGTTCTGTGCAGCGCTCCCTGATGTAAAAAGTCAGCGATGTGCAATTAACGGTCACCCGAGCAGTAGTACCTGGCATTGGCTGTGTGACTACACAGCAGGACTCAGGTACTCGTCTCAGGACAATGGAGCGTCGTAGATGAGTAACAAGAATAACGATGACCTGAAACGCCAAGCCTCGGAAAACACCTTGGGGCTCAATCCTGTCATCGGCTTGCGTCGCAAAGATCTGCTTACCTCTGCCCGTATGGTGCTGACCCAGGCCATCAAACAACCCATTCACAGCGTCAAGCACGTGGCCCATTTCGGCCTCGAGCTGAAGAACGTGATGTTCGGCAAATCCGAGTTGCAACCCGAAAGCGATGACCGTCGCTTCAACGATCCGGCCTGGAGCCAGAACCCGCTCTACAAACGTTACCTGCAAACTTACCTGGCCTGGCGCAAGGAGCTCCACGACTGGATCGGCGACAGCAACCTGTCGGAGCAGGACATCAACCGCGGACACTTCGTCATCAACCTGATGACCGAAGCCATGGCCCCGACCAACAGCGCGGCCAACCCCGCTGCCGTCAAACGCTTCTTCGAGACCGGCGGCAAGAGCCTGCTCGACGGCCTCTCCCACCTGGCCAAGGACCTGGTACACAACGGTGGCATGCCGAGCCAGGTCAACATGGGCGCCTTCGAAGTCGGCAAGAGCCTGGGCACCACCGAAGGTGCGGTGATTTTTCGCAACGACGTGCTGGAGCTGATCCAGTACCGGCCCATCACCGAACAGGTTCACGAGCGCCCCCTGCTGGTGGTACCGCCGCAGATCAACAAATTCTACGTATTCGACCTGAGCCCGGAAAAAAGCCTGGCGCGCTTCTGCCTGCGCAACAACCTGCAGACCTTCATCGTCAGCTGGCGTAACCCGACCAAGGCACAACGCGAGTGGGGCCTGTCGACCTACATCGAGGCGCTCAAGGAAGCGGTCGACGTGGTCACCGCGATCACCGGCAGCAAAGACATCAACATGCTGGGCGCCTGCTCCGGCGGCATCACCTGCACCGCCCTGCTCGGCCACTACGCGGCGATCGGCGAGAAGAAGGTCAACTCCCTGACCCTGCTGGTCAGCGTCCTGGACACCACCCTGGACTCCCAGGTGGCGCTGTTCGTCGACGAGCAGACCCTGGAGTCCGCCAAGCGCCACTCCTACCAGGCCGGGGTGCTTGAGGGTCGGGACATGGCGAAGGTATTCGCCTGGATGCGCCCCAACGACCTGATCTGGAACTACTGGGTCAACAACTACCTGCTGGGCAACGAACCGCCGATCTTCGACATCCTGTTCTGGAACAACGACACCACCCGCCTGCCGGCCGCGTTCCACGGCGACCTGATCGAAATGTTCAAAAGCAACCCACTAATCCGCCCCAATGCACTGGAAGTGTGCGGCACGCCCATCGACCTCAAGCAGGTCACGGCCGATGTCTATTCCCTGGCCGGCACCAACGACCACATCACACCGTGGAAGTCCTGCTACAAGTCGGCCCAGCTGTTTGGTGGCAAGGTCGAATTCGTGCTGTCCAGCAGCGGCCATATCCAGAGCATCCTGAACCCGCCGGGCAACCCGAAATCGCGCTACATGACCAGCACCGAGACGGCATCGAACGCTGATCAGTGGCAAGAAAACTCGACCAAGCACACCGACTCCTGGTGGCTGCACTGGCAGGCCTGGCAGGCCGAGCGCGCGGGCAAGCTGAAAAAAGCCCCGGGCGCACTCGGCAACAAGACCTTTACCGCGGGTGAAGCAGCACCAGGGACCTACGTACACGAACGATAACTGACACACCTCGCCCCCTTGTAGGAGCGGGCTTGCCCGCGATGACGGCAGCAGCTTCAGCCAATGCGCTGACTGATCCTCCGCTATCGCGGGCAAGCCCGCTCCCACAGGTTGCCGAGGATGAATTTGAGAACGTGACCCACAGGGCTTGAAGCATGCCGCAACCGTTCATCTTTCGTACCGTCGACCTGGATGGCCAGACCCTCCGCACTGCGGTACGCCCCGGCAAGCCTCACTTGACGCCCTTGCTGATTTTCAACGGCATCGGCGCCAACCTGGAGCTGGTGTTTCCGTTCGTCCAGGCGCTGGACCCGGACCTGGAAGTGATTGTCTTCGACGTGCCCGGTGTCGGCGGTTCATCGACGCCGCGCCGGCCGTATCGCTTTCCCGGGCTGGCCAAGCTGACCGCACGGATGCTCGATTACCTCGACTACGGCCAAGTCAACGTGATCGGCGTGTCCTGGGGCGGCGCCCTGGCGCAGCAGTTCGCCCATGACTACCCCGAGCGCTGCAAGAAGCTGGTATTGGCGGCCACGGCGGCCGGCGCGGTGATGGTGCCGGGCAAGCCGAAAGTGCTGTGGATGATGGCCAGCCCACGGCGTTATATCCAGCCATCCCACGTGATTCGCATTGCGCCGATGATCTACGGTGGCTCGTTTCGCCGTGACCCTAACCTCGCCGCCGACCACGCCAGCAAAGTCCGCTCCGCCGGCAAGCTGGGCTACTACTGGCAGCTCTTCGCGGGGCTGGGCTGGACCAGCATCCACTGGCTGCACAAGATCCACCAGCCAACCCTGGTGCTGGCCGGTGACGACGACCCGCTGATCCCGCTGGTCAATATGCGCCTGCTCGCCTGGCGTATTCCCAACGCCCAGCTACACATAATCGACGACGGTCATTTATTCCTGATCACCCGGGCCGAGGCCGTCGCCCCGATCATCATGAAGTTCCTCCAGGAAGAACGGCAGCGGGCGGTGATGCACCCGCACCCGGCACCCTATGGCGGCACCTGAGGTGCGCTGGTGGGAATGAGGGACTTGTTCACGGCTTGACGAAGGAGTGTTGACTCATGCGAGACAAACCAGCGCCGGGCACCTTGCCCACAGCCGCTGCATTCATCAATGCCCAGAGTGCGATCACCGGTCTGCGCGGCCGGGACCTGCTCTCGACCTTGCGCAACGTCGCCGCCCACGGCTTGCGTCACCCGGTACACAGTGCCCGGCACGCACTGGCACTGGGTGGCCAACTGGGCCGCGTGTTGCTGGGTGAGACCCTGCACCAACCCAACGCCGCCGACACTCGTTTTGCCGACCCCAGCTGGACCCTCAATCCGTTTTACCGACGCAGCCTGCAGGCCTACCTGAGCTGGCAGAAACAAGTCAAACGCTGGATCGACGAAAGCGGCATGCCCGATGACGATCGCGCCCGCGCGCACTTTGCCTTCACCTTGCTCAACGATGCGGTATCGCCCTCCAACACCCTGCTCAACCCGCTGGCGATCAAGGAGCTGTTCAACTCCGGCGGCCACAGCCTGGTCCGCGGCCTGAGCCATCTGTTCGATGACCTGATGCACAACAACGGGCTGCCCAGCCAGATCACCAAGCACGCCTTCGAGGTCGGCAAGACCGTTGCCACCACCACCGGCGCGGTGGTGTTTCGCAATGAACTGCTGGAGCTGATGCAATACAAGCCCATGAGCGAAAAGCAGTACGCCAAGCCGTTGCTGGTGGTGCCGCCGCAGATCAACAAGTACTACATCTTTGACTTGAGCCCCAGCAACAGCTTCGTCCAGTTCGCCCTGAAAAACGGCCTGCAGGTGTTCATGATCAGTTGGCGCAACCCGGATGTGCGCCACCGCGAATGGGGCCTGTCCAGCTACGTCGAGGCCGTGGAAGAAGCCATGAACGTGTGCCGGGCCATCACCGGCAGCCGCGAGGTCAACCTGATGGGCGCCTGCGCCGGCGGCCTGACCATCGCTGCGCTGCAGGGCCACCTGCAAGCCAAACGGCAACTGCGGCGCATCTCCAGCGCCACTTACCTGGTCAGCCTGCTCGACAGCCAGCTCGACAGCCCCGCCACTCTGTTCGCCGACGAGCAGACCCTGGAAGCGGCCAAGCGACGCTCCTACCAGCAAGGTGTGCTCGAAGGCCGCGACATGGCCAAGGTATTTGCCTGGATGCGCCCCAACGACCTGATCTGGAACTACTGGGTCAACAACTACCTGCTGGGCAAGGAGCCGCCCGCGTTCGACATCCTCTACTGGAACAACGACAACACGCGCCTGCCGGCCGCCTTTCACGGCGACCTGCTGGACTTCTTCAAACACAACCCGCTGACCCATCCGGGCGGCCTCGAAGTGTGCGGTACGCCGATCGACCTGCAGAAGGTCAACGTCGACAGCTTCAGCGTGGCCGGGATCAACGATCACATCACGCCCTGGGATGCGGTGTACCGCTCCACGCTCCTACTTGGCGGCAACCGCCGCTTCGTGTTGTCCAACAGCGGTCACGTGCAGAGCATCCTCAACCCGCCGGGCAACCCCAAGGCCAACTACGTCGAAAGTGAAAAGCTGACCAGCGACCCTCGGGCCTGGTACTACGACGCCAGCCATGTCGACGGCAGTTGGTGGACCCAATGGCTTGCCTGGATCCAGGAGCGCTCCGGCGCCCAACGGGAAACCCTGATGGCCCTGGGCAATCAGCACTACCCACCCATGGAGGCGGCGCCCGGTACCTACGTACGGGTGCGCTGATTTTTCTCGACGCCACGGCCGGGAACAGGCCGTGGCACTCAAGGCTCGACAACTAAGAAGACTGGATGAAAACCCGCGACCGGATTCTCGAATGTGCCCTGTTGTTGTTCAACCAGAAGGGCGAACCCAACGTCTCGACCATGGAAGTTGCCAACGAAATGGGGATCAGCCCCGGCAACCTCTACTACCACTTCCACGGCAAGGAGCCGTTGATCCTGGGGTTGTTCGAACGTTTCCAGAGTGAACTGACGCCGCTGCTCGATCCGCCGTCGGACGCCCGGCTGGCGCCGGAAGACTACTGGCTGTTCCTGCACCTGATCATCGAGCGCCTGGCGCACTACCGCTTTCTGTTCCAGGACCTGTCGAACCTGGCCGGACGCCTGCCGAAACTGGCCAAGGGCATCCGCAACCTGCTCAATGCCATCAAGCGCACCCTGGCCTCGCTGCTCGCCCGGCTCAAGGCCGAAGGCCAACTGGTCAGCGACACCCAGGCCCTGGGCCAACTGGTCGAACAGATCACCATGACCCTACTGTTCTCCCTGGACTACCAGCGAATTCTCGACCGTGAAGGTGAAGTGCGGGTGGTGGTCTACCAGATCATGATGCTGGTCGCCCCCCACCTGCTGCCGCCGGCCAAGCTCGCCACCGAGCGCCTGGCGCTGCAATACCTCGAAGGCCAGGCGTAAGGGCTGGATGCCGATTCGCGCAAACAAAAACGCCCGACCTTCGCAGGCCGGGCGTTTTTGTCTGTCCCGGGAATATCAGGACTGACTGGTTGGCGCCGAAGGTGCTGGCGTAGCAGTCGGGGTCGCAGCAGGTGCTGGCGCGGCGGCGGAGTTCGCCGGGCTGACCGCAGCAGCCGCAGTGGCCGGCTTGGCAGCGACAGCTGGGACTTTCGGTGCGGCAGCTTTGGGGGCTGCAGGCTTCTTGGCTACCGGCTTTTTCGCGGCTGCGGGTTTGGCGGCAGGTTTCGCTGCTGCAGCTTTCACCGCAGGTTTGGCGGCGGGCTTGGCAGCGGCTTTGGCGGCAACCGGTTTTGCGGCGGGCTTGGCCGCGGCAGGCTTGGCAGCTGCGGTTTTCGCGGCGGGCTTGGCGGCTGGCTTGGCAGCCGGTTTAGCTGCAGCCTTGGCCAATGGCTTGGCTGCAGTCTTGGCGGCTGCCGGTTTGGCCGCTGCGGTTTTGGCCGCTACGGGGGCAACCTTGGCGCCGGTGAGTTTTTCGATTTGCTTGGTCAGGGTATCGACCTTGCTGTGCAGGGCTTTCACTTCGTTGCGGCTCGGCACACCGAGGCGCGAAATGGCACTGTTCAGGCGCTTGTCGAAAGCCCCTTCCAGTTCGTCCCATTTGCCCAGCGCGCGATCCTTGACCCCACTGATGCGCGACTTGGCCGAAGAAGCGGAGTCCTTGGCGGCGTCGACTTTTTTACCGACAGCGCTCTTGGTGAGCTTCTCGGCTTTCTCGCCATCCTTGACCAGTGTATCGAAGAGCTTGCTACCGTCAGTGTCGATCTTCGAGTACACGCCTAAACCAGCAAGCCAGATTTTGCGGGAGTAGTCTTCGACCTTCCCGATCCACGAGCTGCCTTCTTTTTCAGTATTCTTTTTACCAGCCATCCCGTTCTCCTTAATGTTTACGCGCGACACGTTCGAGCAATGCCGTTAGCTCATCGAGCTTAGCAGAGAGTGTCTCAACGTCATGTTTAGACGCAATGCCGACACGATTCAAGGCACTGGCGACACGCGTATCAAAAGCCTTCTCGACTTTATCAAGCTGCACTTCAACGCGGTCCTTGAGGCTGACTACATCACCCTTGACGTTATCAATCTGAGTGTTGGCCGCTTCAAGTTGTTCCGTAACAACTTTTTTGCCTTTCTTTTCAACAGATTGACCAGCCTTGATCAACTCTTGAACGTATTCGCTGCCTTCCTGACCGACCTTGGCGTAGGCACCCAGGCCTGCCAACCAGATCTTGCGGGCATAGGATTTCACTTCGTTCACCGGGGCAGGTTGAACGTCAGTTTTTTTCTTCAAAGTAACTTTGGCCATGGTGCACCTCACGCGCAGAAGGTTTGAGGAACTGCCCGCAAAAGAGTCGGGCTCAGGCACAAGGTAGGTAGAAAAATTAGAAACGGCACCCTAAGAAATGACACAAACCGCTGGATACACCACAAACCTATGTAGGAGCGAGCTTGCTCGCGATGACGGTGGGTCAAGCACTATCGATGTTGAATGGACCGGCCTCATCGCGGGCAAGCCCGCTCCCACAGTGCGCCTTGGGTGCTCGCTGATTTTGCATACACCCACAATCTTTGTGGGAGCGGGCTTGCCCGCGATGGCGGTGGGTCAGGCACTATCGATGTTGAATGGACAGGCCTCATCGCGGGCAAGCCCGCTCCCACAGTGCGCCTTGGGTGCTCACTGATTTTGCATACACCCACAATCTTTGTGGGAGCGGGCTTGCCCGCGATGGCGGCGTGTCAGGCCGCATCGATGCTGGATACTTCACAATCAGACCAGGGCTTTATCCAGGGCTTTTTCGATTTCCGCCTTGATGGTCCCGCTCATCGCCGACATCAGCAGGCCGAGCTCGACATCGACCCGGATTGAATCCTCACCCACATGCACTGCTCCCTTGACCCCCGAGCGCTTGAGATTGAGGGTATCGCCCGCCCATTTGGGCTCCAGGCCATACTGTGCAGCCAGCTTCTCGGCCAGTTTATCGGCCTTCTCGCGCGCCGCTTCCTTGCCCAGGCCGTGGGCACGTTCAACACTAATACGGGCCATTGATTGACTCCTGATTGATCGGGACTTGCTCAAGACATCTTGACCCCGACTGCGTCAAAAGGTCCCGGCGGTTGCCTATCTTACATTCAGCCTTGCCAAGACAAAGCAGGCCCTGGGGATTAGAATGTCGCGCATTCTCTTTTGGTGACGGCGATATGACTGATCAGCGCAAAGGCAGCGATGCCGAACCCACCACACACTTCGGCTTCAAAAACGTTCCGCAAAGCCAGAAAGCGGAAAAAGTCGCTGAGGTGTTCCACTCGGTAGCGGCCAAGTACGACCTGATGAACGACGTGCTGTCCGGCGGCATGCACCGCCTGTGGAAGCGCTTCACCATTGAGCTGTCGGGTGTGCGCGCAGGCAATCGGGTCCTGGACATCGCCGGCGGTACCGGTGACCTGGCTGCCAAGTTCTCCCATCTGGTCGGCCCGACCGGCCAGGTAGTGCTGGCCGACATCAACGAATCCATGCTCAAGGTCGGTCGTGACCGCCTGTTGGACAAAGGCGTGGCCGGCAACATCGAGTTCGTCCAGGCCGACGCGGAAAAGCTGCCGTTCCCGGACAACCACTTCGATTGCGTGACCATCGCCTTCGGCCTGCGCAACGTCACCCACAAGGAAGACGCCCTGCGCTCGATGCTGCGTGTACTCAAGCCTGGCGGCCGCCTGCTGGTGCTGGAATTCTCCAAGCCGACCAACGCCCTGATGTCCAAGGTCTACGACGCCTACTCGTTCGCCTTCATGCCGATGGTCGGCAAACTGATCCTCAATGATCCGGAAAGCTATCGCTACCTGGCCGAGTCGATCCGCATGCACCCGAACCAGGAAACCCTGAAGTCGATGATGGTCGAGGCCGGTTTCGACCGAGTGACCTACCACAACATGACCTCAGGCATCGTTGCCCTGCACCGCGGCATCAAGCCCTGATGTTGCTCGCCGGCCTGCTCGCCAGCGTCGAACTCGGCCTGAACCGGGTCCTGCGGCTCGACAGCACGGCGCTGCCGCGCCTGGCCCATTTGAACGGCAAGGTCATTGCCGTCGAGTGCCGCAGCCCGGCGTTGCAGCTGTTCATCCTGCCCAGCGATGAGGGCCTGATGCTGGCGGCCCACTGGGCAGCCGAAGCCGATTGCACCCTGCGCGCACCGGCGGCCAGCTTGCTCAAGCTGGCCATCAGCAAGGACAAGACCGCAGTGCTGCACAGCCCGCAAGTAGAGCTGGACGGTGACAGCGGCGTGCTGCTGGAGCTGGCTGGCGTGCTGCAGGACCTGGAGCTGGACTGGGAGTACGAACTCGCACGCTGGCTGGGCCCAGTCGCCACGCAACTGCTCGGCGGCCACCTGCGCAGCCGCGCGCGCTGGTATCAACAAGGCTTCACCAGCCTGAACCAGAACCTGGCCGAATACCTCGCCGAAGAGTCGCGTACCCTGGTCGGGCAACGCGAAGCCGAAGCGCGGTTCAGTGAGCTGGACCAGATCAAACTCGATCTGGAACGTCTTGAGGCGCGCTTGGAGCGTCTTTCCCGATCCCTCGACTCAAGCGATAACGCATGAAGCTGCTCGCCGTCCGCCGTCTGTTGCGCATCCAGCGCGTCGTGATCCGCTACCGCCTCGATGACCTGCTGTTCGCCCTGCCGTTGCCCTGGTTCCTCCTGGCGCTGCGTTATGCCCTGCCGTGGCGCTGGTTCCCGCGCAAGACCCTGGAACTGAGCCGGGGCGCTCGCCTGCGTTTGGCCCTGCAGGACCTGGGGCCGATCTTCATCAAGTTCGGGCAGATCCTCTCCACTCGCCGCGACCTGCTGCCCGAAGACATCGCCGATGAGCTGATGCTGCTGCAGGACCGAGTACCACCCTTCGACTCGCAACTGGCCGTCAAGCTGATCGAAGAGCAACTGGGGAAAAAGATCAGCGAGGTGTTCAGCCGCTTCGACATCGAGCCCCTGGCCTCGGCCTCGGTAGCCCAGGTGCATGCCGCGCAGCTGAAAAGCGGCGAAGAGGTGGTGGTCAAGGTCATTCGCCCAGGTCTCAAGCCGATCATCGCGCAAGACCTGGCCTGGCTGTTCATCCTCGCCCGCACCGCGGAAAAACTCTCCGCCGATGCACGCCTGCTGCACCCGGTGGACGTGGTCCAGGACTACGAAAAAACCATCTACGACGAACTCGACCTGCTGCGTGAAGCGGCCAACGCCAGCCAACTCAAGCGTAACTTCGACGGCTCGCCCCTGCTGTACGTGCCCCAGGTCTACTGGGACTGGTGCCGGCCAAAAGTACTGGTGATGGAGCGCATCTACGGGGTCCAGGTCACCGACCTGGCAACCCTGGCCGACCAGCGCACCGATATGAAGATGCTCGCCGAACGCGGCGTGGAGATCTTCTTCACCCAGGTGTTCCGTGACAGCTTCTTCCATGCCGACATGCACCCGGGCAACATCTTCGTCAGCACGGTCAACCCGTGGAGCCCGCAGTACATTGCCATCGATTGCGGCATTGTCGGCAGCCTGACCCCGGAAGACCAGGACTACCTGGCGCGCAACCTGTTCGCCTTCTTCAAGCGCGATTACCGACGTGTCGCCCAATTGCACATCGACTCGGGCTGGGTACCGGCGGAAACCAAACTCAACGAATTCGAAGCGGCGATCCGCACGGTATGCGAACCGATCTTCGAAAAACCGTTAAAAGATATTTCCTTCGGCCAGGTGCTGATGCGCCTGTTCCAGACGGCTCGGCGCTTCAATATGGAAGTCCAGCCGCAGTTGGTCCTGCTGCAAAAGACCCTGCTCAACATCGAAGGCCTGGGCCGCCAGCTGTACCCGGACCTGGACCTGTGGAACACCGCCCAGCCGTTCCTCGAACGCTGGATGCGCGAACGCGTCAGCCCGAAAACCCTGCTGGGCAACCTGCACAACCAGGTCGAGCAGCTGCCGCACCTGGCCAACATGACCCGCGACCTGCTCGAACGCATGACCCAACCCCACGCCGCCAACCCGCCCGTGGCCTGGCATCGGCGCTCGGACGACTGGTTCCTGCGCCTGCTCGGTGCCGCCCACCTGGCCGGCGGTGCGATCCTGCTGGCCGGTGGTCCGCTGAACGAACTGGGCCACTGGCCGGGCGCAATTATGCTCGCGGTGGGTTTGTATCTGGTCGTTCGCCGATAGCCAGCCGGGTTGTCGGCTGGCACACTGTTTCAAATCGCCCAGGCCCAGCGAAGATGCTGGGCCCGGCTGTCGGAGTCGAAGATGAAAAACTGGCTGGACGAGATCAAATGGGACAGTGACGGCCTGGTGCCGGCGATCGCCCAGGACCACAAGACCGGGCGCGTGCTGATGATGGCCTGGATGAACCGCGAAGCACTGGAGCTCAGCGCTGCCGAGAACCGCGCCATCTACTGGTCACGCTCGCGTGGCAAGCTGTGGCGCAAGGGCGAAGAGTCCGGCCACGTGCAGACCCTGCATGAGATGCGCCTGGACTGCGACGCCGACGTGATCATCCTGATGGTCGAGCAGATCGGCGACATCGCCTGTCATACCGGGCGCCAAAGCTGCTTCTACCGCGTATTCGAGAACGGCGACTGGAAAACCGTCGACCCGGTGCTCAAGGACCCGCACGCCATTTACTCTGCAGGACACAGCCATGAGTGACACCCTGACCCGCCTGGCCCAGGTGCTGGAAGAGCGTAAAGGCGCCGCCGCCGACAGTTCCTATGTCGCCAGCCTTTACCACAAGGGCCTGAACAAGATTCTGGAGAAAGTCGGCGAAGAGTCGGTCGAGACCATCATTGCCGCCAAAGACGCCGCCGTCAGCGGAGATTGCAGCGATGTCATCTACGAAACCGCCGACCTGTGGTTCCATAGCATGGTCATGCTGGCCCAGTTAGGGCAGCATCCGCAGGCGGTACTCGACGAACTGGACCGCCGCTTCGGCCTGTCCGGCCACGACGAGAAAGCCTCGCGTCCATCCAACTGAATAACGATTAGAGAGGAGCAGCAAGATGGGCATTTTTGACTGGAAACACTGGGTCGTCATTCTGGTGGTGGTAGTGCTGGTATTCGGCACCAAAAAACTGAAAAACCTCGGCACCGACGTCGGCGAATCGATCAAGGGCTTTCGCAAGGCCATGAACGATGACGAAAAACCCGCCGAACCGGTGGTGCCACCGACCGCACAGCCAGCGCCGCCCGTGCAGCCACAGGCTTCGACCCTGAACGAGCCGCACACCATTGACGTGCAGGCCCAGAAAGTCGAAGAGCCGACCCGCAAAGACTCGTGAGCACAGACTAATGTTTGGTATCAGCTTCTCTGAACTGCTGCTTGTCGGCCTCGTTGCCCTGCTGGTGCTGGGCCCCGAGCGTCTGCCGGGCGCTGCGCGCACCGCCGGCCTGTGGGTCGGACGCCTGAAGCGCAGCTTCAACGCGATCAAACAGGAAGTTGAGCGTGAAATCGGTGCCGACGAAATCCGTCGGCAACTGCACAACGAGCACATTCTGTCGCTGGAGCAGGAGGCGCGCAAAATCCTCAATCCGCTCCAGCAGCAGCCGACGCCAACTGAAACGCCGATCTCCCCAGCCACGCCTGCCCCAGCGGTGAGCACCGCGGCAGTCGAGCCAGCAGCGGCCACCGTCAGCGCACCTGTCACCGAGCCGGCGGCCACCGCTGCGCCTGCTCCCCACGACCCAACACCGGCGCCGCGAGCCCCATGAGCGATATTCCAGAGAACGACCAACACATGCCGCTGGTCTCGCACCTCACCGAGTTGCGTACCCGCCTGCTGCGCTGTGTCGCGGCGATCTTCCTGATCTTCGCCGGGCTGTTTGCCTTCACCCAGCAGATCTACACCTTCGTCTCGACACCGCTGCGGGCGTACTTGCCGGCGGGTGCGACGATGATCGCCACCGACGTCTCGTCGCCCTTCCTGACGCCATTGAAGCTGACCATGATGGTCTCGCTGTTCCTGGCGATCCCGGTGATCCTGCATCAGATCTGGGGCTTCATCGCACCGGGCCTGTACAAGCACGAGAAGCGCATTGCCGTGCCGTTGCTGGTGTCGAGCATCGTGCTGTTTTATGCCGGCATGGCGTTCGCCTACTTCCTGGTGTTCCCGCTGATCTTCAAGTTCTTCGCCGCTGCCACCCCGGCCGGCGTGGAGATGATGACCGACATCACCAGTTATCTGGATTTCGTCATGACGCTGTTCTTCGCCTTTGGCGTGGCGTTCGAGATCCCGGTGGCCGTGGTCCTGCTGGTATGGATCGGCGTGGTCGACGTCAAGTACCTGCGCAAGATCCGCCCGTACGTGATCATCGGTTGCTTCGTGGTGGGCATGATCCTCACCCCGCCGGACATCTTCTCCCAGACCCTGCTGGCCGTGCCGATGTGGATGCTGTTCGAGATCGGCATCCTGTTCGGCAGCCTGATCAGCAAACGTGGCGAGCATCCGGACGACCAGCCGGCTGACGATCACAACGACCAGCCGCCAGCGACCCAACCGTGAACCTGCTGCTCCTCGAAGAGGCCGATTTCATTGCGCCCGACCGGGTCGTGCTGCGCGATCGGCGCTTGACCCACATGCAGGAAGTGCACCGCTGCGAAGTCGGTGACAGCATGCGCGTCGGACGCATCGGCGGGCTGATGGGTGCGGCCCAAGTGCTGCGCCTGGAACCCGGCGAAGCCGAGTTGCGGGTCAGCCTTGACCAGCCACCGCCGGCCAAGCTGCCCCTGACCCTGGTCCTCGCCCTGCCTCGGCCGAAGATGCTGCGCCGGGTGTTCCAGACCGTGGCCACCATGGGCGTGCCCAAGGTGGTGCTGGTCAACAGCTACCGGGTCGAAAAGAGCTTCTGGCAGACCCCCTTCCTCGAGCCCGAGGCGATTCGCGAACAATTGATCCTCGGCCTGGAGCAGGCCCGCGACAGCGTGCTGCCGGAAATCGTCATCGAAAAACGCTTCAAGCCCTTCGTCGAAGACCGCCTGCCGGCCATCGTCGAGGGCACCCTCGGGCTGGTCGGCCACCCTGGCAACCACCCACCCTGCCCTCGCGGGCTGACCGAGCCCGTGACCCTGGCCATCGGCCCGGAAGGCGGCTGGATCCCCTACGAAATCGACCTGCTGGGCAAGGCCGGACTGCAACCGGTACAGCTCGGCGAGCGCATCCTGCGAGTCGAAACCGCAGTCACCGCACTGCTCGCTCGCCTATTCTGATCCCCAGGATCGTAGGAGCACCTACAGATTCTCTTTAGTCGGCCGATAGACTCTCCATAATTCGAATCAATGGGGAGTCTGCAGCATGTACCGATGGTTAGCCGAGAACCTTGGCAATGTGAGCGTAAATCGCAAGCTGGGCATCGGCTTCGGCCTGGTCTTGCTGATGACCCTGCTGATCACCGTCAACGGCTGGTCGGGCATGAGCAGCATCATCAGCCGGGGCGACAAGCTCGGCTTCATCTCCAGCCTCGCCGCACTGACCAAAGACCTGCGCATTGCCCGCCTGGACTATGACATGCGTCACGGCGAGCAAGGACCGGCGGCGGTGAACGAGGTGTTGAACAACCTCGACCAGGGCCTCAAGAGCGCCCTGACGATGATCGAGCAGCCCGCCGACGCCGCCATACTCAATGAGCAACTGGAAGCCGTCAGCGAGTACCGGCACGCCTTCGCCGACATGACCCAGGCCACCACCCATCGTGAAGCCGCCAGAGCCAAGCTGGGCGCGACCGCTGACGCTGCCGTGGCCCGCGTCAACGAAGTGGAGAAAGCCCTGCTGCAAGGCGATAACGTGGCGCAGTTCAACAGCGTCATCGACCTCAGCAAACTGCTCCAGCAGGCGCGCTTCCAGGTCCGCGGCTACACCTACAGCGGCAAGGCCGAGGCCGAACAGCCGGCCCTGGCCGCCATCGACGCAGCCCTCGACTACCTCAAGGCCCTGCCCGCGCAACTGCCCGAGCAGCACGTCGGCAACCTGCAACAGGCCAGCGACTCGCTGATCGGCTACCGCGCGGCGGTCAGCCAGTACCGCGATGCCCAGGTGGCCAGCGCCACCGCACTCAAGGACATGGCCCATCAAGGCAACGTCCTGCTGGAACTGAGCAAAAAACTCACGCTGTCGCAGACCGTCGTCCGCGACACCGACGCCGCCCACGCCAAGAACACCCTATTGCTGAGCACGGTGCTGGCCCTGGTGTTCGGCCTGATCGCTGCCTGGGCCATCACCCGGCAGATCATCATCCCGCTGAACCAGGCCCTCAAGGCCGCCGAGCGGGTGGCCGCCGGCGACCTGACGCACAACCTGATCTCCCAGCGCCGCGACGAACTGGGCCAACTGCAGCGCGCGATCCAGAGCATGATCGTCGGCCTGCGCGAGCTGATTGGCGGGATCAGCGATGGCGTCACGCAAATCGCCAGCGCTGCCGAAGAGCTGTCGGCGGTGACCGAGCAGACCAGCGCCGGGGTCAACAGCCAGAAGGTCGAGACCGATCAGGTCGCCACCGCGATGAACGAAATGGCCGCCACCGTGCAGGAAGTCGCGCGTAACGCCGAAGAGGCCTCGGAGGCCGCCGTCGCGGCCGACCAGCAGGCCCGTGAAGGCGACAAAGTGGTCGGCGAAGCCATCGCCCAGATCGAGCGCCTGGCCACCGAGGTCGGCCACTCCACCGAAGCCATGGGCCATTTGAAGCGCGAGAGCGACAAAATCGGCAGCGTGCTGGACGTGATCAAGTCCGTGGCCCAGCAAACCAACCTGCTGGCCCTCAATGCCGCCATCGAGGCCGCGCGGGCCGGTGAGGCCGGCCGGGGTTTTGCCGTGGTCGCCGATGAAGTGCGCAGCCTGGCGCAACGCACCCAGAAGTCCACCGAAGAGATCGAGGAACTGATCGTTGGCCTGCAGAGCGGCACCCAGCAGGTCGCCACCATCCTGGACAACAGCCGCAGCCTGACCGACAGCAGCGTCGAGCTCACCCGTCGCGCGGGCGGTTCGCTGGACAACATCACCCGCACCGTCTCAGCGATTCAGGCAATGAACCAGCAGATCGCCGCCGCGGCCGAGCAACAAAGCGCCGTGGCCGAAGAGATCAACCGCAGCGTGCTGAATGTGCGTGATGTGTCCGAGCAGACCTCGGCCGCCAGTGAGGAGACCGCCGCCTCCAGCGTCGAGCTGGCGCGGTTGGGTACTCATCTGCAGATGCTGGTGGGTAAATTCAGGGTCTGATCGGTGGCACACGCGAGGCTGGCAACAGCCTCCCGGTTCAGGCATCGCACCCGCCAACCTGGCGAATGTGCTGCGCCAGGGCCGCGAGGTCGTGGTTGAGCTCACCCTTGAAGTCATGGGACGAGATATAGCCTTCGTAGCGCTCGAAGAACTTGTCGACGTTGGAACTGATGGGTTTGAAGGCGCTGGAGTCGCCCGTCCCGTGCATGGGGAAGAGCTTGGCGTGCAAATGGTCGATGCCATAGCCTTCCAGCATCAAGCCCGTGCGGCCAACGTCCGGCAGCGCGCGGTCGATCAGCAGCGCGACTTTTTTCGCGGCGATCATCAAGCCTGACAACACCTCATCCGACTGGGCGAACGCGTAGCTGCCAACGTGCTGCCGGGGCACGACCACCGAGAAGCCCGGTGTATTGGGACGGCTGGAGAGGAATGCCACGTGGGCTTCGTCCTCCCAGATCAGGTGCATGGGTGCCTGGCCGGCGAGCATTTTGCAAAAGATACAGTCCATGTTGTTCAAGCCCGTCCGTGGAGTCCTTGATAAACGTTTCTGCCGACCAGTTATTTAGTCGCGCCCTTACAAGACCTGACGCAAGAACGCCTGCGCCCGTGGATCCTTCGGCGCATCAAAGAACTCGGCTGGCGAAGCATCTTCCAGCAACTTGCCGTGATCGAAGAACAGCACCCGGTCCGCCACTTCGCGGGCAAAGCCCATTTCGTGCGTCACGCAAACCATGGTCATGCCTTCCACAGCCAGGGTCTTCATCACGTCCAGCACTTCGCCGACCATTTCCGGGTCGAGTGCCGAGGTCGGTTCGTCGAACAGCATGACCTTGGGCTCCATGGCCAGCGCCCGAGCGATTGCCACCCGCTGTTGTTGGCCGCCGGACAGGCGCGACGGGAACTCGTGGGCCTTCTGCGCAATGCCGACCTTCTCCAACAGCGCCATGGCCTTGGCTTCGCGCTCCTTCTTGGCGCGCTTGCGCACGACCTTCTGCGCCAGGCACAGGTTCTCCAGCACGGTCATGTGCGGGAACAGGTTGAAGTGCTGGAACACCATGCCGACTTCACGCCGGTAGGCATTCACGTCGGTTTTCGGGTCGGCCAGTTGCAGGCCGTCGATGCTCACCGAGCCGGAATCGAACTCTTCCAGGCCATTGAGGCAGCGCAAGAAAGTCGATTTGCCGGAACCGGACGGACCGATGACCACCAGCACCTCGCCCTTGGCCACCTGGGTGGTGACGTTGTCCACCGCGCGAACCACCTGGCCACGGGTGTCGAAGACTTTTATCAGATCGCGGACTTCAATCACTTTGCGCGAGCCTCCGCTCAAGCCGGCTGGCCATTTTCGACAGCGGCAGGTTGATCAACAGGTACAGCCCGGCCACGCAGAACAGGATTTCGAACGGCGAGAACGAGGTGGTGATGACTTCACGGCCACTCTTGAGCAGCTCGGTGATGGCGATGACCGACACCAGCGAGGTGTCCTTGACCAGGCTGATGAATTGCCCGGCCAGTGGCGGCAGCACCCGCTTGAATGCTTGCGGCAGCACCACATGGCGCATCGACTGGCTGGCATTCAGGCCCAGGGAGCGCGCGGCTTCGTTCTGCCCACGGGCAATCGACTGCACGCCCGATCGAATGATCTCGGCCACGTAGGCCCCGGTGAACAGCGACAGCGCGGCAATCCCGGCGAACTCGCGGGACAGGTTGAGCACCGTGCCGATGAAGAAGTAGAAAATGAAGATCTGCACCAGCAGCGGCGTACCGCGCACCAGCTCGATGTAGACGATCGACAGGTCGCGCAGGGTCGGGTTGTTCGACAGCCGACACAGGCCGGTTGCGAGACCGATCAACAGCCCAAGCACACCCGAGACCAGCGACAGCCACAAGGTTGTCCACAAGCCCCACAGCAGCGGTCCTGCGGCCCAATGCCGGGTGACACCGATCACATCGCCTTCGGCCACATCGTCGCCACGGGCCACTTGCAGGCTGTTGTCGTCGACCGTCAGCACTTGCTCGGTGCCGGCGTCGTTGCGCAGGGTCACCTCAGCTTTGTCACCTTTGCGCACCAGTTCGCTGACGGTGGAGATGTCGGCGGCACGCTGGGTGTCTTCGGCGTGATAGGCGAAGTACTGCGGCACGCGGTTCCAGCGCCATTCGTAGGACATCAGCGAGGTGGCGTAGTACAACGCGCCGGCCATGCCGACCAGCACCAGCACGGTCAGGACGTGCCAGGGCCATTGGGCTTTTTTATGTTTCATTGCGGGTTCCGGGATGTTTGTTGCCTGTCAGGCCGTCATCGCGGGCAAGCCCGCTCCTACAATGGTCCAGGTGAGCAGCATTTTTGTGTCCAACGCTGAACCTGTGGGAGCTGGCTTGCCAGCGATTGAGGCGACTCGGTCTATCTGACCAAGCCTTATTCCATGTCTTTCTGCCAAGCGGTGTCTTTGAACCACTTGTCATGAATACGATCGTAGGTGCCGTCTTCGTGGATCTGGTGCAGGAAGTTGTTGATGAAGTTCAGGCTGTCGTAGTCGCCCTTCTTCAGGCCGAAAGCCAGTGGCTCGTAGGTGAACGGCTTGTCGAGGAACACCAGCTTGCCGTTGCCGACCTTGTTCACTGCCACCACGTTGTACGGTGCGTCGTAGACAAAGGCGTCAGCCTTGCCGTTGACCACGTCGAGCACACCTTCCTGTTCGTTGTCGTAGCCGTGGTACTTGGCTTTGGACATCAGCTTCCTGGCGACCATTTCGCCCGTGGTGCCGAGCTTGGAGGTGATCCGGTAGTCGGCGCTGTTCAGGTCTTTATAGGACTTGATGGTGCCTTCCAGCTCCTTGCGGATCAGCAGCGTCTGGCCGACCACGATGAAGGGTTCGCTGAAGTTCAGGCGCAGGTTGCGTTCCTGGGTCAGGGTCATGCCGCTGCCGATCATGTCGAACTTATCGGTCAGCAAGGCCGGGATGATGCCATCGTAACCGGTGGATACCAGTTCCAGCTTGACGCCCATGGCCTTGGTCATGGCTTTGAGCAGATCGACTTCGAAGCCAATGATTTCGCCGCGCTTGTTGGTCATTTCAAACGGCATGTAGGTCGGATCCATGCCGACTTTCAACGTGCCACGCTTGACTGCATCGTCGATGGCGCCGGCCTGCGCCGCGTTGACTGCTACCAGTGCCGAGACGCCGAGCATCAGCATCGAGAGATACTTCTTCATCATCAAAGTCCCCAATCTTTTTGTAGTAAGGCGCGCAATCGAACGCTTTTTTGTGGAAAACGGCCGATACGGACACAAAGGTTGTCCGGGCACACCAAAGAAGGGAGCGATGCTAACGCACTCGGCCGTTTGCACAAGTGGTTACGAAGTTTCAGGCAAAAAAAAGCCCCGCGGATCGACGGGGCTTTTTCATCAGGCCGGTTGTGCCTGCAAGCTCAAGGGCTTGAGCGGCAACAGCGGCGCATGGGGGTCGGCTTTCACCGAAGCCCGCCAGGCGTCCAGCCAGTCGGCGTGGCCTTCGCTCCAGACCTGCTCATGCAGGCGAGCCAGGGCGACCGGGTCGCTGAGCAACTGCAGGCGCTCATGGTTGTTCAAGCCGGCCGGGCCGACTTTCAACGCGTGGCGTACCCGCTCGGTGCGCAACCACTCGATCGGCTCGGCCTGACCGTGACGCGAAGTCGCCAGCGCACACGCCAGGGCGTTCTGCTGCGGGTCGACCACGGCGCGGATGAAGCCGTCGTTCAGGGCGTGCCAGCGGTTCTCGTGGGTGTACTGGTCGGTTGCCAGCAAGGCCTGTGGCGGATTGTATTCCTCAGGAATCAGGAACAGGCTCTCGTCACGGGACTTCAGGCCCAGGCCCACACGGCTGGAGATCACCGACACCGGGATCGACAGCATCAACGAACCGACGATCGGCACCAGCCACCACAGGAAGCTCGGGTTCAGCCAGATCACCAGCAAGGCCCAGAAGAAGCCCAGCAGGGTCTGCGGACCGTGACGCTTGACTGCCTCGCTCCAGGGCGTGGAGTCATCGTCACGCTGTGGCGAGTTCCAGGTCGCGGCCCAGCCGAGGAACGCGGCGAGCACAAAACGGGTGTGGAAAATCATCCGCACCGGCGCCAGCAACATGGAGAACAGCATCTCCAGGAGCATTGACAGGGTGACCTTGAACTTGCCGCCGAACTCTTTCGCGCCCTTGGCCCAGATCAGGATGATGCTCAACAACTTCGGCAGGAACAGCAGCACGATGGTGGTCGAGAACAGCGCGATGGCCTTGTCCGGGTGCCATTGTGGCCACAGCGGATACAACTGGCGCGGTTCCAGGAAGTACTGCGGCTCCATCAGCGTGTTGACCGCCAGCAGCGCCGTCGACAGCACCAGGAAGAAGAACCACAGCGGTGCCGACAGGTAGGACATCACGCCCGTCAGGAACACCGCACGGTGCACCGGGTGCATGCCCTTGACCAGGAACAGGCGGAAGTTCATCAGGTTACCGTGGCACCAGCGACGGTCACGCTTGAGTTCGTCCAGCAGGTTGGGCGGCAGTTCTTCGTAGCTGCCCGGCAGGTCGTAGGCAATCCACACGCCCCAGCCGGCACGGCGCATCAGCGCGGCTTCAACGAAGTCGTGGGACAGGATGGCACCGGCAAACGCGCCTTTACCGGGCAACGGCGCCAAGGCGCAGTGCTCGATGAACGGCTTCATGCGGATGATCGCGTTGTGCCCCCAGTAGTGGGATTCGCCCAACTGCCAGAAGTGCAGGCCGGCGGTGAACAGCGGGCCGTAGACCCGGGTGGCGAACTGCTGCATGCGCGCATACAGGGTGTCCATGCCCGACGCCCGTGGCGCGGTCTGGATGATCCCGGCGTCCGGAGTGGCTTCCATCAAGCGCACCAGGCTGGTCAGGCATTCACCGCTCATCACGCTGTCGGCGTCGAGGACCACCATGTACTTGTAGTCACCCCCCCAGCGACGGCAGAAGTCGTCGAGGTTACCGCTCTTGCGTTTGACCCGACGGCGACGGCGGCGATAGAAGATCTTGCCAAAGCCCTTGGCTTCGCGGCAGACATCCAGCCAGGCTTGTTGCTCGGCGACACAGATATCGGAGTCGTTACTGTCACTGAGGACGAAGAAATCGAAACGATCGAGATCGCCAGTGGCGGCCACCGATTCGAACGTGGCGCGCAAACCGGCAAATACCCGGGGCACGTCTTCGTTGCAGATCGGCATCACCAAGGCGGTGCGGGCATCTTTGGGAATCGGCTCGTTACCGGCACTTTTACCGGAGATGCGGTATTTATCGTGACCGGTCAGCAGCTCGAGAAAGCCCATCAGCGCGGTCCAGAAACCGGCCGAGACCCAGCAGAACAGAATCCCGAACAGAATCAGGATGCTGGTCTGCAAGGCGTATGGCAGCACTTGCGTGGCGGTCTGCATCAGCGGTTGATGCAGGACTTCGTTCAGGTCGACGAACGACCAGCCCTGGTACGGCATGATGCCTTTCATGTACCAGCCGGCAACGATGGTCTGGCCAAGCATCAGCACCAGCAGGATGTAGCGGCGAATCGAACCGACGGTGCGCCAGCGCGCGGCCGGCAGCACACGTTCATCCTTGGGCGGTGCCGGCGGATTGGTGCGACCGGTCAGCCGACGCCAGCCGCGCACCAGGATATTGGTACGCCACGGCTCGGGCACGACCTTGGTCCGACGGATCGGCGGGGTGGCTTTCAGGCACACCCGGCCGCTGGCGTCGAGCACCAGCATCTCGGCCTCTTCCAGCTCCTCGGCGGAGTTGAGGGTCAGGCGACGGCCGACCGAGGCCTGTGCGGCCTCGCTCGGTGCGTCGAAGGTCGACGAGGACAGGCGTTCATGCAGTTCGCTGAAGGATTTGCAGCCCGCCAACTCGGCGCGCTGCTCATCGGTCATCGGCAAATGCGCCAGATACTCGCTGAGCGACTCTGGCTGTGCTTGGGAATTACTCATCGGCAGGCAACTGATAGCTCCAGGTCTCGGTCAAGACTTCTTCAGTCGGCGCCGATTCCGGTGTGGCTGGGGCCGCTTCGGCAGCAACTGGCTGCTTGGCGTCTTTGTTGTCCTTGGTCTTGCTCTCGGCAGCGGGCTTGGCGTCAGCCTGTTTGGCGTCCGCTTGCTTGGCTTCTGCCTGCTTGGCTTCCTTGTCCGCTTTCTCTTGCTGCTTGGCGGCCACTTTGTCGGCCTTGGCCACCGAGGAATTGGAGCTTGGCAGCGAAGTCTTGGTCAGGTCCGCCGGCACGATGGGCTGCACCAGGGCCGCACGCATCTCGGTCGACTTGCTCGGGTCCTTGATCTTCATCCGCAGGGTCAGGCGCCAGCCCTTGGTTTCAGGGTTGTAGCGCACGCTGTTCTCGACCAGCTCGGCATTGTCACCCACGCTGACCTGGCTACGAACGTCGGCCTCCGGCGGCAGGGCCGCCAGGGATGGACCTTCGAAATCCACCAGGTAGGCAACACTGCCATCCGGCTGACGGATCAGGTTGGACTGCTTGACGTCGCCGGTGGAGCGCAGGGTCTGGCTGACCCACGCGCTATCCGGGGCGTGCAGGGCTGCTTCGTCGATGGTCCAGTGCAGGCGATAGGCTACATCCAGTGGCTGGCCAGGCTCCGGCAGTTTTTCCGGGCTCCAGAAAGCCACGATGTTGTCGTTGGTTTCGTCGGCGGTAGGAATTTCCACCAGGTCGACCGAACCCTTGCCCCAATCACCTTTTGGCTCGATCCAGGCACTTGGGCGCTTGTCGTAGCGGTCGTCGAGGTCTTCATAGTGGCTGAAGTCGCGGCCACGTTGCAGCAGGCCAAAACCACGTGGGTTCTCTACCGAGAAGTTGCTCACGGCCAGGTGTTTCGGGTTGTTCAGCGGACGCCAGATCCACTCGCCGTTGCCGGCATGGATCGCCAGGCCGCTGGAGTCGTGCAGCTCGCGACGGTAGTTGAGGACCTTCGATGGCTGGTTGGCGCCGAACAGGAACATGCTGGTCAGCGGGGCGATGCCCAGCTTGCTGACCTTGTCACGCAGGAACATCTGCGCCTTGACGTCGACAATGGTGTCGCTGCCAGGACGCAGGGTCAGGCGGTAGGCGCCGGTGGCACGTGGCGAATCCAGCAGGGCGAAAATCACCAGGTGCTTGTCGCCCGGCTTCGGCTGCTCGATCCAGAACTCGGTGAAACGCGGGAATTCTTCACCCGACGGCAGCGCGGTATCAATCGCCAGGCCACGGGCCGACAGCCCATAGGTATGGCCCTTGCCGACGACGCGGAAATAGCTCGCGCCGAGCATGGTCATGATTTCGTCTTGCTTGTCGGCCTTGTTGATCGGGTAAAGCACACGGAAACCGGCATAACCCAGTTGTTCGGTGGCCTTGGGATCAAACTTGACGTCGCCGAAATCGAAACGACTTGGGTCGTACTTGATCTCTTCGACGGTGTTTGCCGTGATTTCGTTGATTTTCACCGGCGTATCGAAATGCATGCCCTGGTGATAGAACGACAGCTTGAACGGGGTCTTTTTATCGGCCCATTCAGCTTTTTCGGTCAGGAAACGAATTTTTTGATAGTCGGCGAATTTCATTTCGCGAAATTCGTTCGGCAGATTGCTGCGCGGAGCCTCGTATTTCTGCCCAGCCAGCTCTTTTGCCTTGGCCGACACATCGTTCAGATTGAATGCCCAAAGCTGGCCGGCGCTGAGCAGGCAAAACAGGGCAGAGCCTGTCGCCAGTGCGTTTTGTAACCGTTTGGCAGACAATTTTGGTGCAGTACAGGGACTAACAATCACGAGCAACCCTCGCCGAAAACAGATCAAAAAACCAACGGCCAGCTATCTATATGCCAGGTTGGCGAGCATTGTTCCGACTCCGATGGGGCAAAATGATTCCCCAAACGGTCGTGAACAAGTCTCTACCTAAGTCAAAAATGGGCCAACGAACGCTGATCCCCGTAGCGCGGGATTATCTAGTAGCCCGCGTTACAACGCATCAGGGGTAACAAAGTATTTATTGCGAAAAACCCCTGTTTCACCCCGAAACAGCCCTGAAAAGATGTTTCAAACGCTTTCAGGTCTGCAACAGGAAGGTCACCGGGCCATCATTGACCAGATGCACCTGCATATCCGCGCCAAATCTGCCTGATGCCACATTGCCATGCAACTGCTGTGCTTTGCCTAATAAATAGTCAAAAAGCTCTTCGCCCAGTGCCGGAGGGGCAGCGGTCGAAAAGCTCGGGCGCAGGCCATTTTTGGTGTCGGCGGCCAGGGTGAACTGCGAGACCAACAGCAACCCCCCGCCGACATCGACCAAGGACAGGTTCATCTTGCCCTCGGCGTCGCTGAATACCCGATAGTTAAGCAGCTTCTGCACAAGTTTGTCGGCGCTGGCCCGGGTATCGTCGGGTTCAACGGCCACCAGGACCAGCAAGCCCTGGTCGATCGAGCCGACAACCTCCCCCGCTACCTCGACGCGCGCGCCACGCACGCGCTGCAACAGGCCCTTCATGCTTCTTCAGGCGGCAGGTCGAGCAGGCGCCGCGCCATCTGGTTGGCAGCCCGCACCAGGGCATCGGTGATACCCGGCTCGGAGGCAGCGTGCCCGGCGTCGCGGATCACCTGCAGTTCACTGTTGGGCCAGTTCTGATGCAACTCCCAGGCATTGTCCAACGGGCAGATCACGTCGTAGCGGCCATGCACGATGACGCCAGGCAGGTGGGCGATCTTGCCCATGTCGCGAATCAGCTGGTTGGGTTCCAGGAAGGCGTTGTTGGTGAAGTAGTGGCATTCGATCCGGGCAATCGACAGCGCGCGTTGCGGCTCCGAGAAGCGATCGACCACCAACGGATTCGGGCGCAGGGTCGCGGTGCGGCCTTCCCACAGCGACCAGGCCTTGGCCGCATGCATCTGGGCAATCTGGTCGTTGCCGGTCAGGCGCTTGTGGAAGGCGTTGAGCAGATCGTCGCGTTCGTCCTGGGGAATCGGCGCGATGTAGTCCTGCCAGTAATCCGGGAACAGACGGCTGGCGCCGGCCTGGTAGAACCATTCGATTTCCTGCGGGCGGCAGAGAAAAATCCCGCGCACAATCAGGCCGTGCACGCGCTCTGGGTGGGTTTGTGCGTAGGCCAGGGCCAGGGTCGAACCCCAGGAGCCACCGAACAGCACCCACTTGTCGATGCCCAGGTGCTGGCGAATCCGCTCCAGGTCGGCAACCAGGTCCCAGGTGGTGTTGTTTTCCAGGCTGGCGTGCGGGGTCGAACGGCCGCAACCACGCTGATCGAAAGTGACAATGCGATACAGATTCGGATCGAAGTAGCGCCGGCTCTGCGCATCGCAACCCGCCCCCGGGCCGCCATGAATGAACACCACCGGCAAACCTTCCGGTGATCCGCTTTCGTCGACGTACAGGGTATGGGTTTCATCGACGGCCAGATCGTGCCGGGCGTAAGGTTTGATCTGCGGGTACAAAGTCTGCATTGCGCGCTCCGTAAGGGGTCGAGGTCATCCCTGGGGGGACTTCTATTATTCTGCCGTTGGGCATCATAAACCCGAATAGCGCAATGAGCATGTCCCTGAAGAAAATACGGTTTTTGCGACGCCTGCGTGGGCGCTGTCGCGGGCAAGCGGAGCACCGCCCGGCCGGCTCCCACAGGAATTTTTTATTGGGGGGGCAAAATCAGCCAGCACCCAAATTCACTGTGGGAGTGAGTCGGGTTATGCGCTATAGCGCTGCCGCCCCCAGGCCAACATCCCTTGCAGCAGTTGCTTGAGCACCACCTGGGTCGGAGCGGCCAGGTCGGGGCGGTAGCGGAACGGCTCGAACTCTTCCATATAGGTGCACTGCCCCAACTCCAGTTGCACCGCATGAATGTTTTCGTCCGGGTTGCCGTAATGACGGGTGATGTGGCCGCCCTTGAAGCGCCCGTTCAACACGTGACTGTAATCGCTGTGGCCAGCACAGATCGCTTCCAGCTCGGTGGCCAGCGTCGGATCGCAACTGGCACCGTTGAAGGTGCCGAGGTTGAAGTCCGGCAGCTTGCCTTCGAACAGGTGCGGGATCACCGAGCGAATCGAGTGCGCGTCGAACAGCATGGCATAGCCGAACTCGGCCTTGAGCCGCGCCAACTCCTGCTGCAGCGTGCGGTGGTACGGGGTCCAGACCTGCTCCAGATAACGTGCGCGCTCCTCGGCAGACGGCTCCAGCCCTTCGCGGAACAACGGCACGCCGTCGAACAGGGTCGCCGGGTACAGGCCGGTGGTCGCGCCGACGTACAGCGGCTTGTCGTCGGACGGACGGTTGAGATCGATAACGAACCGCGAATACTCCGCCGCCAGGGTGCTGGCGCCCAATTCCTGGGCGAACTCGTAGAGTGTCGGAATGTGCCAGTCAGTGTCCGGCAGGCTTTGCGCGGCGGGGATCAACCCGGCCTCGACGGCTGGCGTCAGGCGCACACCGGCGTGCGGCATGCTGATCAGCAGCGGCACCCGGCCTTGTTGGAAGTTCAGAACCTTATCCACAGCTGCTCTCCTAAATCTCGACTTCAACGCCGTGACGCACGACGCGTTTTTCCAGGTCACCACCCAACCAGTACGACAGGTCGGCCGGACGATCGATCTGCCAGGCGACGAAGTCGGCAACCTTACCCACTTCCAGCGAACCGTGGGTGTCGGCCATGCCCAGCGCCGTGGCGGCGTGGATTGTCGCGCCAGCCAAGGCTTCCTCCGGTGTCATACGAAAGCAGGTGCAGGCCATGTTCAGCATCAGGCGCACCGACAGGGCCGGCGACGTGCCGGGGTTGAGGTCGCTGGCGATGGCGATTTTCACGCCGTGCTTGCGCAGGGCATCCATCGGCGGCAACTGGGTTTCGCGCAGGAAGTAGAACGCCCCAGGCAGCAGTACGGCTACCGTACCGGCCGCGGCCATGGCGATGGCGTCGTCTTCGGTCATGAACTCCAGGTGATCGGCCGACAACGCCTGATAACGCGCCGCCAGGCTGGAGCCATGCAACGACGACAACTGCTCGGCGTGCAGCTTCACTGGCAGACCCAGCTTCTGCGCGGCGATGAACACCCGCTCTACCTGCGCCGGCGAGAACGCCAGGTATTCGCAGAACGCATCCACCGCATCCACCAGCCCTTCAGCCGCCAGGGCCGGGAGCATCTCGTTGCAGATATGCTCGATGTAGTCGTCGCTGCGATCGGCGTACTCCGGTGGCAAGGCGTGGGCCGCCAGGCAGGTGGTGCGCACGCTGACCGCAAACGCCTCACCGAGGCGCCGGGCGACACGCAGCATCTTGCGCTCGCTGGCCAGGTCCAGACCGTAGCCAGACTTGATCTCGATGCTGGTGACGCCGTCGCGCAGCAGGCTTTTCAGGCGCTTGGCGGCACTGACGAACAGTTCGTCCTCCGTTGCGGCACGGGTCGCGCGCACGGTGCTGGCGATGCCCCCGCCGGCGGCAGCGATCTCGGCATAGCTGACCCCTTGCAGGCGCTGCTCGAATTCGCCACTGCGGTTGCCGCCAAACACCGTGTGCGTGTGGCAGTCGATCAGGCCCGGGGTCACCCAGGCCCCCGCGAGGTCATGGACCTCGGGGTAATAATCCGACGGCAGCTCGCTACGTGGGCCGATCCACTCAATGTGCGCACCTGACGTCACGATGGCGGCATCCTCGATGATCGAGTAAGTGCCTTGGGCCATGCTTGCAACGTGGCAGTGTTGCCAGAGAGTTTTCATCCCAGGCCTCCGTTAGGTTATCGATGGGACATGGAAGGGTCGCGACTCACCTCGACCGCCGTTGGGGCAGCCGGCTTGACCCACAATTTATAGGCAATCACCAGCAAGACGATCCACACTGCACCGACTACCAGCGCTGCCTGGGTGCTCGGGAAGTAACCCAGCACACCAAACACAAACAGCATGAACACTATCGCGGCCGCCGGCGCATAAGGCCAGAACGGTACCGGGAATTTCAGCTCGGCGACTTGCTCGCGGGTCATCGAACGACGCATGGCCACTTGGGTCACCAGGATCATCAACCACACCCAGACGGTGGCGAAAGTCGCGATCGAGGCGATCACCAGGAACACATCCTTGGGGATCAGGTAGTTCAACACCACGCCGCCCAGCAACGCTGCGCCCATGACCACCACGGTCATCCACGGCACGCCCTGTTTCGACAGCTGGGAAAACCCCTTGGGTGCGTGGCCCTGCTGCGCCAGGCCGTACATCATGCGTCCGGCACCGAAGATATCGCTGTTGATCGCCGATACTGCCGCCGAGATCACCACGATGTTAAGCACAGTTGCCGCCGCGCCGATGCCCAGGCTGTCGAAGATCTGCACGAACGGGCTGCCCTGGCTGCCAATCTGTGGCCATGGGTAGATCGCCATCAACACAAACAGGGTCAGCACGTAGAACAGCAGGATCCGCAGGGGCACCGCATTGATCGCCCGTGGAATCACCCGTTGCGGGTCCTTGGCTTCACCGGCAGTGATACCGATGATCTCGATGCCGCCGAATGCGAACATCACCACCGCCAGGGAGGCAATCACACCGCCGATGCCATTAGGCATGAAACCACCGTGGGCCCACAGGTTGCTCAGGCCGGGAGCCGTTTCAGTGCTGGCCGTGCCGATGCCGAAGAGCATGATGCCAAAACCGCCGAGAATCATCGCGACGATGGCGGCGACTTTCAGCAGCGACAGCCAGAACTCCATCTCGCCGAAGACCTTGACGTTGCACAGGTTCAGCCCGCCGATCAGCAGCACGATGCCCAGCACCCAGATCCAGCGCGCGACTTCCGGGAACCAGAAGCCCATGTAGATGCCGAAGGCCGTGACGTCGGCCAGGCAGACGATGATCATCTCGAAGGCGTAGGTCCAGCCCAGGATGAAGCCGGACATGGGCCCCAGGTAGGTGCTGGCGTAATGGCCAAAGGAACCCGAGACCGGGTTATGCACGGCCATCTCGCCCAGGGCGCGCATGACCATGAACACCGCTGCGCCACCAATCAGGTAGGCCAGCAGCACGGCCGGCCCGGCCATCTGGATGGCCGAGGCGGAACCGTAGAAAAGCCCGGTGCCGATCGCCGACCCCAGTGCCATGAAGCGAATATGTCGGGCGGATAGCCCGCGTTTCAAGCCTTTGTCTGGCTGTTGCATTGCTCGTCCCTATTATTTTTGTCGAAGCAAATCGATTCGCAGGCAAACCTGCTCCCACAGGTTCAGCGCAATCTTTGTGGGAGCCGGCTTGCCCGCGATGGGGCGCTTACAGGCTCGGCAGCAACTTCGCCGTCACCAGTTCATTCAAGCAACGCGAAGCCAGCAGCTCGCTGGCGGCGTTGATGTCCGGCGCGAAGAAGCGGTCTTTCTCGTAGAACGGCACTTTGGCGCGCAAGGTGCTGCGGGCTTTTTCCAGTTTCGACGAGGTTTTCAGGCCGTCGCGCAGGTCCAGGCCCTGGCAGGCAGCCAGCCACTCGACTGCGAGAACGCCACGGGTGTTTTCAGCCATTTCCCACAGGCGCTTACCTGCCGCCGGGGCCATGGACACGTGGTCTTCCTGGTTGGCCGAAGTCGGCAGGCTATCTACCGAATGCGGGTGCGCCAGGGCCTTGTTTTCACTGGCCAGGGCCGCCGCAGTCACCTGGGCGATCATGAAGCCGGAGTTGACGCCACCGTTGGCCACCAGGAACGGCGGCAGTTGCGACATGTGCTTGTCCATCATCAACGAAATGCGGCGCTCGCTCAGGGAGCCGATTTCCGCGATGGCCAGGGCCATGTTGTCAGCGGCCATCGCCACTGGCTCGGCGTGGAAGTTGCCGCCGGAGATCACATCGCCTTCGCTGGCGAAAACCAGCGGGTTGTCGGACACGGCGTTGGCTTCGACGGCCAGCACTTCAGCGGCCTGGCGGAACTGGGTCAGGCAGGCGCCCATGACTTGCGGCTGGCAACGCAGGGAGTACGGGTCCTGGACCTTGTCGCAGTTCTGGTGCGAATCAGACACTTCACTGCGCTCGCCCAGCAGGTCGCGGTAGGCTGCGGCCGCGTCGATCTGGCCCTTCTGGCCACGGGCAGCGTGGATGCGCGCGTCGAACGGCGAGCGCGAACCCAGCACGGCTTCCACGGTCAGGCCGCCCAGTGCCAGGGCACCGGCGAACAGGTCTTCACCTTCAAACAGACCACGCAGGGCGTAGGCCGTCGATACCTGGGTGCCGTTCAGCAGCGCCAGGCCTTCTTTGGCAGCCAGGGTCAGCGGCGCCAGGCCGGCGACTTTCAGCGCCTCGGTCGCTTCCAGCCATTCACCCTTGTAACGGGCCTTGCCTTCGCCCAGCAGGACCAGCGACATGTGGGCCAGGGGCGCGAGGTCACCGGATGCACCGACCGAGCCTTTGAGCGGGATGTGCGGGTACACCTCGGCATTGATCAGGGTGATCAGGGCGTCGATCACCACCCGGCGAATGCCGGAGAAACCACGGCTCAGGCTGTTGACCTTGAGCACCATGATCAGGCGCACCAGCGCATCGCTGATCGGCTCGCCAACACCGGCGGCGTGGGACAGCACCAGGGAGCGCTGCAGGTTTTCCAGGTCTTCGCTGGCAATGCGGGTCGAGGCCAGCAGGCCGAAACCGGTGTTGATGCCGTAGGCGGTGCGGTTTTCCGCGAGGATCTGTTCCACGCAGGCCACGCTGGCGTCGATCTGTGCCGAAGCACTGTCGTCCAGGGTCACACGCACCGGCTGCTGATACACGGCACGCAGTTGGGCAAGGCTCAGTTGGCCTGGGATTAGGTTCAGCGCAGTCACATTCATTCTCCTTTTGAGAGTTTATTAACCAGACGCTCCGGAAGTATCCGTTGTCCGTCGCTTCCCGCTTTTGAGGGGTGGCGCCTTGGCACGCTGGTCTTGGTTAGAAGTCAGTACAAATCGGCAAATGTCTCTTGCAGCGAGGCCGGGTCTTTCAACAGCATGGTCATTAATCCACGGTTTTCAGCCTGCACAAGCAATCTCTGCCGACATCACTGATGCAGGAGCTGGCTGCCCGCCGGCTCCTGCGGGTAGTGCGTTACTGGCCGGTGATCATCGGCAGGTTCAGGCCCTGTTCTATGGCGCAGTCGATCGCGATCTGGTAACCGGCGTCGGCGTGGCGCATTACGCCAGTGGCCGGGTCGTTGTGCAGGACACGAGCGATACGCTCAGCCGCTTCGTCGGTACCGTCGCAGACGATCACCATACCCGAGTGCTGGGAGAAGCCCATGCCGACGCCGCCGCCGTGGTGCAGGGAAACCCAGGTCGCGCCGCTCGCGGTGTTGAGCAGGGCGTTGAGCAGTGGCCAGTCGGACACGGCATCGGAACCGTCCTGCATCGATTCGGTTTCGCGGTTCGGGCTCGATACCGAACCGGAGTCCAGGTGGTCGCGGCCGATCACGATCGGTGCCGACAGCTCGCCGCTGCGCACCATTTCGTTGAACGCCAGGCCCAGCTTGGCGCGCAGGCCCAGGCCAACCCAGCAGATACGTGCCGGCAGACCCTGGAAGCTGATGCGCTCGCGCGCCATGTCCAGCCAGTTGTGCAGGTGCGCGTCGTCCGGGATCAGTTCCTTGACCTTGGCGTCGGTCTTGTAGATGTCTTCAGCGTTGCCCGACAGTGCAGCCCAACGGAACGGGCCGATGCCACGGCAGAACAGCGGACGGATGTAGGCCGGTACGAAGCCTGGGAAGTCGAAGGCGTTTTCCACGCCTTCTTCTTGCGCCATCTGACGGATGTTGTTGCCGTAGTCGAAGGTCGGAATCCCCATTTTCTGGAAGTCGAGCATCGCCTTGACGTGCACCGCCATCGATTGCTTGGCGGCTTTGACCACGGCAGCCGGCTCGGTCTTGGCACGGGCGCGGTACTCTTCCCAGGTCCAGCCGGCCGGCAGGTAGCCGTTCAGTGGGTCGTGGGCGCTGGTCTGGTCGGTGACCATGTCCGGGCGTACGCCACGCTTGACCAGTTCCGGCAGGATCTCTGCCGCGTTGCCCAGCAGCGCGATGGAAATCGCCTTGCCTTCCTTGGTGTATTTTTCGATGCGTGCCAGCGCGTCGTCGAGGTCGGTGGCTTGCTCATCGACATAACGGCTGTTCAGGCGGAAGTCGATGCTCACTTGCTGGCATTCGATGTTCAGCGAGCAAGCGCCAGCCAGGGTTGCAGCCAGAGGCTGGGCGCCACCCATGCCGCCCAGGCCTGCGGTCAGCACCCAACGGCCTTTGAGGTCAGCGTTGTAGTGTTGGCGACCGGCTTCGACGAAGGTTTCGTAGGTGCCTTGGACGATGCCCTGGCTGCCGATGTAGATCCAGCTGCCGGCGGTCATCTGGCCGTACATGGCCAGGCCCTTGGCATCCAGTTCGTTGAAGTGTTCCCAGCTGGCCCAGTGTGGCACCAGGTTGGAGTTGGCGATCAGTACGCGCGGGGCGTTGGCGTGAGTCTTGAATACGCCGACCGGCTTGCCGGATTGCACCAGCAGGGTCTCGTCGTCATTCAGGTTGGTCAGGCTTTCGACGATCTTGTCGTAGCATTCCCAGTTACGCGCTGCGCGACCGATACCGCCGTAAACCACCAGTTCTTTAGGGTTCTCGGCAACTTCCGGGTCGAGGTTGTTCATCAACATGCGCAGCGGAGCTTCGGTCAGCCAGCTCTTGGCGGTCAGTTTGTTACCGCGGGCAGCGCGGATTTCAACGTCACGGTATTTCGTAGGCTTATTCTCGGTCACGAACAGAACTCCTCAGCAATCAATCCAAACCAACCCAGGCGGCGGGCGAGCAAGCCGGCGAACAACGATGCACACCAGCGAATCTGTGGACGATGGTTGAGTCTTCGTGACTCATACGCATACGTCTTTACTTGTACATACAAGCATATGCAATCGAGCGGCCAACTTGCTGGACAAGCATTCAAGAAAAACCCTGCAATGGCTGGAGAGCGCCAGGAACAAGGGCTCTGGCGCGGAAGATTTTTTCCGTGGGAAGATTTTCGAGGACATGTCCGATGTTACTGCTACATGATTTTTTCGCCACGCTGGGGCGTTCGGTAACACGCACGCCCAATTCAGCGCATTCCAGAAACACCCTACAACCTCATTAGATACGTCCGACTCTACCGCCGCTGATCCCCGCCGACTTCATGACCACCCCCTGAAGTCACTCCTGCGAGGAACCCGCAATGAAACAGTGGAAAGTCAGAACCCATCTCCTACTGCTTGCCGGCACCCTGCTGACCAGCTTGATGTGCATCGGCGCACTCGGGCTGTACGGGATGCGCTCCACAGTCCAGGGACTGGAGACGGTCTACCTCGACCGGGTCATCCCGCTGCAAGACTTGAAGAAAATTTCCGCGCTGTATTCCGTGCAGATCGTCGACGCCATACACAAGGCCCGGGACGGCATCTACACCGCAGCACAAGCGGCGGAGCAGATCAGCCTGGCGCTGCCGGAGATCGAACAACGCTGGCTCAACTACCAGTCGACGCACTTGATTGCCGACGAAGTGCAACTGATCGACGAAATCACCCCGCTGATGCAGGCAACCGAAGCTCCGCTGCGGCATTTGCAGGCGCTACTGAACAGCAGGGACCTCTCAATCTCAAACCCGAACCTGGAGCGCTTCGCCGCCCGACAGCTCTACCTCTTGATCGACCCGTTGACCTCACTGTTTTCGCAACTGACCGACGTTCAACTGCAAGAGGCCCGAAAACAGTACGAGTTCAGTCACGCCCGCTACGATTTCTATATGAAGCTGGAGGCTATAGTCCTGGCGCTGACACTGCTGTTCGCCAGCCTCTACGCCGCGATATTCTGCGCCAGACTGCTGCGCTACCTCGGTGCCGAGCCTCACGAACTGGCCGCCATCAGCACGCACATCGCTCAGGGCCAGCTCTTCGATCCGCTAACCATCACCGCAACCACTACGGGGGTCATGCAGTCCGTCGAGGCGATGCGGCGCAGCCTGCGTACCATGATCGGCAAAATTCGCGAGGCCTCGCGGCACATCGAGGCCTCGACGAAAAGCCTCGGCACCTCGTCCGAGCAAGGCCTGAAACAGGCCGCCGAGCAAACCAGTGCAGCGTCTTCGATTGCCGCGGCCGCTGAACAGATGTCGGCCAACATCACCCACATCGCCGAGAGTGCCGTACAAGCGCGCGACACCACGCAAAAAGCCGAACAGATCACCGTCCAGGGCATTGCCACCATGGACCGATCCATCATCGAAATGCAGCAAATCGCGCAGTTGGTGACCCAGACATCGAGCGATCTCGATCAACTGACCCTGCATTCCAATTCCATCGGGAAAATCGTCGACGTGATCCACAGCATCGCCGAACAAACCAACCTGCTCGCACTCAATGCCGCCATCGAGGCCGCCCGGGCCGGGGACCAAGGCCGCGGGTTTGCCGTAGTTGCCGAAGAAGTACGCGAGCTGGCGATCCGCACGACCCGCTCCACCGCCGAGATCGTGAAGCTGGTGAGTACGATCCAGAGCGGCATGCGCAAAGCGAACAACAGCATGAGCGCCGGTCGTGAGCGGGTGCTTCAGGGCCAGCAACTGATCGACAGTGCTGGCGCATCGATGAATGATGTAAAAGGCGCGCTGGATCAGTCACTCGACGCGGTCAGGCAAATCTCCCACGCCTTGCAGGAGCAACGTGTAGCCAGTGAAGACGTCGCGCGCAATGTGGAAACCGTCGCCCAGCGTGTTGAGGAAAATGTCTCGGCACAACAGGACGTCGTGACAACCACTCATGCGCTCAAACGGATGTCGAGTGAGCTGGAAGACACCGTTCGAGGCTTCATCCTCGAACGGGAATAACCGGCATTACCGGTGCTGCGTCAACTCGATCACGCAGCAGGGGCCATTGACGGAGATTTCCAGCAAGCCGCGGTTAGCGTCCAGTTGCAGGCAATCATGGCGACCCAGTTGCTGGGGACCTTCACTCAGCCTGACTTCAAGTTGCTCGGTGACACTGAACACCAACACGCTGCCCGCTGCAGTAAAGAAACGCTGCTCACCCTCCAACCACTGCAACCGCGCACTATAACGCTGCGGCGCATAGATCAGGTTGAAGTCGCGGATCGCGCCACCCAGCAGGGTGCACGACACCTGGCTCTCGCCGCTGAAGGCAAAGGGATCCAGCGGTAACAGTGGGCGCGTGTCCTCGCCGTCGACCGTCAAGCGCATGCCCGCGCCTTGCAGCACGGTAATCACCCGCTGATAACCGGCGAAGGTAGAGAAGCCGCCCGACTCGCCGATATCGGCAATCGACAGGCGCCAGCCGAAACCGTCCAGGCCGGTGCCCGCATCGCGGGTGATTTCTTCAGTGCTACCGCCGCCATTCTTCCACGGCATGCGCGGATAGTCGGCCGCGCGCAAGACCTTCAACTGACTCATGGGTGCCTCGTGTCTTATTTATGAAACCGCCCTTCCAGGCGATGACGGGAACCGGGGTGGATCAGGCGAGCGGCAGTCACCGGCTGGCGGCCCGACCAGGTGCGCCGACGAATCAGCAGGCAGGGCTCGCCCTTTTCGATTTGCAGCAACTTGCACTCGCTGGACTCGGCCAGGATCGCCTCGACCACGTGCTCGCCCTCGGTCAGGGGCGCCACCTGGTTCAGGTAGGCGTATGGCGTTTGTTGGGTGAAGTCTTGCTTGAGGTAGTCCGGCGCCACCAGGGCGTTGACGAAGCGATCTTCGATCTGCACCGGAATATCGTTCTCGAAATGCACGATCAGCGAGTGGAAGACCTTCTGCCCTTCGCGCATGTCCAGCGCCAGCGCACGCTCGGAACCGGCAGCCTCTTCTTCCAGGGTGATCACCTTGCAGGTGTGGCGGTGGCCACGGGAGGCGATCTCATCGGCAATGTTGTGCACTTCAAACAGAGCGGACTGGCTCTTGGGTTCGGCGACAAAGGTGCCGACGCCCTGCATGCGCACCAACAAGCCGTCGGCCGTCATCTCGCGCAGGGCGCGGTTGATGGTCATGCGGCTGAAACCCAACTGGCTGACCAGCTCGCTTTCCGACGGCACACGGTAGTGCGGCGGCCAGTTTCCACTGTCGATCTGCTGGGTGATCATCTGTTTGACGCGTGCGTACAAGGGCGCCGGACTGTCGCCCAGGTTGGCACTCAGCGTCGATACTGCGGGCGGAGTCGGCACAGGAAATCCTTGTTGATGGATGAAAGTCACTAGCTTGCCGGAGTTTACCGAGCAGGCAAACGTCTGTATATGTATATACAAATAACACACGATGGGGTGCTGAACCATGTCCGCCTTCTTTGCCGAGCGCGCGCTACTGCCTAACGGATGGGCCAACAATGTACGTCTTGAGGTCGGCGCCGATGGCCTGCTGACCCACATCCAGGCCGATGCAAGCGCACAAGGCGCGGAGCAACTGAGTGGCCCGCTGCTGCCGGGCATGCCCAACCTGCACTCCCATGCGTTCCAGCGGGCGATGGCTGGGCTGGCAGAAGTAGCGGGCAATCCGAACGACAGTTTCTGGACCTGGCGCGACCTGATGTATCGCCTCGTCGGAAAAATCAGCCCTGATCAGTTGGGTGTGATTGCCCGCCAGCTGTACATCGAAATGCTCAAGTGCGGCTACACCTCGGTCGCCGAATTCCACTATGTGCACCACGATCACAATGGCCAGGCGTATGCCGACCCGGCCGAGCTGTCGCTGCAGATCAGCCAGGCCGCCAGCGCCGCCGGTATCGGCCTGACCCTGTTGCCGGTGCTGTACAGCCATTCCGGCTTTGGTGGCCAGGCGCCGAACGACGGCCAGCGCCGCTTTATCAACAGCACGCAAAACTACCTCGACCTGCAGGCTCGCTTGCAGCCGATCGTGGCGCAACAGCCGGCACAGCGCCTGGGTTTGTGTTTCCACTCGTTGCGTGCGGTGACACCACAGCAGATCAGCGACGTGCTGGCCGCCAGCGACCAGCAGTGCCCGGTACATATCCACATCGCCGAACAGCAGAAGGAAGTCGACGACTGCCTGGCCTGGAGCGGTCGCCGGCCGCTGCAATGGCTGTATGAAAACACCGAGGTCGATCAGCGCTGGTGCCTGGTGCACGCGACCCACGCCAATCCGGAAGAAGTCAGTTTGATGGCGAAAAGCCGCGCCATCGCCGGCCTGTGCCTGACCACCGAAGCCAACCTGGGCGACGGAATTTTCCCGGCCGTGGACTTCCTCGCCCAGGGCGGACGCATGGGTATCGGTTCCGACAGCCATGTGTCGTTGAGTGTGGTCGAGGAATTACGCTGGCTGGAATACGGCCAGCGCCTGCGCGATCAACGCCGTAACCGCCTGTATGGCGCCGAGCAACCGATGGTCGGTCGCACCCTGTACGACGCCGCGCTCGATGGCGGCGCGCAGGCGCTGGGCCAAGCGATTGGCGCCCTTGAGGTCGGCAAGCGCGCCGATTGGCTGGTGCTCGATGGCAATGATCCTTACCTGGCGACCGCCAGTGGCGACGCCATTCTCAACCGCTGGCTGTTTGCTGGCGGCGACCGTCAGGTCCGCGACGTGCTGGTCAACGGCAAGTGGGTGGTGCGTGACGGCCATCATGCTGGCGAAGAAGAGAGCAACCGGGCGTTTACCCAGGTGTTGCGCGACCTGCTGGGCTGATACCCGCTCTTGCAGGAGCAAGGCTTGCCCACGATGGCGGCGACACATTCGCCATCGCCGGCAAGCCTCGTTTCTACGGTTACTTCGAGGTCTTGGCCATCCGCGTATCCGACACACGCCAGATCAGGCGAGTGGTGTCGTAGCCCTGCTGACGCGCCCTGCTCAGCAGTTCTTCACGGGTCTCGGCGTTGACCTCCGGCTTGCGTGACAGCAGCCAGAGGTAGCGGCGGTTGGGGTTGCCGACGATCGCGGTCTGATAGTCATCGCTGACGTACAGCACCCAGTAATCGCCCTTGACCACTCCCGGCAACAGGCGGGTAAACCAGTTATCGAAATTCACCCACAGCTTGTCGGTCTTGCCCGGCACCTGCGGCGTCGCCGTGCCCCGGGCTTCTTCCCAGGTCCATTCTGGCGTCAGGCAGCGGTTGAGCACGTCCATGTCGCCGTCAGGCTTGAGGGCGTAATGGGCCTCGGACTGGGCGCAGTTGCGCTGGAAGTACATGGGCATGCGCGCCAACTCGTACCATTTGCCCTGGTAACGCTTGAGGTTGACGTTATTGGCCGTTTTCGGTGCCAGCGAATCATCGCCAGAGGTGGCACAGCCGGCCAAGAACAGACCGGCTAAAAGAACTAATACAAACCGCATCATTATTTTTCTCCCGTGGGCGCTTGGCCCCGGTTTACTTCAGGCCTTGCCCGGAAAACATCAACACTTTGTCACCGGCAAACTGCACGCTGATAAAGCTGTTCTTGTCGCCCCAGGTGCAGCTGGACATCCCCAATGCGCCGGAACAATCGGCCGGTTTGCCCAGCAGGGTTTCGACCTCGGCCTTGGGCATGCCCGCCGAAAGTTTCGAGTAGTTTTCCTGGTTGACCTTGCTGCATGCGGCCAACAGCACGCAAAACGACAGCAAGGCGATAGATCGCAGCGACATGGTGAAACTCCTGGAAAGAGACGCTGGCATGGCTGCCAACCAAAAGCTTAGAAGAGAAATCGCCCATCTGGTTCCCACCGCAGGCGGGTATTTCTTGAACGGTCAGATCGACGCTCAAGGCTCGAATCGGACACCTTTTTGCGGTGTACGACATTTCGTCGTTTTTTGCCAAACCCGTCTCATCTTTGCCGTCGTGGCGCAGTCAGTGCAAAAGATGATCGAAGAGCTGTCACCGACCTCATCGCGGGCAAGCCCGCTCCCACAATGATCTTCGGTGGACACAAATAGTGTGTACGACAGAGATCCCTGTGGGAGCGGGCGCCCGCTTGCGGCTTGCCCGCGATGGCGGCATCAGCAACAACAAAAAGCTAGAACCGCGACCCCGGCTCACGCAAAAACGCGACCTCTTCGGGCGTACTCTCACGCCCCAGGATCGCATTGCGATGGGGAAAGCGGCCAAACCGCGCGATGATCTTTTGATGCCGTTCGGCGTAATCGAGGTTATCGGCAAACACCTCGCGCTGTGCCTGGGGCTGCTCGGCCAGCAAGTCGGCAAAACGCGAAATCGCCTCGTTCTGCACCGCCAGATGCTCGCAGTGCTCGAACACCAGGTAGATAAAGACGCGCTGGATCGCTGGCAACTGCCGATCGAAATCCGCGGCTATGCCTTGCGCCACAAGCTGCTGGGCACGCAGGTCACCGGAAAATGCAGCGGGGGTATCGCGATAGATCATGCGCGGCAATTGGTCGAGCAACAACACCAGGGCCAGCCAACCTTCGGGACGTTGCGTCCACTCGGTCAATCCGCCGGCCAGTGCCTGGTCCACCAGGTCCGCAAAACGCTCACGCGCCTCACGGTCCTGGCTGTCACGCTTGCCGAACCACAGACCGCCCTGTTGCGCCGCCACTTCGTTGGGGTTGTCGGCTGTACCGAACCACCATTGGAGCAACGGCAACCAGGGCGCGGTCATGGTTTATTCCTTGTGGTAAGCCGTGGCGCGTTCGACTTCTTCTTTCGAGCCGAGGAACACCGCTACGCGCTGGTGCAGGCCATCGGGCTGGATGTCGAGGATGCGCTGGTGACCGTCGGTGGACGCACCGCCAGCCTGTTCCACCAGGAACGACATCGGGTTGGCTTCGTACATCAGGCGCAGCTTGCCCGGCTTGGACGGCTCGCGGCTGTCGCGCGGGTACATGAACAGACCGCCACGGGTCAGGATGCGGTGCACGTCCGCGACCATCGCGGCAACCCAACGCATGTTGTAGTTCTTTTTCAGCGGGCCTTCTTCGCCAGCCAGCAACTCTTCCACGTAGCGTTGTACCGGAGCTTCCCAGTGACGCTGGTTGGACATGTTGATGGCGAATTCCTGAGTGGCCGCAGGAATGGTGATGTCTTCGTGGGTCAGCACGAAGCTGCCCATTTCGCGGTCCAGGGTGAAGCCTTTGACGCCGTCGCCCAGGGTCAGCACCAGCATGGTCTGTGGACCATAGATGGCATAACCGGCAGCTACCTGCTGGGTGCCTGGCTGCAGGAAGGCTTTTTCATTCAGGGGTTCGTTCTGGGTCAGGTACTCGTTCGGGCAACGCAGTACCGAGAAGATCGTGCCGACCGGGGCGTTGATGTCGATGTTCGACGAACCGTCCAGTGGGTCGAATACCAGCAGGTATGCGCCTTTCGGGTACTTGCCCGGGATCTGGTAGGCGTTGTCCATTTCTTCGGACGCCATGCCGGCCAGGTGACCGCCCCATTCGTTGGCTTCGAGCAGGATCTCGTTGGAGATCACGTCGAGCTTCTTCTGCACTTCGCCTTGCACGTTTTCAGTGCCCATGCTGCCCAGAACACCGCCCAGGGCGCCTTTGGAGACGGCGTGGCTGATTTCCTTGCAAGCTCGCGCCACTACTTCGATCAGGAAACGCAGATCGGCAGGAGTGTTGTTGCTACGGGTCTGCTCGATCAAATAGCGACTCAGGGTAACGCGGGACATGTAAGGCTCCGGAGAAGTGGGGGCTAAAAACCCGCGCAGTTTAACGCGAGTCGTTACGCAATTGCTCTTATCAGACGAGATTCGCCTGACAGAGTTCATGCGCCGGGTTGAGCGTAGTAGCAAAAACGTAGATTGGGATCAGGGCTTGACCGCCGGTTTGCGTAACAAACTGAAGGCCATGGCCGCCAGGAACAGCACGCTGAGCAACAGTACAGCCCACAGGCCCAGCTTCTTCCAGTCGGTTCCTTGGGCCAGAGGCGGCGCTACGATCGGCGGAGTCACCAGCGTCCCCTCCTCGATCCGGGCCTGGCCGAGACTCTCCAGGCGCTTGGGGCTGATGTCCGGGATCAGGGTAGCCAACGGCAGGCTCGCGGTTTTTTCACTGCTGCTGCCCAGTGCCAGGCGGTAAGGCCCGGCACCCCGGGCGAGGAAAACCAACTGGGTCGCGCGCACCGCATAACGCACGCTGGGGGCTTCGGCGCCCAGGCCGCCACCTCGATCATCGACGGTCAATTTCAACTGCTGCACCACCTGCCCTGGCAGCTGCAACTGGTCTTGCACCACGTCCTGGCCGTTCTGGGTCAGGCGGTAGAGCAAACCGCTGCTCACGGTCTGCCAAGGCAGGCTGGCGTCGCGACGCCCAGCCAGCGACACCGGCGCCAGGCTGTTGGCTTCGGTCAATTGCACCTGGAGGCGTTCGACACGCAGGCCCATCGGCAACTGCCAGGTGTATTCACCGGCCGGGGTACGGCTGCCGGCCACCGGCTCGGACCACACCAGGGGCTGCGCCGGGCTGCTGGTGGTCAGGCTCTGCAACAGCGCCGAGGTCAGTACCGGGGCCGCCTGCGGGGTTTGCCACAGCAATCGCAGGTAACGCGCCCGTTGACCGGGCAGCGCGACTTCATGCTGCTCAACCCGTTCGTCGGCAAACGACAGGCGCGCCACTTGCCCTTCGCCCCAGGCCTGCCAGTTCTGTAAATCGTCACTGGCTTCGATACTGAATCGCTGGAAACCGTCCTGCTCGCTGGACCAGTCGAGGATCAATTGCTGCAACGGCGCCTTGATTGCACTGGCGTCCAGCAGCCAGCCACGGCGCACTTCCTCACCGGCCTCCAGCTGGCTGGACGGTTGCACCTGCACCAGGGTGCCGGCGGCATTGGACAACACACGCACGTTCGGCACCGCCGAGCCGGCATCGGCCGAGTCGTACAACGGGAACCACTTGACCTCATGCAGTTGCAGGCTCTCACCACTGGGCGCTTGCTCGCGCGTCAGCGAATAGGCCTGCACTTCACCGGCCGCATTGAACACTCGCACATCCGCCAGATCGCTCTGATGGGCGTGCAGTTGCACGGCCAGGGGCAAATCGAGGCGGTACCAGGGGCCTTCGCCGCTGAGGGTCAGCGGCACGTGAGTGGCGAAGTTCGCCGCGGTTTGCGCGGCCTGCGCCGACAGCACCATGCAGCATCCAAGCACAGCCAGCCAGCGCGGGCTCAACATCATGTTCAAGACGACACTCCTTCAGATTCATTGGCCGCTTCATGCGGCTCAGGCGCAGCTTCGATTCGTTTGGGCGGCAGCGGCGCAAAGTAGCCGACCACCAGCAGCAATACGCCAACGCCAATGAACGACACGATACGTGCCAACCCACCGCGGTTGCTCAACTCGACAAACACCAGTTTGGCCACCACCAGCGCGATCAGCGCCGCGCCCACCAGCCAGACTTCCCGACGTTTGCGCAGGTGCCCGCCGATCATCAGGCCGAGGGCGATCAGGGTCCAGACCAGCGACAGGCTGGCCTGCACCAGCATCGACCCGAGCAATGCATCCAGCTCATATGGCACGCCACCCCAATGGTGGGCGCTGCGCATCACCACGGCGGTGAAGAACGCGAACAGCGACACCCCAACCACAACATCGCTGGCGAGCCCCGCGTGCTCGAAGCGGATGGCCAATTGGCCCTGGGCACTGCGCGTCCACGCATAGACGCCGAACAAGGCGAACAGCAGGCCGATATCCAGTGGGTTCAGTAGCGGCACGTAGGGCAACGGCTCGGCGTTGCCGGAGCTGACCGTGTTGGCCAACCAGAACCAGCCCAGCATCAGCACCGCCAAGGGCAGCGCGGCATACAGCCGGTACTCGCGGGCATAGGCCGACACCGGCCACGGCCAGGCACGTGGCGCGGCCATCAGCACCAGGTACAGGCTCGGCAGAATCGCCCAGCCCAACCAACGCCAGGCATTGTACTGCTCGGACAGCACCAGCAGGCCGTAGCGTAACTCCAGCGCCAACACCCCGATCAACAGCCAGCAACCCAGCACATGAGCCACGCTCGCCACCGGTTGCACGAGCATCGGCGCCAGACGCCGCAACGAAACGAAATGCACGGCGAACACCGCCGCCCACGCCAGCCAGCCGAAATTCGCCGCCGGGTGATAACGCCCATGGGACGCCGCCCACAACAACAGACTGGCCGCCGGGATCAACAGCGTGCACAGGATGCCCAGGGCCGACCAGTTCAGGCGCAAGGCCAGCCAAGTCCACAGCGCCACACTCAACGCTGCGCAGCCCAGCAACAGCGCGCCAGACAACTGCACCGGCGCAAAACGCAACACCTCGGTCAGCAGGGCCAATGCCCACCAGGCCGCGCCCCACGCCAACAGCAACTCGGACAAGCGCCGCAGGCTCAAGGCATCAAACGCACTGGCATGGTTGCCCACCTGCAAGCGCCAGGCCCCGACCATCGCCGCCAGCCCCAGCACCATGGGCGTCCAGAACCCGCCATGGGCCAGCGGCCGCAAGCCTTGGTGATCCAGAGGCCCGAGCAAGTCCGGGCCGGCGATCAGGAACGCCGCGCCGCCGATCACCTGCAGCACCAGGCCAAAGACAAAACTCAGGCGCTGCTGCAAGTACAGGCTCAACCAGATGATCAACACCCCACTGGCGGCCCACACCGCGCTCGCGGTTTGCCAGGGCAGGACAAACAACACCGCCAGGTTGATCAGCGCCAGGCCCGCCAACAACACCAGTGACAAGCCGCGCAGCAAGCGCAGATCGCTGCGCACCATGCTGTCGCGGGCGGCGAACAGCATCCCGCCGATCAATGCCAGGCCAATCAACGATGCGGCCAGCAAACCGCTCCAGCCGGTGTTGAACACCGCCGTCGAATCGCCGCTGGCCCCCTGCAGCCGTAGCAGGAACAGCACGCCACCGAGCAGTTGCACGGCAAACGCGGTGAACAGGAAAGTGCGTGATTGCAGGCGCAGGCCGACGAACAAGGTCGCCAATCCCGCCAGGGCCCAACTGATGGCCGTGCCCTGGGTGAAGAAGAACAGCGGTGCCAACAGATAAAGGAACGTCAGGCCGGCGCAGGCCAATACCGGCAGGCCTTGGCGCTCCCAGGCATGGCTGTGCCCAGGTGCCGCAGCGCGTAGCTGATAGAAGGTGAACAACAACGCCAGGCCGAGCATCAAGGCGCCCAGCGGTGCCCCCTCGATCAGGCTGCTGACGCCGACATCCAGCTCGCTGAGGAATGCCAGCGCCGAGCCCAACTGCAGCAGCAAGGCAAAGGCCCGTGCCAGCGGCCGCTGCTGGCGCAAGCCGAGCCAATAGATACCCGCGCCTTCGACGGCCCAAGCGGCGGCCGTCCAACGTGCATCCAGACCCAGGGGAATGGCCAGGCTGGCAAAGATCACCCCCAGCGCCAGGCACGTCTCACCCAGCAACAGCGCGCGCCCGCCACTGAGTACGCGGGCCAGGCCCATGTAGATAAAACCCAGCAGCAGCGCACTGAAGGCCGCTGCGAACTCCAGGTGATGCACCAGCGCGAACTGCAAGCCAAAGCCCACCAGCGGCGGGCCGAACAGCAGCGTGCCGTCGACGTAGTCGCCCTTGCGCGCCGACCAGTGCAGCAGTGCTTCGCGGTCGCCGTCCAGCGGGGCGTCGCTGATCTCCAGCAACTTGCGCCGGGCGAACAGCAGGCCGATGGCCAGGTACATCAGGAAGAACAGCATCAGGAACGGCTCGGTGCTCCACAGCAGTTCCGGGGTATAGGAGCGCAAGCCCCAGGCCAGGCCGATGCCGAAGGTGCCGACGAAGCCAATCAGGTTCAGCAGGCGCCAGGCCTTGAACCAGGCGATGCCGAGGATGCCGGCGTTGAGCAGGGCGAAGTAACTGAACAGCGCGACATGGTTGCCGGCACCGGTGGAGGTCAGGATGGGTGCGGCGAATCCGCCCAATGCCGCGGCGCAGGCCAGGGCCAGGGAGTCCTGGGTGATCGCCAGGATCGCCGAAAACACCGTCACCGCCACCAGCAGGCCGAGGGCCGCCGTCGGATCGAGCAAAGGGTGCAAGCGCATGGCGGCGAACACGGTGAGGTACAACACGGCAATCCCGGTGCCCTGGAGGATCAACGCGTACTGGGTGTTGCGCAGCCGCAGCCACCACCCCAGCCCCAGCAAGGCCAGGGCCGCCGCTGCAACGCCGGCATAGCGCAACTCGATCGGCACCACCATGCCCTCGGTGGCGTAGCGCAGCAGAAACGCCAGGCCGAAGAACAGCAGCACCACACCCACTCGCAGCACCGTGTTGCCGCCAAACAGCCAGTCACGCGCACCGGCGATGGCGCGGTCGAACAAGTTGGGCGCGCGAGGCGCCGGGGGCTGGGGAGCGGCGAATGGCTCAGGCTGGGGCGTCCACAGGTCGACCGGTGCAGACTCGACACTGGCTTGGGCCATGTTGATTTCAGGCGGTAGCTCCCAGACCAGCTCGGACGCGGCAGGCGTTGGCTCGAGTTGAGGCGCTGGCGCCGGGACAGTCTCAGCATGGGAGAGCGGCTCGGCAGCAACGCCGCCGCCCTCCAGCGAGGCCAGGCGCTGCTCGACCGCACCCAAGGCCACCTGGGCCAGCTTCAATTCACGCCCCTGCTGCAAAGCTTGCGCATTCAAGCGTTGCAGCACAAACGCCTGGCCAGCACCCAGCCCGATCAGCGCACCGATCAAGGCGTCGCTGAACGACTCATCGAGCAGCCAGCCGAGCACCAGCCCAATCAGCATGAACATCCATTGCATGGTCGATATCCCTTCGCGTAGGAGCTGCCGCAGGCTGCGATTTGCCCGCTACACCAGTATATCGATCCCTCCCACCCGAACTACGAGACTTTTCTTAAAGGCCTCCCCTACTCCAGCGCCTTCCAGATATCCGTGGCGTACTCGCGGATGGTCCGATCCGAGGAAAACCAGCCCATCCGCGAACTGTTGAGCACCGCTGAACGCCACCACTCCTTGGAGTCGTGCCAAAGGGTCTCGACGCGCATCTGCGCGGCCCAGTAGGAGTCGAAGTCGGCACAGACCAGGAAGCGGTCGTACTCGATCAAGGAGTCGATCAGGCCGGTGTAGCGCGCCGGATCATCCGGCGAGAACACCCCGCTGCGAATTGCCTGCAACACGTCATTGAGCCGGTGCGAGGCGGCAATGTCCGGGGCGGCGTGGAACTCGTGGTTCTGCTTGCGCGCCTCGACCTGCTGGGCACTCAGGCCAAAGATGAACATGTGCTCGGCACCGATGCGCTCGCACATTTCCACGTTGGCCCCGTCCAGGGTGCCGATGGTCAGGGCGCCATTGAGGCCGAACTTCATGTTGCTGGTGCCGGACGCCTCGAAGCCGGCGGTGGAGATCTGCTCCGACAGGTCGGCCGCCGGAATGATGCTTTCGGCCAGGCTGACGTTGTAGTTGGGCAGGAACACCACTTTCAGCAGGCCGCGCACGGTCGGGTCGTTGTTCACTGTGCGGGCGATGTCGTTGGTCAACTTGATGATCAGCTTGGCCTGGTGATAACTGGCCGCCGCCTTGCCGGCGAAGATCTTCACCCGCGGCACCCAGTCGGTCTCAGGCTCGGCGCGAATCGCCTGGTACAGCGCCACCGTGTGCAACAGGTTGAGCAACTGGCGCTTGTACTCGTGGATCCGCTTGACCTGCACGTCGAACAGCGCCGCCGGGTTGACCGCAATCCCCAGGCGCTCGTGAATCAAATAGGCCAGGGCTTTCTTGCTGTGCAGCCGCTGCTCGGCGAACTGCTTGCGGAACGCCGCTTTCTCGGCAAACGGCTCCAGGCCCTGCAACAGTTGCTCGGGGTTATCCAGCAGCTCCGGCCCCAGGGCATCGACCATCATCGAGGTCAGTTCCGGGTTGGCCTGGTACAGCCAGCGGCGGAAGGTGATGCCGTTGGTCTTGTTGTTGATCCGCTCGGGGTAGAGCTTGTGCAGTTCGGAAAATACCGTGCTGCGCATCAGTTGCGTGTGCAGGCCGGACACGCCGTTGACGCTATGGGAGCCGAGGAACGCCAGGTTGCCCATGCGCACCCGGCGGCCGTTGTCTTCCTCGATCAGCGACACCGCGCGCAGCACGTCGAAGTCGTGGATGCCCTTGGCCCGCAATGAGTCGATGTGCTGGGCGTTGATCAGGTAGATGATCTGCATGTGCCGCGGCAGCATTCGCTCCATCAGCCCTACCGGCCAGGTTTCCAGCGCTTCGGGCAACAGCGTGTGGTTGGTGTAGGACAGGGTATCGACCGTGACCTGCCAGGCCGCATCCCACTCCACGTCGTAGATGTCGACCAGTTGGCGCATCAGCTCGGCCACGGCAATCGAGGGGTGCGTATCGTTGAGCTGGATCGCCGCATGATCGCCCAGGGTCAGCACCGAGCTGTGCATGTTGCGATGGCGCCGGAGCAGGTCCTGCAGGGACGCGGCGACAAAGAAGTACTCCTGGCGCAGGCGCAGTTCTTGCCCCGCTTCGGTGCTGTCGGCCGGGTAAAGCACCCGGGAGATGCTTTCGGCCCGGGCCACTTCGGCCACCGCGCCCAAGTGGTCACCGGCGTTGAAGCGCTCCAGGTGCAGGTCCTCCATGGCCCGTGCCCGCCACAGGCGCAAGGTGTTGACGCTGGCTCCGCGCCAACCGACCACGGGAGTGTCGTACGCCACCGCGCGCACCGTTTCCGAAGGCGTCCAGACTTGCTTGCTCTTGCCGCCGGCATCGATGACGGTCTCAACACTGCCGCCAAACCCGATCGGGTAGATCACCTCCGGCCGCTCGAACTCCCAGGGGTTGCCGAAATCCAGCCAGTGCTCGGTCTGCTCCTGCTGCCAGCCATCGACAATCGCCTGGCGGAACAGGCCGTGCTCATAACGAATGCCGTAGCCATGCCCGGCGATGCCCAGGGTCGACATGCTTTCCATGAAACACGCGGCCAGGCGGCCGAGACCACCGTTGCCCAAAGCGGCGTCCGGCTCCAGCAGGCGGATCCGCTCCAGGTCGACCCCCAGCTCGGTCAAGGCCTCGCGGGCTACGTCGAGCAGGCCCAGGTTGCTCAGGCTGTCGTAGAGCAGGCGGCCGATGAGGAATTCCAGCGACAGGTAGTACACCCGCTTCTGGCCTTTGCGGTAAATCTGCCGCGTATGGTCCATCCAGTGCTCGACCATGTGATCGCGCGCTGCCAGCGCAATGGCCTCGAACCAGTCGTGGTCGAAGGCGTGATCCGGATCCTTGCCGACGGCATAGGTGAGTTTGGTCAGGACGGCTTCGCGAAATGCGGCCACCTCAGCTTCGCGAACAAGTGGTTCTTGAGTCATCGATAGGGCCTCGGGCGAGCATGGAATTGACTGAGCCTAGACGGTCTGACAAACGGTGCAGTCGCTGGTTCGGGTGTTTTGCACAATCACCTGAATTGAGCGGTTCAGAAACAAAAGGATGCAGGGGGCGTGCCGGATCCTTGAAAAAGTTGTTCAAAAAACCACCAATCCCGTATCATCCCGCGCCCGGATACAACGCTCCCCCTTGGAACCCTGATGAAGCCTCAACTGATCGCCGCCGCGGAACTCGACCGCCTCGAGACCTGGCAGAAATACTCCAGCCATATGTGCGGCGGCTGCGTGTCCAGCTGCTGCACGCTGCCAGTGGAGGTCAAGATCAAGGATCTGATCCGCATCGGCATCGTCGATGAATTCGAACGCGGCGACCCGCCGAAGAACATCGCCAAGCGCCTGCAAAAGGAAGGGATCGTCGAGCGTTACAACCAGAAATCGGAAATCTTCACGCTCCAGCGCATGAGCAACAACGATTGCCTGTATCTGGATCGTAAGAGCCGTTTCTGCACTATTTATGACAAGCGCCCGGATACCTGCCGCAATCACCCCAAGATCGGCCCACGACCAGGCTACTGCGCCTACAAGCCCAAGGAAGTGGTGCGCGATACCCAACGGCGGACGCTGGACAAGTTCTGATCTGGATTTTGTATGGCTCCAAAGGCCCTCATCGCGGGCAAGCCCGGCTCCCACACGGACCGAGTTGCCTGGCTGAACGCGGTAAATTGTGGGAGCTGGCTTGCCAGCGATAAGGCCCACACAGTCATCACATAATCCCAGACAAAAAAAAACGCCCCCGACCTTGCGGTCGGGGGCGTTTTTTTGCCCGCTAACTAAGTGACTTAGTTATTGGACTTCTTGGCAGCGCGGGTACGCTCGCTTTCGCCCAGGATCTTCTTACGAAGACGGATGGACTTAGGAGTGACTTCACACAGCTCGTCTTCTTGTACGAATTCCAGAGCTTGCTCCAGAGTGAAACGTACAGGCGGAACCAGAGCGATGGTTTCGTCTTTACCCGAAGCACGCATGTTGTCGAGCTTCTTGCCTTTAGTCGGGTTAACACCCAGGTCGTTGTCGCGGCTGTTCAAGCCAACGATTTGACCTTCATAGATGTCCTGGCCGTGTTCGATGAACAGCTTGCCACGCGACTGCAGGGTTTCCAGCGAGTAGGTCAGCGCCTTACCGGTAGCAACCGATACCAGCACGCCGTTCTGACGGCCGGACATGTCGCCGGACTTCATCACGTCGTAACGGTCGAAGATCGAGGTCAGGATGCCTGCACCGGAGGTCAGGGTCAGGAACTCGTTACGGAAACCGATCAGGCCACGGGCCGGGATGTTGTACTCAAGGCGCACACGGCCCTTGCCATCCGGAACCATGTTGGTCAGGTCGCCCTTACGGATACCGATCTGTTCCATGATCGAACCTTGCGATTCTTCCGGCAGGTCGATGGTCACGTTTTCGTACGGTTCGTGCTTGACGCCGTCAACCATGCGGATGATCACTTCCGGACGACCAACACCCATTTCGAAGCCTTCGCGACGCATGGTTTCGATCAGTACCGAGAGGTGCAGCTCACCACGGCCGGATACTTTGAACTTGTCAGCCGAGTCGCCTTCTTCAACGCGCAGAGCAACGTTGTACAGCAGCTCTTTGTCCAGACGTTCCTTGATGTTACGGCTGGTCACGAACTTGCCTTCTTTACCGCAGAAAGGCGAGTCGTTTACCTGGAAGGTCATGGAAACGGTTGGTTCGTCAACGGTCAGCGGAGTCATTGCTTCGACGTTCAGTGGGTCGCACAGAGTGTCGGAGATGAACAGCTGGTCGAAGCCGCTGATGCAGACGATGTCGCCGGCAGCTGCTTCTTCAACGTCGATGCGGTGCAGGCCGTGGTGACCCATCAGCTTGAGGATACGACCGTTACGCTTCTTGCCGTCGGCGTCGATAGCCACTACCGGAGTGTTCGGCTTGACGCGACCACGAGCGATACGGCCAACGCCGATAACACCCAGGAAGCTGTTGTAGTCCAGAGCGGAGATCTGCATCTGGAACGGACCGTCACGGTCGACTTTCGGCGCTGGTACGTTGTCGACGATCGACTGGTACAGCGGGGTCATGTCTTCAGCCATGTCGGTGTGGTCCAGACCTGCAATGCCGTTCAGGGCAGAGGCGTAAACCACTTTGAAGTCCAGCTGTTCTTCGGTAGCACCCAGGTTGTCGAACAGGTCGAAGATCTGGTCCAGAACCCAGTCCGGACGTGCGCCTGGACGGTCAACCTTGTTGATTACCACGATTGGACGCAGGCCGGCTTCGAAAGCCTTCTTGGTCACGAAACGGGTTTGCGGCATAGGGCCGTCTTGAGCGTCAACCAGCAGCAGAACGGAGTCAACCATCGACATTACACGTTCAACTTCGCCGCCGAAGTCGGCGTGGCCCGGGGTGTCCACGATGTTGATGTGGTAGCCGTTCCAGTTGATGGCGGTGTTTTTCGCCAGAATGGTAATACCGCGCTCTTTCTCCTGGTCGTTGGAGTCCATCACGCGCTCGTCGTTGAGCTCGTTGCGCTCCAGGGTGCCGGATTGACGCAAGAGTTTGTCTACCAGGGTGGTCTTACCATGGTCAACGTGAGCAATGATGGCGATGTTGCGTAGATTTTCGATCACTTGTGTATCTCGATCAGAGGATTCGGTGTGCTGACAGGTCGTGGCAGCGATTTACAGTAGAGTCAGGCCTTGCCGTTACAGCTTGACGGCAGAGTCGGGGGGCCGGTGACGCAGGCCACAGGCAAACAGCCCCGGGCTCTTAGCTCGGTCGATAAACGCGCACATTGGCATGCCCCTCACTGAGCAAATGGTGGGCATGCAGGCGACTCATCACGCCTTTGTCGCAATACAGCAGGTACTGGCGAGTAGGGTCCAGTTCCTTGAAACGAGCGTTCAGTGCATAAAACGGCATCGTTTGTACCTCGACGCCAGCCAGGGCGAGCGGGTCGTCTTCAGCAGCATCCGGGTGACGGATGTCGATGACGATCTGACCTGCCAGCGCTTCGCTGACTTCTTCAATTTGCACGTCCTGGCCCAACTCGTCGATTACCCGATCGATCGGCACCAGTTTGGCGTTCTCGAGCGCACGCTCAAGGACTGCCATGTCGAATTCTTTCTCTTCATGCTCCACGCGTGGACGCTTGGCGTGGGTCTTGGGGTTCACCGAGATGACCCCGCAGTACTCTGGCATGTGCTTGGCGAAGTCGGCGGTGCCGATTTCGTTGGCCAGGTCGATGATGTCCTGCTTGTGACTGGCGATCAGCGGGCGCAACACCAGCTTCTCGGTCACACAGTCGATCACCGACAGGTTCGGCAGCGTCTGGCTGGAAACCTGGGAGATCGCCTCACCGGTCACCAGCGCCTCGATCTCCAGTCGATCGGCGATTCGCGAAGCAGCGCGCAACATCATACGCTTCAATACGACGCCCATATGACTGTTATCTACTTTGCCGAGAATTTCTCCCAGCACTTCCTCGAACGGCACACTGACAAATAACACGCGTTGCGAGCTGCCGTACTTCTTCCAGATGAAGTGCGCCACTTCCATCACGCCCAATTCGTGGGCACGCCCGCCGAGATTGAAGAAGCAGAAGTGCGCCATCAGCCCGCGCCGCATGATCTGGTAGGCCGCCACCGTGGAATCGAAACCGCCGGACATCAGTACCAGGGTCTGTTCCAGGGCGCCCAGCGGGTAGCCGCCGATGCTGTTGTGCTGGTTGTGGATCACAAACAACCGTTTGTCGCGAATTTCGATGCGGACTTCAATTTCCGGGTCTTTCAGGGAAATTCCGGCGGCGCCGCACTGGCGACGCAGTTGGCTGCCGACGTATTTCTCGACATCCATGGAGCTGAATTCGTGCTTGCCGGCGCGCTTGCAGCGCACCGAGAAAATCTTCCCGGCCAGCGCCTCGCCAAAGTGCTGCTTGCACTTGGCGACCACGTCGTCGAAGTCACCCAGCGGGTACTCGTCGACCTGCAGGAAATGCGCGATGCCCGGCATGCAGCTCAGGCGCTCGGTCATGTCCTTCAAGGCTTTGGGGTCAGTCAGCTGCGTTTCCAGCTCGAGATTGTCCCATACACCGTTCACCACCACAGCCGGGTCCAGATCGCGGAGCACGGCACGGATGTTCTTGGCCAACTGACGGATGAAACGCATCCGTACCGGGCGGCTTTTGATGGTGATCTCGGGGAAGACTTTTACGATTAGTTTCATGAAAACAGCGCGCGCTGGGCCAGCCGAAAAAGGGGGGCGCGGATTATAGCGGAAATTGCTCAAGGTTTAACCAGTTAATGTGCAGAAGGTTTTCAGTGCACCAAAACGGGTCATTTATGCTTTTGAGCGCTACATTAGGGGGCGCGATTTTGCCATTTTTCACGCTTTGCGCCTTTATAAGCGTGATATTGGGGCAAAAAACCCAACTCGGGGCACTGGCATGCAATTTGCTCCCTTGTGAGGCAGGTTGCCTTGGCAGAGTATTCGCGCCGGCATCACCCACATTCTAAGGGCATCCACTACTCAAGCCCGAAGCCACCCGGAGGACACTATGTCGAAGTCGGTTCAACTCATCAAAGATCATGACGTCAAATGGATTGATCTGCGCTTCACAGATACCAAGGGCACTCAGCACCACGTGACCATGCCGGCTCGCGACGCGCTGGATGATGCTTTCTTCGAAGAAGGCAAAATGTTCGACGGTTCCTCCATCGCTGGCTGGAAAGGCATCGAAGCTTCCGACATGATCCTGATGCCGGACGACAGCACCGCTGTCCTCGATCCGTTCACCGAAGACCCAACCCTGATCATCGTCTGCAACGTGATCGACCCTTCGACCATGCAAGGCTACGACCGCGACCCACGTGCGATCGCCAAGCGTGCCGAGGACTACCTGAAGTCCACCGCTATCGGTGACACCGTATTCGTCGGTCCTGAGCCTGAGTTCTTCATCTTCGACCAGGTCAAGTTCAAGTCCGATATCTCCGGTTCGATGTTCAAGATCTACTCCGAACAAGGTTCGTGGATGTCCGACCAGGACGTGGAAGGCGGCAACCATGGCCACCGTCCAGGTATCAAGGGCGGCTACTTCCCGGTTCCACCGTTCGACCACGACCACGAAATCCGTACCTCCATGTGCAACGCCATGGAAGAGATGGGCCTGACCATCGAAGTTCACCACCACGAAGTGGCGACTGCCGGCCAGAACGAAATCGGTGTGAAGTTCAACACCCTGGTTGCCAAGGCTGACGAAGTTCAGACCCTCAAGTACTGCGTACACAACGTGGCTGTAGCTTTCGGCCGCACCGCTACCTTCATGCCCAAGCCTCTGTACGGCGACAACGGCTCGGGTATGCACGTTCACCTGTCCATCGCCAAAGATGGCAAGAACACCTTCGCTGGCGAAGGTTATGCCGGCCTGTCCGACACCGCCCTGTACTTCATCGGCGGTATCATCAAGCACGGTAAGGCCCTGAACGGCTTCACCAACCCGGCGACCAACTCCTACAAGCGTCTGGTACCAGGTTTCGAAGCACCAGTGATGCTGGCCTACTCGGCTCGCAACCGCTCCGCTTCGATCCGTATTCCTTACGTGTCCAGCCCACGCGCTCGCCGTATCGAAGCTCGCTTCCCGGATCCGGCTGCCAACCCGTACCTGTGCTTCGCCGCACTGCTGATGGCTGGCCTGGACGGCATCCAGAACAAGATCCACCCTGGCGACGCTGCTGACAAAAACCTGTACGACCTGCCGCCTGAAGAGGCGAAAGAGATCCCACAAGTTTGCGGCAGCCTGAAAGAAGCCCTGGAAGAGCTGGACAAAGGTCGCGCGTTCCTGACCAAAGGCGGCGTTTTCAGCGACGACTTCATCGACGCTTACATCGCCCTGAAAAGCGAAGAAGAAATCAAGGTTCGGACCTTCGTACACCCACTGGAATACGAGCTGTACTACAGCTGCTGATCCGGTAGCGCTGCGGCACGCGGCGTGACAATGAGGCCTCCTACGGGAGGCCTTTTTTTATGGAAAATTCCGACAACTTACTCGGCACCCTCCTCGGAAAATCAGCGCCGCATCTGATATCCACTCCGCTTGGCCGCGCTTAGTCTTTTCGGCACTACCACGCCGTACGACCCAAGAGCGGAGCCCTTGCCCATGAATCCCCTGAAAGTCTCGTCCATCGCCCTCGCCGGCCTGATGATGTCGGGCTGCAGCAGCACACTCGTAAAACCTGAGATCGAAAAGCAAATCCTGCTCCAGAGCAGCGCATCCTGGGACGGCACCGAATACATCGCCTACCCTGACGGACGACCCGAACTGACCCTGCTCAAAATCAAGATCCCGGCTAATTCCGAACTTGACTGGCACACTCACCCCATCCCCAACGCAGCCTACATTCTGTCGGGCGAATTGACTGTCGAGGCAAAAACCAGCGGCCAGAAGCAATTACTCAAACAAGGGCAAACACTCGCAGAAATGGTCGGTATCGTGCATCGTGGCATAACCGGTGACAGCCCCGTAGAACTGATCGTGTTCTATGCTGGCAGCCCCGGGATCGCGCTGTCAGAGCGGCCTTGAAGCCTGCCCGCGTGGCGCTCTTGCCGAAAATCGCCAGCGCGAACGCCAGCAGGTGCCAACGGGAACCTGTAATGCGCTCGTTGGGTTTTTGCCTGCTCACACTGATCACCCTGCCCGCCGCAGCACAAATCCATGTGTATACCGACGCTCACGGCAATACCGCCTACGGCGGTCGGCCACCCGATGGCGTGGAGAGCCGGGTGATTGAACCTGCTCCCATGAACACCCTTGCGCCCCCGACATCTGCGATCATCACGCGAGCAGCCCCGCGCACCCAGAACACCGACGCGTATTCGACACTGGAACTGATCGGCCTACCCACGCACGAAGCCCTTCGCGCCAACAACGGCACCTTCAGCGTTGACGTGCGGATTGAACCGCGCCTGCGCGAAGCCCATCGACTGCGCCTGTTGCTGGACGGCCAACCCTATGGTCAACCGAGCAACGGACCGCGCCTGCAACTGGTCAACATCGACCGTGGCGAGCACAGCCTCGCCGTTCAGGTACTGGTGGGAAACACCCCGCTACAGCAGAGCCCGGCAATCACCTTCAACCTGCAGCGGGCACGCAAGCCTTGAAGCGCTAATAGGCGGCGATCCGCGACCGCCTCGAAGAAAAAATCGAAATCTTCTTTATTCTGACGTCATTCAGGTTTGCGCACTATATTGGTGCGATTGGTTGCACTCTTGTCAGACGGCAACCCATTTTGGTTCGAAAATACCCGACAAAGCTGGCAGAACGCCACGCAAGGCAACTTAAAGCGCCCATTTCAGGGAGTTATTGCTTCTTTTCGGAGCCTTGGTTTGGTTTTTGCATTTTCCTCGCAACAGCGCCTCCTTCTCGCGCGCGCCTGCTCCAAAAGAGGTCCTCATGACCATCAGCGACGCACTGCACCGCTTGCTACTCGACAACTTGACCACCGCGACCATCCTGCTCAATGCCGAACTGCGCCTTGAGTACATGAACCCGGCAGCGGAGATGCTGCTGGCTATCAGCGGTCAGCGTAGCCATGGGCAGTTCATCAGCGAGCTGTTCACCGAGTCCACCGAAGCACTGAACTCCCTGCGCCAGGCGGTCGAACAGGCCCACCCCTTTACCAAGCGCGAGGCGATGCTCACCGCCCTGACCGGCCAGACCCTGACCGTCGACTACGCGGTGACGCCGATCCTGAGCAACGGTGCCACGCTGCTGCTGCTTGAGGTACACCCGCGCGACCGACTGCTGCGGATCACCAAGGAAGAAGCGCAGTTGTCCAAGCAGGAAACCAGCAAGATGTTGGTGCGCGGCCTGGCCCACGAGATCAAGAACCCGTTGGGCGGGATTCGCGGTGCGGCCCAGTTGCTGGCCCGCGAGTTGCCGGAAGAAAGCCTCAAGGACTACACCAATGTGATCATCGAGGAAGCGGATCGCCTGCGAAACCTCGTCGACCGCATGCTCGGCTCGAACAAACTGCCGTCGCTGGCCATGTGCAACATCCACGAAGTACTGGAGCGCGTGTGCAGCCTGGTGGAAGCGGAAAGCCAAGGCTGCATCACTCTGGTGCGCGACTACGACCCGAGCATCCCGGACGTGCTGATCGACCGCGAACAGATGATCCAGGCCGTCCTGAACATCGTGCGCAACGCGATGCAAGCCATCAGCAGCCAGAACGAGCTGCGCCTGGGCCGCATCACCCTGCGCTCGCGGGCCATGCGCCAGTTCACCATCGGCCACGTGCGCCATCGCCTGGTGACCAAGATCGAGATCATCGACAACGGCCCCGGGATTCCCGCAGACCTGCAGGAAACCATCTTCTTTCCCATGGTCAGCGGCCGTCCGGACGGTACCGGGCTGGGCCTGGCCATAACCCAGAACATCATCAGCCAGCACCAGGGTCTGATCGAATGTGACAGCCATCCAGGCCACACCACCTTCTCGATCTTTCTGCCACTGGAACAAGGAGCCACATCGACATGAGCCGTAGTGAAACCGTGTGGATCGTCGATGACGACCGTTCTATCCGTTGGGTCCTGGAAAAAGCCTTGCAGCAGGAAGGCATGACCACGCAGAGCTTCGACAGCGCCGATGGCGTGATGAGCCGCCTGGCGCGCCAGCAACCGGACGTGATCATCTCTGACATCCGCATGCCGGGTGCCAGTGGCCTGGATCTGCTGGCACGGATTCGCGAACAGCACCCGCGCTTGCCGGTGATTATCATGACCGCGCACTCCGACCTGGACAGCGCTGTCGCGTCCTACCAGGGCGGCGCGTTCGAGTACCTGCCCAAGCCGTTCGACGTCGACGAGGCGGTGTCATTGGTCAAGCGCGCCAACCAGCACGCCCAGGAGCAACAGGGCCTGGAAGTGCCCGTCGCCCTGACCCGCACCCCGGAAATCATCGGCGAAGCGCCAGCGATGCAGGAAGTGTTTCGCGCCATCGGGCGCTTGAGCCACTCCAACATCACCGTGCTGATCAACGGCGAGTCCGGGACCGGTAAAGAGCTGGTGGCCCACGCCCTGCACCGCCACAGCCCACGGGCGGCCTCGCCATTCATCGCCCTGAACATGGCGGCGATCCCCAAGGATTTGATGGAGTCCGAGCTGTTCGGCCACGAGAAAGGTGCATTTACCGGCGCCGCCAACCTGCGCCGTGGACGTTTTGAGCAAGCCGATGGCGGCACGCTGTTTCTCGATGAAATCGGCGACATGCCGGCCGACACCCAGACCCGCCTGCTGCGGGTCCTGGCCGACGGCGAGTTTTACCGGGTCGGCGGCCATGTACCGGTCAAGGTCGACGTGCGCATCATCGCCGCGACCCACCAGAACCTGGAAACCCTGGTCCACGCCGGCAAGTTCCGTGAGGACTTGTTCCACCGCTTGAACGTGATCCGCATCCACATCCCACGCCTGTCGGACCGTCGCGAAGACATTCCGACCCTGGCCAAGCACTTCCTGGCCCGCGCCGCACAAGAGCTGGCGGTGGAGCCGAAGTTGCTGAAAAGCGAAACCGAGGAATACCTGAAGAACCTGCCGTGGCCAGGCAACGTGCGCCAACTGGAGAACACCTGCCGCTGGATCACGGTGATGGCTTCGGGGCGCGAAGTGCACATCGGCGACCTGCCGCCGGAGTTGCTGAGCCTGCCGCAGGACTCGGCACCGGTAACCAACTGGGAACAGGCCCTGCGCCAATGGGCCGACCAGGCGCTGGCTCGCGGCCAGTCGAGCCTGCTGGACAGCGCGGTGCCGGCGTTCGAGCGCATCATGATCGAAACCGCCCTCAAGCACACCGCCGGCCGCCGCCGCGATGCTGCGGTTTTGCTGGGTTGGGGGCGTAATACCTTGACGCGCAAGATCAAGGAACTGGGGATGAAAGTTGATGGTGGGGACGATGATGAAGGGGATGAGGGTTAGATCCTTCACCGACCTGTAGATCCATTCGCGGGCAAGCCCGCTCCCACAGGTTTTGCACAATCCTGTGGGAGCGGGCTTGCCCGCGATGCTTTCAGGGCCAGCGTGCACCGCCTGAATGCACCGTGACCCGCGATCGCGCACGGCAACAGATCCGAAATCCCACCTGCACCTGCAATCAAACCCCTATCAAAAAAACACCAAAGCCCCGGAATACGGGGCTTTCGACGTTTCAACACAACATTTTGTTTCAGCTCGTTAAAACCTGGCACGCCCCCTGCAATAGTTCATTCAGTGATTCAGTTCACTACCCGGTTTCGGGGACCTTGGTACAGGCAGGCCGGGGATTCCCCTCTTTACATCGGGCTCACACCGCACAAGCGACGAGCCCAAGCAGTTTTGGGGCCCTTGATACAGGCAGGTCAGGGGTTCCTTCTTTACACCGGGCTCACGACGCAACGCGTGAGCCCTGCCGTTTCGGGGTCCTTGGTACAGGCAGGCCGGGGATTCCTCTTTTATTGCTCCTGGAGATGGATCTCCAACCGCCAGCGATCGTCCACCTCGCTGCCGGCCCAATCGCCCTTCAGCGGCCGGGCCGCCACCAGCGTCAGCAACAACCCCTTGTCACTCAAACGCACCCGCCAGTTCACATCCTTATCGTTGAGCTTGAGCTGGCCTTTCTGTGCCTGCCCCTGGGCCTCGAACAGCAGCGCGAGGCTGCCGTCGATCAGTTCACCATGGGTCTTGGGCGCGTGGTTGAACCACACCACCAGGCCATCGCCGGTGACCTCGACCTGCTGCAGCTCGGTCGGCTCGGGGCTGGTCAGGCGACCGATCATCAACCCCACCATCAGGCCGACAATCGCCAGCGAGGCCATCACCCGCGGCAATAGCTTCGATCGCCGATCCACTTCCGGCGTAGAATGCCGTCCATCTTTACCTTCGGAGCCGTGCATGTTTCACGTCATCCTTTTTCAACCAGAAATTCCGCCGAATACCGGCAACGTTATCAGGCTGTGCGCCAACAGCGGCTGCCACCTGCACTTGATCGAGCCACTGGGCTTCGAGATGGATGACAAGCGCCTGCGTCGGGCCGGCCTCGACTATCACGAGTATGCCACCTTGCAACGGCATGCCGACCTTGCCAGCTGCCTGGAAAGCCTTGGCCATCCACGCCTGTTCGCATTCACCACCAAGGGTTCGCGGCCGTTTCACGACGCCAGTTTCGCCGAGGGCGATGCGTTCCTGTTCGGCCCGGAAAGCCGTGGCTTGCCGGCCGAGGTGCTAGACGCCCTGCCCGACGGCCAACGCCTGCGCCTGCCGATGCGCGAAGGCTGCCGCAGCCTGAACCTGTCCAATACCGTGGCGGTCGCCGTATACGAAGGCTGGCGGCAGCTGGGCTTCAAATAACCCACCGGCGATTTTTCGCCAGGCCAAAACAATCGCGGGCAAGCCCGCTCCCACAGGTTTTGCACAATCCTGTGGGAGCGGGCTTGCCCGCGATGTTGTCAGCCGCGCTGCTTACTGAACGGTCTGAGCGCCGTCCTGCTGCATGCGTTGCACTTCTTGCGCGTACAGCGCGTCGAAGTTGACCGGGGCCAGCATCAGGGCCGGGAACGAACCACGGGTCACCAGGCTGTCCAGGGCTTCGCGAGCGTACGGGAACAGGATGTTCGGGCAGAACGCGCCCAGGGTGTGGCTCATCGAACCTTCGTCGAGGTTCTTGATCAGGAAGATACCGGCCTGCTGGACTTCGGCGATGAAGGCCACTTCGTCACCGTTCTTCACGGTCACGGACAGGGTCAGCACCACTTCGTGGAAGTTGTCTTCCAGTACTTTCTGACGGGTATTGAGGTCCAGACCGACGCTTGGCTCCCACTGCTGGCGGAAGATCGCCGGGCTTTTCGGGGCTTCGAAGGACAGGTCACGTACGTAGATGCGCTGCAAGGAGAATTGCGGTGCGGTTTCTTCTTCGCTAGCTGCAGTGTTCTGTTGGTCAGTCATCTCAGATCCTTTCTGATCTTGGGTCTTATAGGGAAGGAATTAGGCCTTGAGCAGCGCGTCGAGCTTGCCAGCGCGGTCCAGGGCAAACAAATCATCACAGCCACCGACATGGGTGCTGCCGATCCAGATCTGCGGCACGGACGTACGCCCGGCCTTGCTGGCCATTTCGGCACGCACCTGTGGCTTGCCATCGACCTTGATCTCGTCGAAGGCTACGCCCTTGTTTTCGAGCAGGTACTTGGCGCGCGAGCAATAAGGGCAGTAATCGCTGGAGTAGACGACGACGCTGGCCATATCACTTCACCAGCGGCAGGTTATCGCCCTTCCAGCTGGAGATCCCGCCGGACAGCTTGGCGGCGGTGAAGCCGGCCTTGAGCAGTTCGCGCGCGTGGGTACCGGCTGTCTGGCCCATGGCATCGACCAGGATGATGGTCTTGGCCTTGTGCTTTTCCAGCTCGCCGACGCGGGCAGTCAGTTTGTCGTGCGGAATATTCAGCGCGCCAACGATGTGACCAGCGGCGAAATCCTTGGCCGCACGGATGTCGATCACCACACCAGCGTCCTTGTTGACCAGGCTGGTCAGCTCACCGGTGCTCAGGCTGCGACCGCCGCCCTGCATTTGATAAGCGATCAGCAACGCCAGCAGTACGACGAAGATACCGACGAGCAGATAGTGGTTAGTGGCAAATTCAATCAGGTGAGCAACCATCGAAGGAGGTTCCAGGGCGTTAAAATGTCGGCCAGTATACACAGCCACTATGGTGGGCCAAACCCCGTCCGGCGGTGACGCCGCCGGAACTTAGCTTTAAACTGCCACTCCCTTTTTTCATCGCCCCTTTTTTAACTCAGCCACGAGTGGAATCTATGACTACCACGCCTAAACCTTTGGTCCTGATGATTCTCGACGGCTTCGGTCACAGTGAGAGCGAAGAATCCAACGCCGTGTTCGCGGCCCGCAAGCCTGTCCTCGACCGGTTGTGCGCCACCGTACCGAACGGCCTGATCTCGGGTTCAGGCATGGACGTCGGCCTGCCGGACGGCCAGATGGGCAACTCGGAAGTCGGCCACATGAACCTCGGCGCCGGCCGCGTGGTGTATCAGGACTTCACCCGCGTGACCAAAGCGATCCGCGACGGCGAGTTCTTCGACAACCCGACCATCTGCGCCGCCGTGGACAAGGCCGTCGCCGCCGGCAAGGCCGTGCACTTCATGGGCCTGCTGTCCGATGGTGGCGTGCACAGCCACCAGGACCACCTGATCGCCATGGCCGAACTGGCCTTCAAGCGCGGTGCCGAGAAGATCTACCTGCACGCTTTCCTCGATGGCCGCGACACGCCGCCGAAAAGTGCCCAGTCGTCGATCGAACTGCTGGATGAAGCCTTCAAGACCCTGGGCAAAGGCCGGATCGCCAGCCTCATCGGCCGTTACTTCGCCATGGACCGCGACAACCGCTGGGACCGCGTCTCCCAGGCTTACAACCTGATCGTGGACGGCAACGGCGAATTCAACGCCGCGACCGCCCAGGAAGGCCTGCAAGCCGCCTACGAGCGTGGCGAGAGCGACGAATTCGTCAAGGCCACCACCATCGGCGAGCCGGTCAAGGTCGAAGACGGCGACGCCGTGGTGTTCATGAACTTTCGCGCCGACCGTGCGCGCGAGCTGAGCCGGGTGTTCGTCGAGGACAATTTCAGCGAGTTCGAACGTGCCCGCCAGCCGAAACTGGCCGGCTTTGTCATGCTCACCCAATACGCCGCCAGCATCCCTGCCCCGTCGGCCTTTGCCCCGGGCAGCCTGGAAAACGTGTTGGGCGACTACCTGGCGAAAAACGGCAAGACCCAACTGCGGATCGCCGAAACCGAAAAATACGCCCACGTGACCTTCTTCTTCTCCGGTGGCCGCGAAGAACCGTTCCCGGGTGAAGAACGCATCCTGATCCCTTCGCCAAAAGTCGCCACCTACGACCTGCAGCCAGAGATGAGCGCGCCGGAGGTCACCGACCGCATCGTCGAGGCCATCGAGAACCAGCGTTACGACGTGATCGTGGTCAACTACGCCAACGGTGACATGGTCGGCCACAGCGGCGTGTTTGCTGCTGCAGTGAAAGCGGTCGAGTGCCTGGACCTGTGCGTCGGCCGGATTGTCGAAGCCCTGGAAAAAGTCGGTGGCGAGGCGCTGATCACCGCCGACCACGGCAATGTCGAGCAGATGGCCGACGAATCCACCGGCCAGGCCCACACCGCCCACACCACCGAGCCGGTACCGTTCATCTACTTCGGCAAGCGCGACCTCAAGGTCCGCGAAGGCGGGGTCCTGGCCGACGTAGCACCGACCATGCTCAAGCTGCTGGGGCTTGAGCAACCGGCCGAAATGACCGGCACCTCGATCCTGGTGTAACCCGCCCCATCAAACACCGCCAAACCCTGTGGGAGCGAGCTTGCTCGCGATAGCAATCTGACAGTCAACATCTACGTTGAATGTTATGGCGCCATCGCGAGCAAGCTCGCTCCCACATTGGTTTTGGGGTGTTTTCAGAGGTAACTCTGCTCCAGTTATCACACCGCCCTAATTGGGCGTTTTTTTTGCAACGCTTGCCGGGCATACTAGGCTGTCTTTTTTCCCCCGGTGTCGCCCGCCTCTATGCTCCGCGTCCTGATAGCCCTAGCTCTGACCTGCCTGCTCCAACCGGCCTTTGCTGACGAGCGCGCGCAAACCCAACAACAGTTGGACGCCACGCGTCAGGATATTGCCGAGCTGAAAAAGCTGCTGGGCAAGTTGCAGGAAGAAAAGTCCGGGGTGCAGAAGGACCTCAAGGGCACCGAGACCGAGATGGGCAAGCTCGAGAAGCAGGTCGATGCCCTGCAAAAAGAGCTGAAGAAAAGCGAATCCGAGCTGCAGCGACTCGATACCGAGAAAAAAAAACTCCAGAGCGCGCGCACTGAACAGCAACAACTGATTGCCACCCAGGCCCGCGCGGCCTATCAGAACGGTCGCCAGGAATATCTCAAGCTGCTGCTCAACCAGCAGAACCCGGAGAAATTCGCCCGCACCCTGACTTATTACGACTACCTCAGCCAGGCGCGCATGGAGCAGTTGAAGAACTTCAACGAAACCCTGCGCCAACTGGCCAATGTCGAGCAGGACATCGCCCTGCAGCAAGCCCAACTGCTGGTCCAGAAAAGCAGCCTCGATAGCCAGCGCGACGAGCTGGACAAGGTCCGCAAGGAGCGCCAGCAAGTGCTGGCCAAGCTCAACACCGACGTCAAGGACCGCGACCAGAAGCTGCAGGCTCGCGAGCAGGACCAGGCCGACTTGTCGAAAGTCCTGAAAACCATTGAGGAAACCCTGGCACGCCAGGCCCGGGAGGCAGAAGAAGCGCGGCAAAAAGCGCTGATCGCCCAGCAGGAAGCGGAAAAAAAGCGTTTACGTGAGGCACAGGCCGCGGCAGACGCCCCGACCGATGCCCCACGCAAAATTACCCGACCGACACCCGGCGCCCTGGTCTCCAGCGCTGGCGAAACCTTCGGCGGGGCATTTTCTGCAACGCGGGGAAAACTTCCTTGGCCAGTTGATGGTCGATTGCTTGCCCGCTTTGGTGAAAGTCGCGGCGACGATGCCCGCACCAAGTGGGACGGCGTGATGATCAGCGCCTCCGCGGGCAGCCAGGTGCATGCCGTGCACGGCGGACGCGTGGTGTTCGCCGACTGGTTGCGGGGCGCCGGCTTGCTGGTGATTCTCGACCACGGCAACGGTTTCTTGAGCTTGTACGGCCACAATCAGACGCTGCTCAAATCGGCTGGCGACGTGGTCAAGGCCGGCGAGTCCATCTCCACTGTCGGTAACAGTGGCGGCCAGGACACGCCCGCGCTGTATTTCGCTATTCGTCAGCAGGGTCACCCGAGTGATCCAGCACAATGGTGCCGTGCGCAAGGATAAGCGCACCATCTAACTCAGGAGTTCGTTCGACATGCTGCATTTGTCCCGCCTCACTTCGCTGGCCCTGACGATCGCCCTGGTGATCGGTGCGCCCCTGGCGTTTGCCGCTGAACCGGCCTCGTCGACCTCGGCTGCGACCACCAAGGCGCCATTGCCGCTGGATGAGTTGCGTACCTTTGCCGAGGTCATGGACCGGATCAAGGCCGCGTATGTCGAGCCGGTGGACGACAAGACCCTGCTGGAAAACGCCATCAAGGGCATGCTCAGCAACCTCGACCCACACTCCGCCTACCTGGGGCCGGAAGACTTCGCCGAGCTGCAGGAAAGTACCAGCGGTGAGTTTGGCGGCCTGGGCATCGAAGTCGGCTCCGAAGACGGCTTCATCAAGGTGGTGTCGCCGATCGACGACACCCCTGCCTCCAAGGCGGGCATCCAGGCGGGCGACTTCATCGTCAAGATCAACGGCCAGCCTACCCGCGGCCAGAGCATGACCGAAGCCGTGGACAAGATGCGCGGCAAGATCGGCGAGAAAATCACCCTGACTCTGGTCCGCGACGGCGGTTCGCCGTTCGACGTGACGCTGACCCGCGCGACCATCCAGGTCAAGAGCGTGAAGGCGCAGTTGCTGGAGTCGGGCTACGGCTACATCCGCATCACCCAGTTCCAGGTCAAGACCGGCGAAGAGGTCTCCCAGGCCCTGGCCAAGCTGCGCAAGGAAAACGGCAAGAAGCTCAGCGGCATCGTGCTCGACCTGCGCAACAACCCAGGCGGTGTCCTGCAATCGGCGGTGGAAGTGGTCGACCACTTCATCACCAAGGGCCTGATCGTCTACACCAAGGGCCGGATCGCCAACTCCGAACTGCGCTTCTCGGCCACCGGCAAGGACGAAAGCGAAGCAGTGCCGATGGTGGTGCTGATCAACGGCGGCAGCGCCTCGGCCTCGGAAATTGTCGCAGGTGCCCTGCAGGACCAGAAACGTGCAGTCGTGATGGGCACCACCAGTTTCGGCAAGGGCTCGGTGCAAACCGTGCTGCCGCTGAACAACGACCGCGCGCTGAAGATCACCACCGCACTGTACTTCACCCCGAACGGGCGCTCGATCCAGGCCCAGGGCATCGTTCCGGACATCGAAGTGCGTCGGGCCAAGATCACCAGCGAGCAGGACAGCGAGTACTTCAAGGAAGCTGACCTGCAAGGCCACCTGGGCAATGGCAACGGCGGCGCCGACAAGCCAAGCGGCTCCGGCGGCAAGGCCAAGCCGATGCCACAGGACGACGACTACCAACTGGCCCAGGCGTTGAGCCTGCTCAAGGGCCTGAGCATTACCCGCGGCCGCTGAGATGCGCCTGCGGTTGCTCCTCGGCCTGCTGTGCTGCCTGGCCGGCGTTGCCCATGCAACGCCCGGGCAGGCGCCACCCCACAAGGCCTACCTGAGCCTGATCATCGATGACCTGGGGCAGAACCTGCCCCGGGATCGCCGCGTGCTGGCGCTGCCCGGACCAGTCACCGCAGCGATCATGCCCGACACCCCCCACGCCGCTGAATTTGCCCGCGAGGCCCACCGCGCTGGCAAGATCGTCATCCTGCACATGCCCATGGACCCGGCCACCGGCCCGTTCGCCTGGCACCCCGAACTGCCCGTCGAAGAACTGCGCAAGCGCCTGGACGCCGCGTTCAAGGCCGTCCCCTTCACCGCCGGCATCAACAATCACATGGGCAGCCGCATGACCGCCCAGCGACCGGCCATGGCCTGGTTGATGGCCGAGCTGCAACGCCGGCACAAGCTTTTCGTCGACAGCCGCACCAGCGCCCAGACCGTCGCCGCCGCCGAGGCACAGAAGATCGGCCTGGCCAGCGCTTCACGCGATGTGTTCCTCGACGACGAACGCACCGAAGCGGCGATCTACAACCAACTGCAGAGCGCCATAAGCCTGGCGCGCAAACAGGGTTCGGCGGTGATGATCGGCCATCCCTACCCGCAGACCCTGGCAGTGCTGGAACGCGAGCTGCCCAAGCTCAAGGCCCAGGGCATCGACTGGATTGATATCCGGCAGATGATCAGCGTGCGCGGCAATCGCGCCATGACTGCCCATGGCAAAGATGGTATTTATCGCTAACCAGCAGCGGGCCACTACATAGTTACCGCCAGGCGTCTCAGCCAATTCTGGATATTGAAACCCGCAGCCCAATTGGGCTGCCTTTCAATTACCAGGAATGACCATGAACCCACATGACGATGACGCGGCCCCCTCAAGGCCAATGGAATCAATCAAAGTTGAAAACCTGCTGATCAACTTTACGACAGAATTTCTCCGGATCTGGGATAACAAAGGCTCACGCTCGAAACCCGGTGGCTTTTGGCGCCCCAGCCCTGCCCCTGACTCGCTGCCAGGCTTTTTCCCACTCGGTGACCTCGCCGTATCCGGCCACGACAACATCAATAATCGTAGAGTAGTGGCCGTCGTTTGCGAAGGCGAGCCGCCAAGTGCTGGCGCTAACCAGGGCAAGGCACTGAGCAAGCCCGATGATTTTGAACAGGTCTGGAAAGACACGGGCTCAGGCGCCAAAACGGACTGTTCAATATGGCGCCCCGTACCACCTGAGGGCTACGTGGCACTTGGGTTGGTGTGCGCTGACGGTCTCGATAAACCTTCAGTCAACTCCGTGCGTTGCGTGCGGGCAGATCTTGTCGTGGCGGCATCCATCGACACAATGATCTGGAGCGACAAGGGCAGTCGCGCCAAGCAGGACTTCAGCGTGTGGAGTGTCCTGCCACCGGTCGCGGCCGCAGGAGAGATTCATTTTGCGCCAGGCACATTCGTCGGCGTCAACAGCTATACCAAACCAACAACGCACGCCGCCGCGCATGCACTGCGCATGCGCATTTCGCTCAAAGCCGAACCTTCGCCAGTGCCTCCGTCCCTGACCGGATACGAACCCCCCACCTCAAGCCAATCCGCCACAGTCACCCAGACTGCGCGGCTCCCCTGGTTCGCGATCAAGGATCCCAACCTGAGCGCCTTCGAGCAGTTTCGTACTTCTCCCTACTACCTATTACATAGAAAAGAGAAGTACGTATTGATCGGCCACGGCCATAACACCAGCTCCTCGGGAAAAACCTTCAAATGGACCGATGAGGCACCCACCGCCGAAAGCCTCGAAACCTTCTCTCGACTGACCTCTGTCGAGGTAGGAGTGGAATGGAGCTCCAGGTTGCCGGAATTTTCCATATCGCTGCCACCGACCTTTTCAGTCGAGTTCTCGGCAAAACTGGGCAACAGTTTCTCCCCCGTCGGCACCCAGAACAGCAGGTTGATCGGCCCCCTGGCGACACACGTGGTTACGATCGTTGCGAAGAAGCGCATCGTCGCGGTTTATCGCACACAGTTTGACTACCAATTGCTACGCAGCAACGGCACACAAGTGGCAAGCGAAGGCAGTTACTCGGACTACGACAAACTGCATTTGAGCGAATATCCGCCGGAACAGTAACCGGACTGCGGCCGGCCCTCGCCGGGGGCCGGCGAGAGCGCTCACCCTGAATTTCATCACCAAGGAGTGGACATGAATTACCTCAGCTTCGCGGGCCTGATCGGCTTGTTAGCTATTTGCGCAGTGCAGGCCCGCGATCTGGGCGAAGGCGCCGTAAACGACTCACCGTCTAGGGCACTGCAAAACAGCGAACATCTTTATGAAATCTGGAGCGGCGTGGGACGACTCAGTCTCCAATCGGGCGAGACTTGCAGCGCCGTTCTACTGGACACGCGTAACAGACAAGGCCAAGCCAGCGGCCCTGCTTACCTGCTCACCAGCGGTCATTGCGTGTTCTTTCAGTACGGTTCGGCGCGGACCAATCTGCCTTTGAAGGCCAGCGTCACCTTCCACTACTTTCATGACATGCCACAGCGTATGCGCCGATACACCATCCAAACTGCCCGATGGAGCAGTCTGGTCGGGACCGATCTTGCAGTACTGGAGGTCGACGCGACATTGGCGTCGCTGATACAGGCCGGGGTCAACCCGCTCAAGCTGGCGTCCCATCAAACCTACGAGAGTCAGGATGCGCTTAACATTGGCGCGCCGAGCGGCTTTACCGAACAAGGGCTTCGATTGAGTGCCTGTGCTGAACAAACCGCCGGAACGTTCATCGATCACCCCGGGGTGTTCCCTTCGGCTATGAAAAACAGTTGCGACCTTCACGCTGGCAGCTCCGGTAGCCCGATGCTGAACCGCCGCACCAATGAAATCACCGGCATCGTCAGTAAAGTCGCGGTCTCGCGCAATACACCCGAACCGCCTGGTTGTGAGCATTCGACGTCTTGCAAGGCAGCCCGTTTCAACTACAGCTACTCGGCCAACTTTCTGCACAAGTGCTTTATTGACGGTGTCTTCACCAGCGATGGGGCGGACTGTTCCCTGGAACCGGTCGAACTGACTGTCTCGGAGCCCTGGAATCTCAAGTCATACGTTCATAGAACACAAAATGCGGACGGACAGCTCGTATTGCCTACGTGGGATTTCAGGTTCTCCCTCGAGGTGCCCTTCTATCGCTACAAAACGGTCCATAACGCCAGGGACTGCAAGGCGCCCGACAATTACAGCGCCGCTGTCAGCACTGAAGACGCTTACATCAATACTGAAATCGGGCCACAAAACGGCACACATGCACTCTGCATTATTGGCATCAGTTCTGAGGAACAGCACCTGACAAGGGCGACATTGAATAACGTGTTTACAAGTGCCGTGTACTTGAGCGCAACGCCAGCCGCTCCGTCTCAGGTGGTATCGAAGTGATGGTTACAGATACTTCGCCATGATGTCGTCCACCACGCCTTCTTTGCGCAGCTGATCCAGCGCTGTCTGAAGCTTGGCGACGGTTTCATCCGGCACGTCTTTATTCAACGCCAGGTACAACTGCGCGCTATGGAAACGCAGGACCGTCTTGAGGCCCGTGACCCCGTCCTGGCGCGCCAGATAGCGCCCGGCAGGGTCCCCGGTGGCCCACAGGTCAATCTGGCCATTGAGCAGTTTTTTCGCGTTGTCCTGATCGCGCAGCACCACGATCGGCTTGAGTCCCTGCTTGGCCAAAGTCTCGGCGATGGCGTCGCCCTTGTAGGCGCCGATCTTGTATTTGCGCGCATCTTCCAAGGTCTGCAGGGTGATTTTGCTGTCGGCCTTGGCCAGCATGATCCAGTCGTCCGGACCAATAGGGCCGACCCACTTGAAGAGGTTTTCGCGGTCTGGCAAGCGCGCCATGACGAACACCCCGTATCCGGGATTTTCCAGGGCGAGTTTGTAGACTCGCTCCCAGGGGAAACGCAGGGTCAGGCTGTAGGTGATGTTGGCCCGCTTTAACATCTCGCGAACGATGTCCACGGCGATGCCATTGATGTTCTCGTCCTGAGCGAAGTTTTTGCCGTTCTTCGCCATGTTGTAGGGCGGGAAGTTTTCCGTCAGCAAGACCAGGTCGATATCGGTTTTTTCAGCGGCCCGTAGCACGCCGCAGAACAGTAACGAAGTACTGGCAAGAACGAGGAAAAGGCGTCTGAGCATGTCGGCTACCGCAATCCATTGGCGTGCCCAAGCTTGCCTTGAGCCCGCCATGCTGTCCACTGGCCTTTATCGAACCACAATCCCGCGCGCCGCCATGTAGGCCTTCGCTTCCGGCACGGTGTATTCGCCGAAGTGAAAGATACTGGCCGCCAACACTGCACTGGCGTGACCTTCGAGGATACCGTCAGCCAAGTGCTGCAGATTGCCGACGCCGCCGGAAGCGATCACCGGGATCCCCAGGGCATCACTGATGGCGCGGGTCACGCCCAGGTCGAAGCCGTTTTTCATGCCGTCCTGGTCCATGCTGGTCAGGAGGATTTCCCCGGCCCCCAGGCCTTCCATCTTCTTCGCCCACTCCACCGCATCCAGCCCGGTGGGTTTGCGCCCGCCATGGGTGAAGATTTCCCAGCGTGGGATTTCGCCCGGCAGGGAGACTTTCTTCGCGTCGATGGCCACGACGATGCACTGTGAGCCGAAATGCTGCGCGGCTTCGCCGACGAACTCCGGGTTGAACACCGCCGCGGTGTTGATCGAGACCTTGTCCGCACCGGCATTGAGCAGGTTGCGAATGTCTTGCACGGTGCGTACACCACCGCCCACGGTCAGCGGAATGAACACCTGGCTGGCCATGCGCTCGACGGTATGCAAAGTAGTGTCGCGGCCATCGACGCTGGCGGTGATGTCGAGAAAGGTAATCTCATCGGCACCCTGCTCGTCGTAGCGACGAGCGATTTCCACCGGGTCGCCGGCGTCACGGATGTTTTCGAACTTCACACCTTTGACGACCCGGCCGTTGTCCACGTCCAGGCAAGGGATGATGCGTTTGGCCAGCGCCATGGTCAGTCCTCAGCCTTGGTACGAGTCGCAGAAGGCTTGCGCCTCGGCAACGTCGAGGGTGCCTTCGTAGATCGCCCGGCCGGTGATGGCGCCGATGATGCCCGGTGCGCGAGCGTCGAGCAGCGACTTGATGTCACCCAGGTTGTGGATACCGCCGGAGGCAATTACCGGAATCCGGGTGGCCGCAGCCAGGGCAGCGGTGTACGACACGTTGCAACCCTGCATCATGCCGTCTTTGGCGATGTCGGTATAAACGATGGCAGACACGCCATCGGATTCGAATTGCTTGGCCAGGTCGATGACGTTCACGGTGCTGATTTCAGCCCAGCCGTCAGTGGCGACAAAACCGTCCTTGGCGTCCAGGCCAACAATCACCTTGCCCGCAAATGCGCGGCAGGCTTCGGCGACGAAGGCCGGATCTTTGACTGCCTTGGTGCCGATGATCACGTAGCTCACGCCTGCCTTGACGTAATGCTCGATGGTTTCCAGCGAGCGGATGCCACCGCCGATCTGGATCGGCAGGTTCGGGTAGCGCTTGGCGATGGCGGTCACTACTTCGCCGTTGACCGGCTGGCCTTCGAACGCGCCGTTCAGGTCGACCAGATGCAGACGACGGCAACCGCCCTCTACCCACTTGGCTGCCATGCTCACCGGGTCATCGGAGAACACTGTGGAATCTTCCATGCGGCCCTGGCGCAGACGTACACAGGCACCGTCCTTGAGATCGATAGCGGGAATAATCAGCATCTGGCAAACCTTCAAATTCGATTTTTCAGCATTGCTCGGAAATCAGTTTTTCTCGAGCGCCCACAGGTCGCTTTCGATGCTTTCAAACCTCTCTTTGAGGTGTGTCTGCACATCGAAAATCGCCCTGTTGTAATAGTGCGGAGCAATTTCGCGGGTAAACAGCTCAAGGATTTCGCCCGCTTCGAACGAACCCAGGTCCAGTTCGAAGCGGTCCTCCATGAAGCGCTTGATCTTGTGATTGGCCTCGTTCTCCTGTTCAGGAGTGAGGGTCAGGATCGGCGGCTTCTTCTTCACGGCCATTTACCAGCGACCATCCCACGCCGCGAAGTTCTGCAGCAATTGCAGGCCATGGGTATGGCTCTTCTCAGGGTGGAACTGCACCGCGAAACGCGAGCCTTCGGCCAGCGCAGCGGCGAAGTCGACGCCGTAGTGACCGCCACCGACCACCTGCCGCGGGTTACCGGCGGCGATGTAGTAGCTGTGCACAAAATAGAAGCGCGCCAGGTCCGGGATGTTGTGCCACAGCGGGTGATCCACCACCTGTTGCACTTCGTTCCAGCCCATGTGCGGGACTTTCAGGTGTTCGCCGTCTTCATGCAGGCCCTTGCCGAAGAACTTCACCGCGCCTGGAAACAGGCCGATGCAGTCGACGCCGTCATTCTCTTCACTGTGTTCGAGCAGGGCTTGCATGCCGACACAAATGCCGAGGAACGGACGGTCCTGGCTGACTTCGCGCACCAGCGAGTCGAAGCCCAGGCGACGGATCTCGGCCATGCAATCGCGAATCGCGCCAACACCGGGGAAAACCACCCGGTCGGCTTCGCGAATCACATTGGCATCGCTGGTGATCAGCACCTTGCCGGCACCTACGTGTTCGAGGGCCTTGGCCACCGAGTGCAGGTTACCCATGCCGTAATCGATAACCGCGACCGTCTGCATTACAGAACGCCCTTGGTCGAAGGCATTTGCCCGGCCATGCGCTCATCGAGCTCGACGGCCATGCGCAGGGCGCGGCCGAAAGCCTTGAACACGGTTTCGATCTGGTGGTGGGTGTTGGTGCCACGCAGGTTGTCGATGTGCAGGCTGACGTTGGCGTGGTTGACGAAACCCTGGAAAAATTCCTGGAACAGGTCGACGTCAAAACCACCCACGGTTGCGCGGGTATAGGGAACATGCATCTGCAAGCCAGGACGGCCGGAGAAGTCGATCACCACGCGCGACAGCGCTTCATCGAGCGGCACATAGGCGTGGCCGTAGCGACGGATGCCTTTCTTGTCGCCGATGGCTTTGCTGAAGGCTTGCCCCAAGGTGATACCGACGTCTTCCACGGTGTGGTGGTCGTCGATATGCAGGTCGCCCTTGCACTCGATATCCAGGTCGATCAGCCCGTGTCGGGCGATCTGGTCCAGCATGTGCTCAAGAAAAGGTACACCGATATTAAATCGGGCCTTTCCGGTGCCATCCAGGTTGATCGAGGCTTTGATCTGGGTTTCCAGAGTGTCGCGCTCGACGGACGCCATACGTTCGGCCATCACCAGCTCCGCAAAATCATTGGGCGAAAAAGGCATCCATTATAGGCACGGCGGCGGCAAACAGAAACACGCCAAATGATATCCCTGACCGGTTGAAGCCAATGTGGCCGGGGATATACCTGTCATGACATGTATGAGCCTGAGCGCTGTCGAGCGTGGTGTATCAGGCACACCGCGCTGCCGTTTGTCGCGAGCAAGCGTTGCTCCGACGGGGTTCGCGGTGTGCCGGGTAGTGCGCGTTGACTAGTGAAACAGCACTGCCGTCTTCTGCAGGGTCACCCATACGCCCCACGCCAGCGGAATCCCCACCACCAGCCAGGCCGCCACGGCCAACGGCACGCTGGCCGACGACGCCTTCCACTCCAGCACCGTAGTGCTGTCGGCGCCTTTGTCGTGCCCCAGGGCCTGTTCTGCTGCGAGCTCGGCGTCGGTCATGAAGTACTTGTCTGCCACTGGACGCACCAGCAGGTTGCAGAGGAACCCCAGCACCAGCAAGCCGGCGAGAATGTACAAGGTGATGTCATAGGCCGCTGCACGCTCGACGCCGATGCTCAACTGATACTCACGCAGGTAGTTCACCAGCACCGGGCCCAGCACGCCCGCCGCCGCCCAGGCCGTCAGCAGGCGACCGTGGATCGCCCCGACCATCTGGGTGCCGAACAGGTCGGCCAGGTACGCCGGCACCGTGGCGAAACCACCGCCGTACATCGACAGGATGATGCAGAACGCGGCGACGAACAGCGAGACGTTGCCCAGATGCCCGAGGTTCGGGATCAGCGCATACAGGGCAAAACCCAGGGCGAAGAACACAAAGTAGGTGTTTTTGCGCCCCAGGTAGTCGGAGAACGACGCCCAGAAGAACCGCCCGCCAATGTTGAACAGACTCAGCAACCCGGTAAAACCGGCGGCGATGGCCGCGATCGAGGCCAGTTGCCCGGCGTCCAGTTGACCGAATGCCAAATCGTTACCCAGCAACTTACCGCCGAACACTTCCTGCAGCAGCGGCGAGGCCATGCCGAGAATGCCGATCCCGGCCGATACATTGAGGCACAACACCAGCCATACCAGGCGGAACTGCGGGGTTTTCCATGCCACATTCACGTGCACGTGACGATGGGTAATCATCGCGTTGGCGACTTTTTTCGCCGGCGGGGTCCAGCCCTCAGGCTTCCAGCCGGTCGGCGGCACGCGGTACGACAGCGCCCCGCCGATCATGAACACGAAGTAAATCGCCGCCATCACCAGGAAGCTCTGCCAGACGCCGACTCCGCCTGGCGAGGCGAAATGCCCCATCAACGCGGCTGCCAGCGGCGCACCAACCATGGCCCCGCCACCAAATCCCATGATCGCCATGCCGGTGGCCATGCCGCGCTTGTCCGGGAACCACTTGATCAGGGTCGACACCGGGGAGATGTAGCCCAGGCCCAGGCCGATCCCACCGATCACCCCGGAACCGAGCCACATCAGCCAGATCTGGTGGGTATAGATACCCAGCGCGGAAACCAACAGGCCACCACACCAGCACAGTGCCGACACCACACCGGCCTTGCGTGGCCCGGCATGTTCCAGCCAGCCGCCCCAGATAGCCGCCGAGCAACCGAGGAAGATGAAAAACAGGGTGTAGATCCAGCCGAGCATCGAGATCGGCCAGTCACACTGGGACGAGAACACCTGGGCGATAAAGCTCATGTCCGGCGCGCACGCCACGGGCGCGGTCACACCCAGGGCCTTGGACAGCGGTAGCCAAAACACCGAAAAGCCATAGGCCATGCCGATGCACAGGTGAATGGCCAGTGCGGCCGGTGGCACCAGCCAGCGGTTGAAACCGGGCTTGGCGATGATGCGTTCCTTGGACAGGAACGTCGGCGGGGGCGCAATAATGCCCGCCTCGGTGCTCGTGCTCATGTGTGTTTCCCCCAATTATTAGTATGGTTCGCCCGCCACTCCTCACCCACAGCCTTGTTTGCACATTGGCATGGCCGTTTTATCGAGTGAGGGTGCGTCTGGCGCGACAACCGGTCGCAGCGAGGCAGGCGGACGGGCGAAGATTACCATTTGCCCGTGAGAGAAAAACCAGTCACTGACCAGTCGTCAGTTTCGGAGCGCTATACTCCCCCGCTAAATTTCGAATTCGACTCTCTACAAGGACTCGCCCCATGAAAGCGTTCGGCAAAATCCTGGGTCTGGTACTTCTCGGGCTGTTGCTGGTCATTGTGGCCCTGGGCTTTGCCCTGACCCACTTCTTTGATCCCAATGACTACAAAGACGAGATTCGCCAGATTGCCCGCGACAAGGCCCACATCGAGCTGACGCTCAATGGCGACATCGGCTGGAGCCTGTTCCCCTGGCTCGGCCTGGAACTGCACGAAGCCAGTGTCGCGACCCTGAGCAACCCCAAGGCACCGTTCGCCGACCTGCAGATGCTCGGTCTTTCGGTGCGGGTCCTGCCGTTGCTGCGCCGCGAAGTACAGATGAGCGATGTCCGGGTCGAAGGCCTGAACCTGCGCCTGAACCGCGACAAGGATGGCCACGGCAACTGGGAAGACATCGGCAAGGCCGTGCCGGTCGCGGGCCAGCCCGAGGTAGCGGCGACCAGCAGCGACACCACTGCCAGCGCTCCGGTCCCGACAGAGAAACCCGCCCAGCCGATTCGCCTCGATATCGACAGCCTGACCGTCAATAACGCCCGGGTGGAGTACACCGACGAGCGCACCGGCAAGCAATTCACCGCCGAGAGCATCCAGCTGAGCACCGGTCCCGTGCACGATGCGACCAATATCGACGTCAAGTTGACCGCGTTCCTCGCCAGTAACCAACCCGCACTGCGGGTGCGCACCGAGCTCAATGGCGAACTGCGCTTCGAACGCGCGCTGCAGCGCTACAAGTTCGAAGACATGAAACTGTCAGGCGAACTGACCGGAGAACCGCTGCAAGGCAAGGCCGTAACCTTTGCCGCCCAAGGGCAGGTATTCCTCGATAAAGCGGCGAACGTCGCCGAATGGACGGGCATCAAGCTGTCCGTCAATCAATTGCGCGCCCTCGGTGAACTGAAGGCCAATGACCTCGACAAGACCCCGCAAATCAGCGGCGCCCTGTCGATCGCCCAGTTCGACCTGGCCAAGTTTGTCGACAGCATCGGCCAGAAACTCCCGGCCATGGCCGAGGGCAGCCTGAGCAAAGTCGAACTGGTCAGCCGCCTGGCCGCGACCCCCACCAGCCTGTCGCTGGACAACATCAACCTGAAACTCGACGACAGCACCTTCAGTGGCCGCATCGCCGTCGAGGACTTCACCAAGCAAGCGCTGCGCGTGCAGCTCAAGGCCGACACCTTCAACGCTGATCGCTACCTGCCGCCCAAGTCCGCCGATGCCAACAGTGCAGCGGTGGCCCGCCAGGCTGAAGTCAGCAGCACCGAAGCCGATGCCCTGGCCGGCGCCGGCAGCACGCCCCTGCCCAACGCCCCGACCAAGGGTGCGTGGAGTAACGACAAGCTGATCCCGGCCGAGCGCCTGAGCAAGCTCGACCTCGACGCCGACCTGACCTTCGGCCAACTGACCCTCAGCCAACTGCCAATCCACAACGCAGCCCTCAAGGCCACCGGCCAGGGTGGCTTGCTGACCCTGCAAAACCTCAGTGGCGATCTGTACAACGGCACCTTCAACGCCAAGGGCACCCTTGATGTGCGCCAGCCGGTGCCGGCCTTGAGCATGCAGACGGCGATCAACCGGGTGCCTGCGGAAAAAATTCTCGAGAGCCAAGGCAAAAACCCACCGGTCAAGGGCCTGATCACGCTCAACAGCCAGCTCACCGCCAACGGCAACAGCCAGAAAACCCTGATCGACAGCCTCAACGGCAACGCCAGCTTCGTCATCAACAATGGCGTGCTGCTCAACGCCAACCTCGAACAGCAGTTGTGCAAAGGCATCGCCACCCTCAACCGCAAGACACTCAGCGGCGAGCCACGGGGCAAGGACACGCCGTTCCAGGAACTCAAGGGCAACCTGACCTTGCGTAATGGCGTCGCCAGCAATCCAGACCTGAAAGTGCGTATCCCGGGGATGACCGTCAACGGCAACGGCGACGTCGACCTGCGCGTGCTGGGCATGGATTACCGCGTCGGCATCATTGTCGAAGGCGACCAGCGCGACATGCCGGACCCGGCCTGCCAGGTTGGCGAGAAATTCGTCGGTATCGAGTGGCCGCTGCGCTGCCGCGGCCCACTGGAACTCGGCGCCAAGGCCTGCCGCCTGGACAACGAGCGCCTCGGCCAGGTCGCCAGCAAACTGGCCGGCGACAAGCTCAGTGAGAAAATCGATGAAAAACTCGGCGACAAAGTCAGCCCGGAACTGAAGAACGCGCTCAAGGGGCTGTTCAAGCGATGAGAGCCGAGCAATTTTCAACGGCGGTGCTGGACTGGTACGACCGCCACGGCCGCCATGACCTGCCCTGGCAACAGGGCATCACCCCCTACCGGGTGTGGGTCTCGGAAATCATGCTGCAGCAGACCCAGGTCAGCACTGTGCTGAACTACTTCGACCGTTTCATGGCGTCGTTGCCCACGGTCCAGGACCTGGCCGCCGCACCGGAAGATGAAGTGCTGCACCTGTGGACCGGGCTGGGCTACTACACCCGCGCGCGCAATTTGCAAAAGACCGCGAAGATCGTCGTCGAGCAGTACGGCGGTGAATTTCCACAGGACGTGGAAAAACTCACCGACCTGCCGGGCATCGGCCTGTCCACCGCGGGCGCAATCGCCAGCCTGAGCATGGGCCTGCGGGCGCCGATCCTCGACGGCAACGTCAAGCGGGTGCTGGCGCGCTTTACCGCACAAGAGGGTTATCCAGGCGAGCCCAAGGTTGCCAAGCAGTTGTGGGCCACCGCCGAACGCTTCACCCCCCACGACCGCGTCAACGCCTACACCCAGGCGATGATGGACATGGGCGCCACGCTTTGCACCCGCAGCAAGCCAAGCTGCCTGCTGTGCCCGCTGGAAAAGGGCTGTGAAGCGCACATGCTCGGCCTGGAAACCCGCTACCCGATCCCCAAGCCGCGCAAAACCGTACCCCAGAAACGTACGCTGATGCCGCTGCTGGCCAACCGCGACGGCGCCATCCTGCTTTACCGGCGCCCCTCCACCGGCCTTTGGGGCGGTTTATGGAGCCTGCCGGAGCTGGATGATCTCGGCGACCTGGAGCACCTGGCCCTGCAACACTCGCTGCAACTGGGCAAACACACCGAGCTGGCGAACCTGATCCACACCTTCAGTCATTTCCAGTTGGCCATCGAACCCTGGCTGGTTCAGGTCGAGGAGGCCGGCCATCACGTGGCCGAGGCCGACTGGCTCTGGTATAACCTCGCCACCCCGCCGCGCCTGGGCCTCGCCGCCCCGGTGAAAAAACTGCTCAAGCGCGCGGCCGACGTATTGAACGCAGGAGAGTCGTCATGACCCGCACCATCATGTGCCGCAAGTACAACGAAGAACTGCCGGGCCTGGAGCGCGCGCCCTTCCCGGGTGCCAAAGGCCAGGACATTTTTGACCACGTATCGCAAAAGGCCTGGGCCGACTGGCAAAAACACCAGACCCTGCTGATCAACGAAAAACGCTTGAACATGATGAACGCCGAAGACCGCAAATATCTTCAGGGCGAGATGGACAAGTTCTTCTCCGGCGAGGATTACGCCAAAGCCGAAGGCTACGTGCCGCCTGCTGAGTAATTGCGTAGATACCGGGGTCGGATCGTAAGCGACGGTAATAATTAAAATTTTTTTGAAAACTTGCTTGACGACCCCCTGAAAAACCAGTTTAATGCGCCCCGTTGCCCAGATAGCTCAGTCGGTAGAGCAGGGGATTGAAAATCCCCGTGTCGGCGGTTCGATTCCGTCTCTGGGCACCAAATACCGAAAACCCTGAATCGCAAGATTCAGGGTTTTTTTATGCCCGTAGAAAACTGAAGATGCTCAAATAGCCCGTCGCCGTACCCGCATCTTCACAAGGACACCTCTACGCATGGACAGGCAACCCACGGGCAACCCCGGCCCATCCGAACCTTTCCAGGCCCTGGACAAGGTTTTCCAGTTCATCGAAAAGCACAACTGGAAACTGTTCCACTTCGCCTCCCTGGCTTTCGGCTTCCTGATCTTCCTGATCTATTTCGGCCAAAACCACTTCTACCCCGACTTCGACCTGTTCGGCTTCGTATCGCTTCTGGCGGCAGCAGCCATCATGGGGTGCGTCATCGTGCTGCTGATCGGCTTTGGCTTCACCGCCCCCGGGTGGATCTGGTCAGAAGTATTCTTCAGCGACAAACCCGTGGATGAAGAGCTGAAGTATCGAATCAACGGCAACACTCCCAAGACAAATCTCGACCGACGCCTGATCAACCGCTATTTTTTCGCCCCCGGGTTCTGCAGCCTCGCCGTCTTGTGGCTGGCTCTGTATTTTTTACAGGACGGCCACGCCTTTACCCTCGGCTTGCTGGCCGGGCCACTGGTGATCGGCATCGCGTTCGGCCTACCCCTGCAAAAAAACTACGAACTACCGTCCTATAGCTGGCTGAAGTTCGCCATCACAGCCTTCCTGACATTCCTTACCGGCAACCTCGTCGCACTGCTGGCAACGACAGCCCTGGCCAGGGGAGCCCCCGGGATGGTCAAAACCCTGGGCGAATACCCGTTCATGGCCGTGTGCTTTTTGGCCTTGCTGATACTCCTCACGGTCATTACAGCCGTGATCCGGCAAAACCAGCGCCATGTGCTGATCGTCAGCCCACTGCTGGCCCTCCTGCTGATGTTTGGGGCCAATACCTGGAGCGTCCTGCCCGGGAAAATCATCAGCGCCCTGGGGCTCGGCAATTATCAGGCAGAGCAGGTACTGCTGAGCAAAGAGCTCTGCGAGAAATACCAGGCGATCGAGAGCTATGGAGTCAAGGACGATTGCGCCCTGAACCACGTTCACGTGGTCTGGTCGATGGGTGGCCTTAGCGTGATCAAGTGGTCATTTGCAGATCAGGAGATCAAGGTCAAAGTACCCAGTGCGGTCATCCTCTCCATCAGGCTGGCGGCACCAGACGCGCCTGGCAAACCCTGAACCACCACGGCCCTGTCCTCAGTGACAGGGCCGGGACGGCTGCAGGCAGCTACTGGGCATCATTCCAGTGAAAGACCAGATTACTTGCCCCGCCACTGCCAACATCTGCGGTATCACGCCGCTCCTCGCCATTGCGCGTGGCGATCACCGAATACTTGCCGGCGGGCAGCTTCACGTAGACCAGGGGACCGGCGTTATCCAGCGTCAGCACGGCTTGCCCTGGCGCCTTTTGCACCACTACATCGACATCGGCGGTGTATTGGTTCTGCGGGCCCACGGCAAAGGTCATGTGCAGGTTGTAGCCCTGGGCTTGCTCAATGGTTCGGGACTCGTCGAGGCCGATGCCGCCTGACAGGTAGGTAATCCCGTTTTGCTGCTGTGGCTGGGCTTGCACCCCGGCGCTGTCGATCGGCTCATAACTGGCGGCTTGCGCCAGTACGGGGAACAGCAACAAACCGACCGCCGCGAGTGGTAACAGGAACAAACGAACACGTTTCATGATGACAACTCCCGGGTTCTGTAGAACCCAATCGTTATCCCTTTTCGATTTCCGCCAGCACGGCCAAGTTTCAGACTGATTTGAACTTGAGCCCACCACGAAAAGGACTACAGGACTCACCTGTCGAACTTCGCCCCCTATGGCTGGATTCCAGCGCAACTACAGGTCTTTCCTGCAGACTTCCAGGCCCCGCCCTGCATCCAGTCCCACCCCACGACTGAGAAGCTCTCCCGCCTGTTCTTCCCAACGCGGAGCCCCTCATGAGCGCCATCGAACCTCAGTCCCAGGAGCCACAACTTGCCTCACTGCTGGGCAATCTCGGCGACCTGATCCGCGAGGCGCGGCGCAAAGTATTGCGCGCAGTCGATACCACCCAGGTGCAGACCTGCTGGCAGATCGGGCGGCATATCGTCGAGTTCGAGCAGCAAGGCGCCAGGCGAGCGAGGTATGGCAAGCAACTGCTGGCGACGCTGGCGAGTGTGCTGACGGCGGAGTTTGGTAAAGGCTTCGACAGCTCAAACCTTCGCTACATGCGCCTGTTCTACCAGGCATTCCCAATTTGTGACGCGCTGCGTCACGAATTGAGCTGGACCCATTACCGCGCCTTACTACGCGTCGAAAACGACCACGCCCGCCACTGGTACATGATCGAATCCGCCACCCAGAACTGGTCGACCCGTGCCCTGGAGCGCCAGATCGGCACGCTCTACTACGAGCGCCTGCTGGCCAGCCGCGATCGCTCGACCGTGAAGCAGGAAGCCGCGACCCATATCCAGCAACTGCCAGCCACCCCCCGGGATTTCATCCGCGACCCGGTGGTGCTGGAGTTTCTTGGCCTGCCCAATGCCGGCTCGGTGCTGGAAACCGATCTGGAACAAGCCTTGATCAATCAGTTGCAAGGCTTCCTGCTGGAACTGGGCAAGGGTTTCGCCTTTATCGCCCGCCAGCAACGCATCAGCACCGACAGCAAAGACTTCTACATCGACCTGGTGTTCTACAACTACTTGCTCAAGTGCTTCGTTATCTTCGACATCAAGCGTGGCGAACTGAGCCATCAGGATGTGGGCCAGATGGACATGTACGTGCGCATGTACGACGACCTCAAGCGCGGTCCGGAAGACAGCCCCACCGTGGGCATCATCCTCTGCGCACAAAAGGATGAGTCGGTGGTCCGCTACTCCATGCTGCAAGGTCACGAACAGCTATTCGCCAGCAAGTACAAACTGGTGCTGCCCAGCGAGGAGGAACTGCGTGCGGAACTGGATCGTGAGCGGGTCATGCTCGAGCAACGGCTGATCAACCGACACCATTGACCAACCGGACGGATTGTCGACCCGCCAAAGGCAGACTATGGTTGGCAGCTACCCGCAAAGGTTGCGCGCCAATGAATTTGCAGGAAAGCCCTTCACTGACACCGACTCAAATCGAGCTGGAACTGCTGGCCAAGCCGCTTATGACTTCCTTCCGGGAGCCCGCCGCCGACGGTTTTGCCCTGGGTGGTTTCACTTGGCGGCATGCCGGCACCGACCAGTCCCGGGCAGTGGTGATCATCAACGCTGCCACTTCGGTGCGTTGCCGCCACTACTCGCGCTTTGCCGAATACCTGTGCGCCCATGGCTTCGACGTCATCACCTATGACTATCGGGGTATTGGCGAGTCGCGCCCAGCCTCGCTGAAAAACCTCGACGCCAGTTGGTCGGATTGGGGCCACCTGGACTTCGAGGCCATGCTCAAGCGTGCACAGCGCGAGTTTCCTGGCCAGCCCATCGATGTCGTCGGCCATAGCTTTGGCGGCTGTGCCGCGGGATTGGCGAACTCGGGGCCAGTGATCCGGCGCCTGGTGACCGTCGGTGCACAGTTTGCCTACTGGCGCGACTACACCCCGGACCTGCGCTGGCGGATGTTCGGCAAGTGGCATGTGGTGATGCCGCTGGTGACCTGGCTCTGCGGTTACTTCCCCGGCAAACGCCTGGGCTGGCTGGAAGACACTCCGGCCGGCGTGGTGCGCGACTGGAGCCGATCCGCGCCGCGCTTCGAGCAGTGCCCCAGCGGCCGCGTGCTTGCCGCAAAAGTCGGCCAGCTACCTTTCGTCGCCGTTACCGCGAAAACCCTGGCAATCAGCCTCAGCGACGATCCCTACGGCACCATTGCCGCCATCGAGCGCCTGCTGGGCTACTTCACCCGCAGTGCCAACACTCACCTGCGAATCGCCCCGCAAGACATCGGCGAGCAACAAGTCGGACATTTCGGCTTTTTTCGCAGCCCATACCAAGCCACACTATGGCCCATTGCATTGTCCTGGCTGCAACATGGCGAACTGGCCCCCGATCATCCCGGGCGGCGAGTCCCCCGTAGCTGACCGGCCTGCACCCTCTCGACGAGACACGGAACGACGCCCATGGCATCCGCGAACAAGCAGCAAAAACGCGCCACCCGCGCCAAAGCCAAGGCCAAGCAGAACCGCACCCAACGCGCAGCCGCGCCGGTGGACCTGGACCCGAACGACGATCGCATCGACTTCGAGTCAGTCGACCTGACCGAGCTGTTCAAGAAAATGATCGACGCCGAAAAGACCAGCCAGCAAGCCATGTGCAGCGCCTTCCTCGAAGACCCGCTGCTGGAACTGGTGTACGAGCAGGAAGGCGAAGAAGGTGCCATGGACTTCATCCTGGCGGCCCTCATCGAATATCGCCAATGGTCCACCGAGACCGACGAAGCCGGCGCCCTGGCGTGGATCGAATCGCCAGCCTTCCAGGCTGACTACGTGGCGGCGTCCGACGCCATCGCGGCCAACACTCAACAGAAAGCGAACTGAATTACATGGCATCCCCGAACAAACAGCAAAAACGCGCCAAACGCGCCAAGGCCAAGGCCAAGCAGATCCGCATGGTCGGCAGAAAGCCGCTGGCACTGGATGACGAGACAGGCCACCTGGACGCGCCGATCCCTGAGTACACCCTGGCGATGTTCAGCAAGATGCACGCCGCAGAGGCCACCAGCCGCAATGACATGCTGTTGACCCTGCTGTCGAACCTCAGCGAGATCATCAACGAGCACCCAGACCTGCTCGACATGGAAAACGCCGAGAACGAAGCCATGGCCGCCACCCACCTGGCCGCCGACATGCTGATCGACTACCGCATGTGGGCCGACGGCATGGACCGCGAAACCGCCCAGGCCTGGCTCACCGAGCCGCAGTTCATCAGCGACTTCGGCAATGCCTTGGACAGCTACCGCGAATCCCTGGGCGAACCGGACGAAAAGGCCGAGTAAACCCTGCAGTCCGCTAACCAGAACGGCCGCTCGTCATCCCTGACAGCGGCCGTTTTTCGCCTCCCCGGATAACTCAATTCCATTGCAGGGCGGCGCTTCTCGCAAAAACAAACCAACCTGTCGCTTTCTAATTCCGCACGAAACAATTGCGCCAAAATGTGTCACGACCTCACATTCCGCGGCCTGCACAAAGGCCGAGCTCCAACGCTAAGTCATTGAGGTTAATAGCACTTCGCCAGAACATTAACGTGCCATCCAGCCACCGGATGAATCGGCGCACCAAAAACACACAGAAAAAACCACTGGTGCACAATAAACGTGCCGATCAGGAACGAATGTCCGCTTAGCGCTTCCAACACCCGGCCAAAGCTGGCACCATCGCGCCTTTTTTTACGCTCCCCCCACGCAAACATGGCTTCAAACAGATGTTCGGTTGTTGATAGCGCGACAGTCTGCTGCGTCGATGCGACAACCGCGCACCACTTCCCGTGTGCACCCCGTGGGGCTGTTGGCCGCCATTCCAACGCTATGCTAGCTTGGCGCCTCGCCAGGAAGGCTGCCCAACAGCACAGGCACAACCGAACACAATGAGGACCGTACATGGCTGAGGCCACGCCCGCGCTTGAAATCCGCAACTTGCACAAACGCTACGGCCAGCTGGAGGTGCTCAAGGGCGTCTCGCTGACCGCACGCGACGGCGACGTGATCTCGATCCTGGGTTCCTCCGGCTCCGGCAAGTCCACGTTCCTGCGCTGCATCAACCTCCTGGAGAACCCCAACCAGGGGCAGATCCTGGTGGCTGGCGAAGAACTCAAGCTCAAGCCGGCAAAAAACGGCGAGCTGGTGGCCGCCGACGGCCGGCAGATCAACCGCCTGCGCAGCGAAATCGGTTTTGTGTTTCAAAACTTCAACCTGTGGCCGCACATGAGCGTGCTCGATAACATCATCGAAGCACCGCGCCGCGTGCTGGGGCAGAGCAAGGCCGAGGCCATCGAAGTCGCCGAAGCCCTGCTGGCCAAGGTTGGCATCGCCGATAAACGCCACGCGTACCCGGCGCAACTGTCCGGTGGCCAGCAACAACGCGCGGCCATTGCCCGCACCCTGGCAATGCAGCCCAAAGTGATTCTGTTCGATGAACCCACTTCGGCACTTGACCCGGAAATGGTTCAGGAAGTACTAAACGTGATCCGCGCCCTGGCCGAAGAAGGCCGCACCATGCTGCTGGTCACCCATGAAATGGGCTTCGCCCGTCAGGTCTCCAGTGAAGTTGTGTTCCTTCACCAGGGCTTGGTAGAAGAGCAAGGATCGCCACAGCAGGTGTTTGAAAACCCGCTTTCGGCGCGCTGCAAACAATTCATGTCCAGCAACCGCTAACGGAGCTACCCGCATGCAGAACTACAAGAAATTCATCCTGGCCGCTGCCGCCACTCTGGTGTTCTCGGCCAACGCAATGGCTGCCGAAAAACTCAAGATGGGCATCGAGGCGGCCTACCCGCCGTTCAACAACAAGGATGCCAGCGGCCAGGTAGTCGGTTTCGACAAAGACATCGGCGACGCACTGTGCGCCAAGATGAAAGTCGAGTGCGAAGTTGTCACCTCTGACTGGGACGGCATCATCCCGGCCCTCAACGCCAAGAAGTTCGACTTCCTGGTGTCTTCGCTGTCGATCACCGACGAGCGCAAGCAGGCCGTGGACTTCACTGACCGCTACTACTCCAACAAGCTGCAATTCATCGCGCCGAAAAACGTCGACTTCAAGACCGACAAGTCCTACCTCAAAGGCAAGACCATCGGCACCCAGCGCGCGACCCTGGCCGGTACCTGGCTGGAAGACACCTACGGTGACGACATCAAGGTCAGCCTCTACGACACCCAGGAAAACGCCTACCTGGACCTGACCTCCGGTCGCGTCGACGGCATCCTGGCCGACAAGTACGCCAACTACGACTGGCTGAAAAGCGATGCCGGCAAGAACTACGAGTTCAAAGGCGACCCAGTGGTAGAAAGCGACGAAATCGGCATCGCGGTGCGCAAGGGTGACAACGAATTGCGCAACAAGCTGAACGCCGCCATCAAGGAAATCGTCGCTGACGGCACTTACAAAAAGATCAACGACAAGTACTTCCCGTTCAGCATCTACTGATCCTGACGTGCCTGACCGGCGCGCCCACCCGGCGCGCCGGTCTTTAGCAAAGCCTGCTGCAACTTGAATAGACCTCCATGATTATCGAACTCCAAGGATTCGGCCCGGCGCTCGCCGCTGGCGCGCTGATGACCGTCAAACTGGCTCTCACGGCCTTAAGCCTGGGGCTGGTGCTCGGCCTGCTCGGCGCCTTGGCCAAGACTTCCCCGTACAAGTCACTGCAGTGGCTTGGCGGCACCTACTCGACCCTGGTACGCGGCATCCCGGAACTGCTCTGGGTGCTGCTGATCTACTTCGGCACCGTCAACCTGATGCGTGCCCTCGGCGAGTTTTTCGGCAAGCCTGACCTGGCGCTCAATGCCTTTGCCGCCGGCGTGATCGCCCTCGGCCTGTGCTTTGGCGCCTATGCCACGGAAGTGTTCCGTGGGGCGATCCTGGCCATTCCCAAGGGCCACCGCGAAGCGGGTGTGGCCCTGGGCCTGTCGAAATGGCGGATCTTCACCCGGCTGATCATGCCGCAGATGTGGCGTATCGCCCTGCCGGGGCTGGGCAACCTGTTCATGATCCTGATGAAGGACACGGCCCTGGTCTCGGTCATCGGTCTGGAAGAAATCATGCGTCACGCGCAGAACGGCGTGACCATGACCAAACAGCCGTTCACTTTCTATATGGTCGCCGCCTTCATGTACTTGGGGCTGACCGTCATCGCCATGACCGGCATGCACCTGCTGGAAAAACGCGCCGCTCGCGGCTTTGCCCGGAGCAACCAATGAACTGGGAAGTGATCATCAAGTGGCTGCCAAAGCTGGCCCAGGGCGCCACCCTGACCCTGGAGCTGGTGGCCATCGCGGTCATCCTCGGCCTGCTGCTGGCCATTCCGCTGGGCATCGCCCGCTCGTCCAAGCTCTGGTACGTGCGCGCCCTGCCCTACGCCTACATCTTTTTCTTCCGCGGCACGCCCCTGCTGGTGCAGCTGTTCCTGGTCTACTACGGCCTGGCGCAGTTCGACGCGGTGCGCAGCAGCGCGATGTGGCCCTACCTGCGCGATCCGTTCTGGTGCGCCACCGCCACCATGACCCTGCACACGGCCGCCTACATCGCCGAGATCCTGCGCGGTGCGATCCAGGCCATCCCCCCGGGTGAAATCGAAGCCGCCCGGGCGCTGGGCATGTCGCGGCCCAAGGCGCTGTTCTACATCATCCTGCCGCGTGCCGCGCGCATCGGCCTGCCGGCCTACAGCAACGAAGTGATCCTGATGCTCAAGGCCAGCGCCCTGGCCAGTACCGTGACCTTGCTCGAACTGACCGGCATGGCTCGCACCATCATTGCCCGTACCTACCTGCCGGTGGAGATCTTCTTCGCCGCCGGCATGTTCTACCTGCTGATGGCCTACGTCCTGGTCCGGGGTTTCAAGCTGCTGGAGCGCTGGTTGCGCGTCGATGCCTGCCAGGGACGCTGAGCCGTCGGTGCTGACGGGCGAGCAGTTGCTCGCCCGCTTCAACGCCCTCGATGCCTTCCTGAGCGAGCACCAGGCACTCTGGCGCCCGCGCCCGTTTACCCAGCGCCAGTTGCCGTGGGAAACCACCCACCCGCAACTGGCCCAGTGGTTACGCCAGCGCTCGCTGCAACACGCCGAAGACCACCACAACCATCCCGAACAGCTACTCGCCCCGGCACCTTTCCCGGCGCTGGCGGCGCAGTCGGCGGCCCTCAGCGTGCTCGCGCAATTCCCTGCCAATGCCATCCAACCCGCCGCGCCGCGCCTGAACGTCGACGTTCCGGGGCGCAAATGGCAGCAGATCGAAGCCTTTGCCGCCTGCCTGCAGTTCGCCGAACAACCCCGGCACTGGCTGGACTGGTGTGCGGGCAAGGGCCATCTGGGCCGCCGCCTGCTGCAAGCCGGCCAGCAACTGACCTGCCTCGAGCATGACCCGGCGCTGATCGCCAGCGGCCAGGCCCTGAGTCAGCACCATCGGCTGACTGCCCGGCATCTGCAGCAAGACGTGCTGGCAGCCGATGCAGCGGCCCAGGTCAGCGCCGACCTGACGCCAGTGGCCCTGCACGCCTGTGGCGACCTGCACGTGCGCCTGTTGCAACTGGCGAGCGCCGCCGGCTGCCCACAACTGGCCGTCGCCCCGTGCTGCTACAACCGCACCCAGGCCAGCCAATACCAAGCCCTGTCCAGCGCCGGCAAAGCCTCCAGCCTGCAGCTTTCCCTGGACGACCTGGCCCTGCCGCTCAGCGAAACCGTGACCGCCGGCGCCCGGGTCCGACGCCAGCGCGACAGCTCCATGGCTCGCCGCCTGGGCTTCGACCTGCTGCAACGACAACTGCGCGGGCTGGACCAGTACCTGCCGACGCCGTCACTGCCCAGCGCCTGGCTGGACAAACCCTTCGCCGACTACTGCCGCGACCTCGCCGCACTCAAAGACTTATCCACAGTCGGCACCCAGGACTGGCCGGCACTGGAAGCCGCCGGCTGGCAACGCCTGGCCGAAGTGCGCAACCTGGAACTGGTACGCGGCTTGTTCCGCCGCCCACTGGAACTGTGGCTGGTCCTCGACCGCGCGTTATTTCTCGAATCCCAGGGCTACCAGGTTCGCCTCGGCACCTTCTGCGAAAGTGCGCTGACGCCGCGCAATCTGCTGCTGCTAGCCGAGCGCCATTAAGGGGCATTTTGTCGCAGCACAGCCTGTGGATAACTCTGTTGATGAAAATCCATCTGGGCCTTTGGATCCAAGGCTTTTAGGGCTAAAAGGCCCTTGGTCATTTTTTGTTCACATTAAAAAACGAACGAAAAAACAGCCAGTTGCGACTTGTTGAGAATTCCTGCAAAAAATCGGTCATCCAGAGCGCCAGACAACTGCCAGTTGTGCATAAGCTTTAAAACCAAAGGACATAACTGCCGAATCCTGGCCTCTAACATGCCAACAATTGCGCGCATCAGATGCAGTTGCTATACACAGTCATCGGGCGCCCAGCGGGTGCCATGAATCGCCGTAGCCGACTGACAGGAAGCGCCAGTGACGTTCATTTCCTATGCACAGAACTTCGAAGACATTCGCCTGTGGCGCGCCCTGAAGCACTTCGAAAACGGCTTCTACATCGACGTCGGCGCCAATCAGCCCACCGTGGACTCGGTCACCAAGGCGTTTTATGAACGCGGCTGGACCGGCATCAACATCGAGCCGGTGCAGGTCTACCACGACGCCCTGTGCCAGGAGCGGCCCAAAGACATCAACCTGCAATGCGTGGCCGGCGACAACGCCGAGGCACTGACCTTCTACGCCATCGCCGACACCGGCCTGTCGACCGTGGAAGCCAGCGTCGCCAAGCAGCACCGCGACGCCGGCATGGAGGTGCGCAGCCATACCGTCGACTCCCGCACCCTGACCTCGATCTGCGAAGAACACGTCAAAGGCCCGATCCACTTCCTCAAGATCGACGTCGAAGGCCACGAGGAAACCGTGCTGCGCGGCATGGACTTCAGCCAATGGCGCCCCTGGATCATCCTCATCGAAACCCCCTGGACCCGCGACCAGACCTGGGAACAACTGCTGCTCGACGCCGGTTACCACTCGGTACTGTTCGACGGCCTCAACACCTTCTACCTGGCCGAAGAACACCTGCACTTCAAGGGCGCATTCGAACTGGCCCCGTGCAACCTCGACGAGTTCCAGTTCTGCTACGGACACAGCTTCAGCTACCCCCTGACCGACCTGGAAACCGCCCTGCACAACGAACGCCAACGCGCCGACCGCGCCGAAGCCGAACTCCACGCCCTGCGCAACAGCCGCTCCTGGCGAGCCGTAGAAAAGCTCAAGAAAGTGCTGCGCAGAGCCTGACCCTGAGCGCTACGCAAAAATAGTCAGAATTCAGGGGTTTACAGACGCAAAGCAATCGCTATAATCGTCGCCCAACACGCCGGTATAGCTCAGTTGGTAGAGCAACTGACTTGTAATCAGTAGGTCCCGGGTTCGACTCCTGGTGCCGGCACCATACAAGGTTTCAGAGAAGGCTTTAAAAATCTCTGGAACCCCCGAAAAACCCGCCTTCTGGCGGGTTTTTTCGTTTTGGGGTTCCATCGGTTTCCGTCAGAAACTGGTGGATTCCAGCCGTTTTAAGGGTAGAGTTTGGGATACAGGTCACTTCGATAAAAGGGAGTACCCTTATGTCGCGCACCACAGCCCCGCTCTCCGACGCAGCTTGCCGCTTGGCAAAACCTACAGACCACGCCTACAAGCTTTTCGACGGCGACGGCCTCTACCTCCTAGTCCAACCCAATGGCCGTAAAGGCTGGCGTCTCAGGTATGTCAAACCTGATGGACGCGAAGGACTGACCTCGTTCGGCAACTACCCCGTCATTGGCCTCGCCGATGCGCGCCGCAAGCGCTTGGAAGTCAAGCGAATGCTGGCGGATGGCGTTGATCCTATAGAGACCAAACACCAAGCTAAGGCGGAAGCCGTAATCAAAGGCAGAACCTTTGAAAGCGTTGCGCTCGACTGGCATACGGAAATGTCGGCCAAGTGGGCACCAGGCCATTCCAGGACTGTGATGAGCCGCCTCACAACCCACGTATTCCCGCTGATCGGCGCCCGCGCCATTGTTGATCTCGACACCCATGACCTTATGCAGCCCTTGGAAGCGATCAAGAAGCGCGGAACGATCGACGTTGCTTTAAGGGTACAAAACTACCTGCAGAGCATCATGCGCGAGGCAAAGCGCCTCCGGCTTATCACCATAAACCCTGCTTACGACCTCGAAGGTTCGATCAAAGCCCCGCGGGTGGTACATCGCCCCGCTCTACCCTTATCGCGACTGCCGGAACTGCAGGAGCGGATCGACACCTATAAAGGCCGGGCACTTACCCGTCTGACGGTGATGCTGTCGCTGCATGTGTTTGTACGATCCAGCGAGTTGCGTTTCGCACGCTGGAGCGAGTTCGACCTCAAGCGCGGCACCTGGGAGATACCGGACACTCGACCCGCGTTGGAAGGCGTACCCTTTTCCACAAGAGGTACGAAGATGGCAGGGGATATCCATTTAGTACCCTTATCGCCGCCAGCAGTGGCGCTACTCGAAAAAATCCATGCACTCACAGGCAAATTCGCATTGGTCTTCGCAGGTGATGCCAAACCCTGGAAGCCCATGTCCGAAAATACCGTGAACAACGCGCTACGGACGATGGGATACGACACCAAAACCGATATCTGCGGACATGGGTTTCGTTCGATGGCCTGCAGCGCACTGATCGAGTCAGGACTGTGGTCGGAGACAGCTATTGAACGGCAGATGAGCCACAAAGAGCGCAACAACGTCCGCGCCGCTTACATCCACAAGGCTGAGTTCATCGAGGAGCGCAGGCTGATCATGAACTGGTGGAGCCGGTACCTGGAGGCCAACCGGCAGGAGCATGTCACTCCACACGAATTCGCCAACCAGATTGGAGATAACGTTACTCGGATAAAGGCGAAGTCTGGCACTGGCGCAGAAAGGAAGAATTGACATGGATATCTCAACCGCACAAAGCATCAAGCTCGCCATCGTGTCGGCAACCGGGCTGTCAAAAGACGCGCTGCATATCTATGTGGGCATGGTGGTCTATTTAACGTTGATCGTCGGCACCCGACGATTCAGGCCATACCTTGGCTGGCTGGTTGTTTTCATCATTGCGTGTGCAGGCGAGTGGGTAGATCGGCGAGACGATATTGGAAGCTTCGGATACTGGCGTTGGCAGGCAAGCGCTCACGACATTCTCAACACGTTGTTTTGGCCGACGGTGCTGACACTGCTTTGGCTTTTAAAGTGCCGCAGTAAAGCAAGCGTACATCCGTAAGACTCTCGCAATCTGCTCTGCCACGCGGGTCCATCCAAACAGGGCTGCAAAGCCGCCCTGTTTGGATGGACCTCAACTTAAAAAATCTAAAGCCCACGCAACTGTCTGTGAAAAACCACGGATTTCCACCGGTGGATAATTTCATCCACAGCCGCAGAACTCCCGAAAATTCGAGCCTTGACCCGAATTATCCACAGGCGTAGAAAAGATCGGGCAAAGCGCTGTCGTTGACAGCAACCCAGGTAGCCAGAACCTTTAAGGCTACGCCACACCGTGGCGGTTCTCCCAAAGTGCGATTAGCGTCCGGCGGCTCGCACGGTCACAGCGATGTGATGGATGCCTACTTTTACCAGCGTGCCCACTGCGGCAAATCATCCCCTTTCATAGCTGCGCTGCAGCAACCTATCCGCTTGGCCATTTCACTGCGCCAACCTGCGCCCGTCTCTTTCTTCTGGAAAGAGACGGGCGCTCCTACCGCTGCTGCAGCCCAACTCGTATAAGGCTTTGCGGCATTCCCCCTCGTGACAATCGGCGTGACAAACACCGAAGTCACCAGCAACAGCGATGCAGATGATGGTGCCGCAGCCCACGGATGGACTGCACCTGACTGACAGTCAGGCATGCCCCGGTCATCGCCTAACTGCCCTCACCCGACTCAGGATCTCGCGGCGCCGCCTCGTCAGCCAGCGCAGCTTCCACCCGCCCACTTCTTCGGAAGTGCTCAGGAGGCCAGATCATGAGATGCCCAAGCTCCCGGTCGTAAGGAGCCGCCAGTCCCGCGTTAGTGGACAACCCTCACAGGTCGCAGGGGCCTTGATCCCTGATAACACTCAACATTCTTGGCGGGATGACGTGGGGAGGGTTTTAAGGGTTAGCTTCGAGAGGAGTTTGATCATGGCATTGGTAGGTAGGCGGGATGGGCGTAATTTTGGCTATGGTCGGCAATTGAGTTATGCCGGACCGCAGGCCTTAAAAGACATGTTCGACGGAGGGCATTACGGGACCGTCAAAGCGCACAGCGATCGTTGGCAGGCATTCGTGCGCTGGTGTCGCTCAGACGATGGACCAGGATTCAACGATGCTCGGCAGATAGATCGCCAGATCTTGTCAGATTACGCGGCGCATTTGCATCACTTGGTCGAGCGCGGCGACCTAGCAATCGCCACCGCACAAAATCGATTGTCCAGCGTCAACCGGACCATGGCAGCGCTTCGCGGTGATCAGTATGTGAAGGTGACGAGTCCGAGCAAGGCGCTGGAAATACAGCGCACCACCATGCGCATGACAGCTCCACAAGGCCCCGATCGCGAACACGTGATGCGCATCGTCGATGCGCTCCGCGAACAGTATCCCCGTGCCGCCGCCATCACGCAGTTGGCACGCGCCACCGGCATGCGCTTGCGCGAAGCCATCTTAGCCGATCTTCCTCGCCTTAAGCGTGAGGCCGAGTACTACGGGAAAATCAACATTCAGGATGGTACCAAAGGTGGTCGTTCAGGCGCATCGGCACCTCGATGGATCAAGGTTGATGATCATATTCGCAAAGCCCTAAGGCATGCCGAACAGGTCTCACCAAGTGGTAGCCGCAACCTGCTTGCACCTAACGAAAGTTATCTCGATTTCCAACAGCAAATAATCCGGCCTGCACGGTACGTCCTCCATGCGCAAAACCTCAAAGGTTTCCACGAACTTCGTGCTGCGTATGCTTGCGAACGTTACAAACAAATAACAGGACACGAAGCCCCCGTAATAGGCGGTAATTATTACCAACAGAATAGAGCCATAGATAAAAAAGCACGACAGCAAATAAGTTACGAACTCGGGCACGGTCGGATCGATGTGATAGCCGCTTACATAGGAGCACGAAAATGAGCTACCGATTTGATATGCAACTGTTTTTAAGCGGAACTGTATCCGGCTCCCATACCAGTCGACAGCGCCATTATAGGCAGGCCAATATTATCTACACTGCGATTTCTGAATATTGGCAACGGAGTAATCCTTGGACATGGCAACGCAAACATATATTGTGGTTTCTGAACCATAAAATCTCTGACAGGGCAGATACGACTCGATACTACTATAAGCTAACGGCAAGGCTGATATCCCAACGACTCGGGAAATCCTGGATCTAAAATTGCCTGGACCCAGCCGCGAATGGAAGAGAGGTGGGGGAGCTGTGACCAACAGACCTCACTCAGCCCCCACAGGCCGAACTCCGATGCCGCCGGCGTTCTACAAATGATCCATCTGAGGATTCGCGTACCAAAAACTGTTGATTTCTTGAGGCAAGACTGAAGACCTGCCCGGAATTTTCGACTACTCTATGGGATGATTCATGGCTTCATCGACGCCCTAACGCCTTGAGAGAGCCGTTACAAATTTAGATCTCAGCGTAATGAGATTTAAGTGCCATTGAAATGTCCTAGCGAACGAATTGACCATGCCCGCACGTAACATTATAAAATCGATTCAAGACATAATGCGAAAAGATGCTGGAGTGGATGGTGACGCCCAGAGGCTATCTCAACTTTGCTGGATGCTATTCCTAAAAATCATATGCAGCCAAGAAGAACAAATTAAACGCATAAATCCGAGAAAAACCTTAATCATTCCCGAGGAACTCCAATGGAAAACGTGGGCAACCAATGGTGCATTGACGGGCGAGGAATTGCTCACTTTTATCAATAACGAACTATTCCCTAAATTAAAAAATCTTTCGGCGCCTGGTAGTGGTAAAAAACGAGCAGAAGTAATTGTGGACGTTTTTGAAGATGCCCGCAACTATATGAAAGACGGCACATTGATCAGACAGGCGATTAACAAAATTGACGAAATCAATTTCGAAAGCCTCGTAGAAAGAAAAAATCTTGGCGATATTTACGAGCAAATGCTCAACGATCTTCAAGCAGCAGGTAACTCTGGAGAGTTTTACACTCCAAGAGGACTCACCGCATTCATAGTGAAAGCAATCTCCCCTGAACCCGGCGAGGTAATACTGGATCCAAGCTGCGGAACAGGCGGATTCTTGACTGACAGCATTCGATTTATGCGGAATAATTCGTTAAACATTGAAAGTTCCGAGCCAAAAATTCAAAAAAGCTTGCGCGCAATTGAACTAAAACAGCTACCTCATATGCTATGCGTAACAAATATGCTACTACACGAAATTGAAGATGCCAGTTTCGTAAAACATAAGAACAGCCTATCGCACCCTATTGAAAATATTAAACCATCTGATCAAGTCGATATTATTCTGACGAACCCCCCGTTTGGTGCGACAGTACAAGACGGGCTAGAAAAAAACTTCCCAGAGCAGCTTCGAAGCAAAGAAACAACTGACTTATTTATCATACTAATTATAAAATTACTAAAGAACAAAGGACGGGCTGCCGTGGTCGTCCCTGACGGTTTTCTATTTGGTGAAGGAAGCACACGAGCAAGAATTCGAAAATTTCTCCTGCAACAGTGCGACCTGCATACAGTCGTATGCTTACCGAACAGCATTTTCAAACCATATGCAAGCATCGGAACTAATATCCTTTTTTTTGAAAAGGGTAAAAAAACTAATGATGTTTGGTTTTATGAACATAAGGTTCCTGCAAATCAAAAGTCATACTCTATGACAAAGCCGATCCGCGCAGAGCATTTAGATCAGTGCCTCGAATGGTGGGGCGGCGCAGACCGAAAAAACAGAAAAGAAAATGACCATGCTTGGCGCATAAGCATCGAGCAAATAGAAAAAAAGCAATACAGCTTGGATTTTAAAAATCCTTACAATGCCGAGCATAGTTATGACTCGCCAGAAAATCTAATTGCAGAATTGGCAAAAGCGGACGAACGCATAAAAATCCAGAGAGAGTTACTTCAAAAACTCCTCAGAGAAGCGTTCGCCGAATGATTAACCCAATGAACATTGAACATTTTCAAGCTTTCGAATTCTCGCAAAAATCTATCCAACTTTTGCGTCAAGTTATTTTGCATCTATTAGTTAGTGGAAAATTTCGCAGACCAAAAACAAATGAACCCGAAGAATTCACAAATAAAGACTCATGGCAATCTAGGCGTTTAAGCGAACTAGTCCAGTTAGTTAATGGTCGAGTATTCAAGTCCACTGAGTGGAAAACGTCTGGACTACCAATTGTCCGCATCCAGAACCTAAACAACAAAGATGCAGAGTTTAACTACTGTGACCCAACGGATTTAGACTCCAAACATCGTATAGAAACCGGAACTTTATTAATAAGCTGGTCAGGTACCCCTGGCACATCATTTGGCGCATTTATATGGGAGCGAGGCAGCGCAGCGCTCAATCAACACATTTTCAAATGTACCCCGACAAATCATAATATCGAGCTAAGATTCCTCCAGCTTGCAGTTAACTCACAGCTCGAAACAATCATCGCAAATGCTAACGGTGGAGTTGGGTTACAACATATAACAAAAAACAAACTTGAAGATTTGGAAATTTTCTTTCCTTCGCTACTAGAACAAAGAGAAATAATCGAGACCTACCTCGAGACTTACGAACTTTTAAACTCGCTAGAACAATCTATTCAAGTAAAAAATGATGGCATCGAGTCTTTTTTCAAAAGTCTTATAGAACGAATTAACAACGAGCACATCGCTAGCAAATCTCAAAAATTAAAAAACCTTAACGCAGTTTTAAAAATAATTGAAGAACCAACGTCAAATATCAAACACATTGAATATTTCCGCCAAATTTTTCGAGACATGGCTGTACGTGGTTACTTTTCAGCCAACGCCAAAAAACTATTTAAAAGCATTGCGATCCAAGATGTCGCAAGTTTACAAAACGGCTACGCATTCAAAAGTGAATGGTTTTCAAATTCCGGAACGCGGCTATTAAGAAATATTAACATCACTCCGCACTCTACACGATGGAGTGACACTGCCCATATAAGTAATGATCGGGCCGCTGAATACCAACGTTTTTTGCTAAATGAAAACGATATTATATTGTCACTAGACAGACCATTTATAAGCACCGGCACTAAATCAGCTAAAATTTTGCCCACAGACCTTCCTTGCTTACTAGTTCAGCGCGTAGGACGGTTTGTAATGAAAAACGACGATATGACAGCGGACTTCCTATTGTTGTGGACCCATTCTACCGACTTCTTCAATCAGGTTACTCCTGGTCGTTCAAGCGGCGTCCCACACATTTCGGCGCGTCAAGTCGAAGAGTCGATAATTTCCAAACCATCAACAGACGAACAAGTAAAAATAACTAAAAAGATTCAAGAAATCTCTTTCGCGTGCGATGAATTGGAACGAGAAATATCTGCTCGAAATAGTCTGCATGATGAATATCTCAACTGCATATCTAACATATATTTGAACAACGGCAGACAATTCATACCTACTCCAAGTGCGCCTGAAACGAATAGCACGCGCATTTCGGCGTCAACGCCAAAAGAGCCTATGTTTATGAAAGACCAGCCTATCACTACTCTCGAACAACTGTTGCTATGTTTGGAGCACTTAGGTGGAGAAACATCGCCAGACGTTTTAATAGCCCACTCCGGCCTGAGTGATAACATTGAACTATTTTTCGATCTTCTTAGGCAAGGACGTTCTGAGGGCTCTCTAGTTATCCCGCTAGGGCAAAACGCTATCAGTCATAGGAAAGACTAATGCGCATTATTTCTCTTGAAATCAAAAGCCCGTGGAAGAATCTCGAAGGCTTGAGCATAGAGTTTGATAAATCAAAAGATGTAACAGTCATAATCGGCCGGAATGGCTCGGCCAAAAGTAATTTACTTGAAGCAATAATTCATATTTTTCGAAATATCAGCCTTAACGAACCGGCCGCATTTTCTTATAAAATATCTTACAATCTTTATAGTTCCACACAAATAAATAATGGTTTAGTCGAGATTGAATCTGAGCACGGATCCCAGCCGAAAGCCACTTTCAATGAGAAAAAGGTCTCTCTCGAACTACTTAGAAGCACCTATACACCTAAGTATGTTGTAGGTTATTACTCTGGTGTTAGCGACCGTTTCGAAGAGCTCTTCCATAAGCATGACCGAAGAGCTTTAAATGAAACGCTAGAAACACCCGCAACAAAAAGCAAACCCGGAAAACTGGAATTTAGACGCTTTATATATGCCCGCCCAGTACACGGGCTTTTTGTTCTTTTAGCCTTCTATTTCTCTAACGATAAAGAGGTCGATAGCTTTCTTAAGTCCTATCCTCGAATTGAAGGGTTTGATTCTGCTTTGCTAACGGTAAAAAAACCTGATTGGGCTTTACCCAAGTCTACTGCCGACGATTTCTGGGGAGCCAAGGGCCCTGTACGCGACTTATTAGAGCGTTTTAAGAATTATTCACTAGCTCCTTTTTCAAGAAAACTGGTAGTACCGGCTGACTTTCGGAGAAAGGAAACAAGGGAAGTTATACATCTTTTTATTCCTGATATTGCTTCTTTAAGAGGACTAGCCAAAGAATACGGTGAGGATCCAAGGGCGTTATTCCAAGCACTGGATACCATGAGATTAAGTGGTTTGATTGACGATTTTCGCGTTCGAGTAAAAGTCAAAGGCGCGAAAGGACCAATCCATACACGTCAGCTAAGTGAAGGAGAGCAACAACTGCTAACCGTACTTGGGCTTATGCGATTTACACAAGATGAAGGATCCCTCTACGTACTTGATGAGCCCGATACTCATCTCAACCCCACATGGGGCGTAGAATATCTCGATCATCTTCGAAAGATCGGCGGTATTTATAAAAATAGCCATACACTGCTTGCAACACACCAACCACTTTTGGTAGCTGGTTTAGTTAAAGAAGAAATAAGGGTGATGACAAGAGGAAGTGATGGAAAAATTCGAGCACGGATGCCAGATGAAAATCCTCGAGGCACAGGCGTAGCAAGTGTTCTTACAAGCCCTTTATATGGTCTTGATAGCCAGTTAGATCTATTTAGCCTTCGAGTTCTTAAGCGTATATACGACTTATCAATGCATATGCCGTCTAAATTCAGGTCAAGACATTTGCAGAGATTAAGGCGCCTAATACCGTCCTTAGAGTCCAGAGAAAGCTCGCCTGACCCATACAAAAATATCGCCAAAGAAGCATACGAAATGGCGTTGGATAATATTATCTCTGGTGATCTAGACGCCAACACCAAAATTGAAGCAGTCAAAAACCTGTCCGATCTACTTTATAAAAAGTCAATTAATGGTGCAGAATGATCTTTATCGACATCAATAAAGCTAAACTGCCCATAAAGTGGAAAAGAAACGCAAAAAAACTTACAGAGCAATTAACCGCATTACCAGAGGTTGATCGCTCTCAGTTTATTGAAAAACAACGTAAATCAACATGGGGAGACCCCGCATGCCTAAAAGCATTACGAAACGTCGTAGGTAACAAGTGCTGGTACTCCGAGGTACCACTTGAAGGAGCAGATCCCAATGTTGATCACTTTCATCCCAAAGGTAGGGTTAAAGTGATTGATGAAAAATTTGAGCCTACGGGTGAGACTCTATCAGGATACTGGTGGTGGGCTTTTGAGTGGCGCAATTTTCGCCTAGCTGCTATGCATGCAAATCAACGTCGCGTTGATGAAGAAACGAATGGTGGCAAAGCAGATTATTTTCCGGTTTTGGGGGCACGCGCTGTTGAGCCAACAGACTATTCGCTTTGTATCGAGCAGATTATACCTCTTGACCCGTGCAGTATTTCAGATGTCGCACTACTTTGGTTCGACCCGAATGGAGTGCCCAGCTGTTCATCTTGGAGAGCAAAACCTTCAGATGCAGAAATCTTTCGAGTAAAAGCAAGTATCTGGCTATACCACCTTGACAAAGGCGAGATCAAGGACAAGAGGCGATTTCATATGGAGCAAATATACCTAGACTTAAAAAATGCCAACACTCACTATGTATTATGGAAAACAATACCAAACAATCAAATATCAAAAAATAGCTTTGACACGTCTATTGCAACACTAAAATTAAAGCTTGCAGATTCATCTGATTTTGTTTCCGCAAAAAAATGTGCACTACGTGCAGCGACGGCTGAGTTTGAGTGGATTTTTGACTTTGGGCTATTATGAGCCCCTGTCTTTTTGGACAAGGATATTTTTAGAGGTAGTAATATTTTCGCAAATGGAAGTTTATTTAATATTAGATAGTTGCGACTCGATTCGACTCCTGGTGCCGCACCATCCAAGGCTCCAGAGAAGGCTTTCAAAATCTCTGGAACCCCCGAAAAATCCGCCTTCTGGCGGTTTTTTTCGTTTTGGGGTTCGCCAATCTCCAATCCACGCCCTTCAGTAGCCTACACACCCAGAATGAGTGGATCCTCGATGCAAGGCGTACCGAAGGCCATGAAAC